>NZ_JBSFDZ010000004.1:0-372351 GCF_053594175.1 Nocardia sp. NPDC001965
TGTCCCTCCGGTGCGCCGCCGTGCCGCGCGCCCCGCACCGGGGCGCGCTTTTCGGGTGTGTGCGGTCGACCGTTCGGTGGGTGTTGCCCACCGAAGATGAACGGATCCATCGCGATCCAGGTCAGCAGCTGCCGCCGCAGGACGCCAGGATCTCGGCGCGGAAGCGCGGGCATTCGGTGAAATCCTCGTAGCGGCAGTCGAGTACATGTTCCTCAACCGTTTCGACGGAGGTTCGGCGGCCTACAACCTGCCGGTGGCGAGGACGGAGGTGTCCGTACCTAGCCGCGGCGGCGCCTAGGTATGCGTGCCGGAGGCCGATGGTGGGTGGACCGTGAGGAAGGCGCCCTCCACGAGGTTGCCGTTGGCGTCCTTCTCGGACAGGACGACGATCGAGGACCGGTCCGGGACCGGGTTCCAGTCGAAACCACTGTCCGATCCAGGTACCGGCCGACCGTCCGGCCTCCCGTCGGGAAGGTGTGCTTGTGTCGAGGTCTCGCCGTTCGCGCCGTGGACCGGGGCGTCGACACCGTGTCGGTGCAGGACCTCCGCGGAGCCGCTGAGCGTCGTGCCGTGGTGGCGAACCGGTCCCCAGTCTCCGGTCTCGCCGTACACGCCGTTGTTGTAGTTGCTCCGGAGTCCCGTTTGTGTGGTTCCTCCTGGGCTGCAGACGGAGTGGTACACGACATGCCCCCCGCCCTGGGCCGTGTGGATCACCCAGAAATCCGGATTGGTGACCAGATGTGTGCCCAGGGTATTGCCGTCCACGGTGAGTTCCGGCCGTTCCAACCGGTGACCGTCCATGGTGTAGGCCTCGTCGGTTTCGATGTGGAACCTGGACGGTCCGGCGTGTCCGCCGATGAGGGTCGGCCCGCCGGGACGGTCGGGATCGAACCACGGCGCGGACACCGTCCTGGTATTCGCACGGTCGATCCCCCACTGGCCGTCCTTCTCCCATTGCCGGGAGTCGTCGTCGGTGCCGACCTCGTACTGGCGATCGCCCTGCCGGTCGGCCGCTTTCGCGTACGCGGCCCGTTTGGCTTCATCGCCGTCCCTGCTGTCGAAGGACAGCCCGACCGGCATGCCCTCGTCGTCTGACAACACGCTGTAGGCGACCGAATCCGAGCGGAACCGCACAAGCGTCGGCCGGCCCGCCGCGCGCTCGGCCGCGGTCTGCAGGACCCGGCCGCGTAGCCATACCGGGGTCGGCGAGAGTTGCCGCATATCTCGTCCGACCGAGAACATGAGGCCACCGGTGCCCTCTGCGTCGATCATGCGGCGGGCGGATTCGCGGTATCCCTGGGCGACTTGCCGGATGATTTCACCGTAGGTCTGTCCGGCGCCCCGAATATTCGCCGTGAGGTCCGCGGTGCCTCGGCACAACAACCCTGCGGGCGTATGCATGGCCTCTCCTGGGTTCCGGGCGCCGATGTGTTGCTTCCGGCGAAAACAGATCGCTCGACGACGTTACCTGGAACAGCGGTGGGTCCCCCGCTGTTCCGTGGGGGTAGCGAACCCGTTGCAATGCGCCCATATCGCCGCACCGCAGCGGTATTCGGCTCACAAACGCTCCGCGCGCCGAGCCAGAATGGACGCCACACCGGCCGCTGCCGCATGGACCGATGCGGCGTGCGCCTCGGGGTTGAACCGGGCGACCGGACCGGTGACCGAAATCGCCGCGAGTGGGCGGTCGTCGGCGCTGAGGACGGGTGCGGCCACACAGACGATGCCGGTCGCGGACTCCTCGTACTCGTAGGCCAGCCCGCGTTCGACGACCTGGGTGAGTTGTGCCCGGAGCAGGCCGGGCGCGACCACGGTGCGTGGGGTGCGCCGGGTGAGCGGTCCGGCGAGGATGCGGTCGATCGTCTCGGACCCGGAGTGGGCGAGCAGTGCCTTGCCGATCGCGGTGCAGTACAGCGGCATCCGGCCGCCGATCCGGGACGGGGCCCGGGCCTGGCGGTGGCCGCCGATCTTGCTGATGTAGACCACCTCGTCGCCGTCGCGTACACCGAAATGCACCGTTTCCGAAGTGCGGGTGAACAGATCCTGCAGGAAAGGCACCGCGACCTCGAGCAGGGTTCGTTCGGTGGCCGCCCGCATGCCCAGCTCGAACAGCCCGCGGCCGAGCCGGTAGCCGTCCGGCGCCGAGCTCAGTAGCCGCGCGGCCGCGAGGTCCCGGCATATCCGGTGCACGGTGGCCTTCGGGAGACCGGTGCGCCGGGTGAGCTCGGACAGTCCCACGGCCTGATCTTCCACCCCGAACGACTCGAGGATCAGCAGCGCGCGGCCCAGGACGGAGCGCTCGTCGAGCTGATGTTCCGGCATGGCTGACTTCTTTCGCGGAGTGGTCCGTTCAGTGGACCATTTTACTGTTCAGCTGCGCTTCGAGGGTGTGCACTGGTGGCACACCCCAACGAAGAGGAGAACGGAGGTCGTGGTGGCAACCACTGTCGACAGCATCAGCGACAGCGGGCCCGGTGTCGACGAGTCGATCGTCGCGCGCGCCGCGCAACGCCTGATAACCGCCGCGGAGACGCGCCGGACCTGCGCCCCGCTGCGCGAGGGGCTGATCAGTCCGGACGATGTCGCCACCGCCTACCGGATCCAGGAGCGGTTCAACGCCGCCCGGGTGTCCCCGGAGATCACCGTGGTGGGCCGCAAGATCGGCGCCACCTCGGCGGCCGTCCAGCAGCAGCTGGGCGTGGATCAGCCCGATTTCGGGGTCCTGTTCTCCGATATGGCCTACTCCGATGGGGATGTGATCCCCATCGACCGGCTACTGCAACCCCGGGCCGAGGCCGAGATCGCGTTCGTTCTGGGCGCCGATCTCGCCGACGGGCCGCTCGATATCGAACAGTGCCGCGCGGCCGTGGCCGAGGCGGTGGCCGCACTCGAGATCGTCGACAGCCGGATCACCGACTGGAACATCTCCTTCGCCGACACCGTCGCCGACAACGCGTCCAGCGGGCTCTACGTGCTCGGGACCGAACGTCGCACCCTCGACGATTTCGAACCGGTCGACGTCACCATGAGTATGCGGATCGACGGCGAAGAGGTGTCGACCGGGAACGGCGCCGCCTGCCTCGGCGACCCTCTCAATGCCCTGTCCTGGCTCGCCCGGCAGGCCCGCACCTTCGGCGAGCCCCTGCGCGCCGGACAGGTGATCCTCTCGGGAGCGCTCGGCCCGATGCGGCCGCTGCATCCCGGCGCCACCGTCACCGCCGCCATCTCCGGCCTCGGGACGGTCACAGCTTCGTTCACCACCGCTTCGGAGGTATCCCAGTGAGTGACAACAACACACGCACCAAGGTCGCGATCATCGGATCGGGCAATATCGGCACGGACCTGATGATCAAGGTCCTGCGCCATTCCCGGTTCCTGGAGATGGGCGCCATGGTCGGTATCGACCCGGAATCCGACGGCCTGGCCCGGGCCGCCCGGCTGAAGGTGCCCACCACCCACGAAGGGGTGGAGGGCCTGATCGCGCTGCCGAACTTCGACGAGATCGAGATCGTCTTCGACGCGACCTCGGCCAAGGCGCACAAACAGAACCACGAGCGGCTGGCGCCCCTGGGTAAACGCCTCATCGACCTGACCCCCGCCGCGATCGGCCCGTTCGTAGTGCCGGCGGTGAACCTCGAGGAACACCTCGGCGCGCCGAACGTGAACATGGTGACCTGTGGTGGTCAGGCGACGATTCCGATCGTGGCCGCGGTGTCGCGAGTGGTTCCGGTGCCCTATGCCGAGATCGTGGCTTCCATCGCCTCGAAATCCGCCGGTCCCGGAACCCGCGCCAATATCGACGAGTTCACCGAGACCACCGCGCACGCCATCGAGACCGTCGGCGGCGCCGAACGCGGTAAGGCGGTGATCATCCTGAATCCGGCCGAACCGCCACTGATCATGCGCGATACGGTCTTCTGCCTGGTGAATGCCCCCGACGCGGATTCGCACGAGCAGATCAAGGCCTCGGTGGTGAAGATGGTCGACGATGTCGCGGCCTACGTCCCGGGCTACCGGTTGAAGCAGGAAGTGCAGATCGATCCGATTCCGGCGGACCAGCCGGTGCACACCCTGCTGGCCAAGGACAATGTCGCGTTCCCGACCCATCGGGTATCGGTGTTCCTGGAGGTCGAGGGGGCGGCGCACTATCTCCCCGCCTACGCCGGCAATCTCGACATCATGACCTCGGCCGGACTGCAGGTCGCCGAGCGGATCGCCCAGAACACCCAGCAGCCGGCATGAGCCACAGCACGAGCGGGTTCGGCCGCCGCCACGGCATGCCGGCCGATCGCCGGTATCACTCTTGCCAGACAGACAAGGAGAACGCACGATGAGCTCGCCCGAAGCCGTGCCGACCGTTTTCGTCCAGGACGTGACCCTGCGCGACGGTATGCACGCTATCCGGCACCGGATCACCCCGGAGAACGTGGGGAAGATCGTGGCGGCGCTCGACGCCGCGGGTGTCGACGCCATCGAGGTCGCGCACGGTGACGGACTCGCCGGGGGTTCGGTCAACTACGGGCCGGGTTCGCACAGCGACTGGACCTGGCTCGAGGCCGCCGCCGCGAGCCTGAAGAACGCGCGGCTGACCAGCCTGCTGCTACCCGGTGTCGGCACCGCCGAGGATCTGCGCCGCGCCTGGGGACTGGGGGTGCGTTCGGTACGCGTCGCCACCCACTGCACCGAGGCCGATGTCGCCGCCCAGCACATCGCCACCGCCCGCGAGATCGGGATGGATGTCTCGGGCTTCCTGATGATGAGCCATATGGCCGAGCCCGCACAGCTGGCGGCGCAGGCCAAGCTGATGGAGAGCTACGGGGCGCACTGCGTCTACGTCACCGATTCCGGTGGCCGGCTCACCATGAACGGTGTGCGCGACCGGATCCTGGCCTACCGGGACGTACTCGATCCGAGCACCGAACTCGGCATCCACGCGCACGAGAACCTGTCGTTGTCGGTGGCCAATTCGGTGGTGGCCGTGGAGAACGGGGTGACCCGGGTCGATGCCTCGCTCGCCGGGCACGGCGCGGGCGCGGGCAACACCCCCATCGAGGCGTTCGTCGCGGTCGCGGATGTACTGGGCTGGAAGCACGGCTGTGATGTGTTCGCGCTCCAGGACGCTGCCGACGATCTGGTCCGGCCGCTCCAGGACCGGCCGGTGCGGGTGGACCGGGAGACGCTCACTCTCGGCTACGCGGGTGTGTACTCGAGCTTCCTGCGGCACGCGGAAGCGGCGAGCGAACGGTACGGCATCGATGTCCGCACATTGCTCATGGAAGCCGGGCGGCGCCGGTTGGTGGGTGGGCAGGAGGACATGATCGTCGATATCGCGCTGACCATGCTGGCCGAGCAGAAGGCCGGACAGCCGGCCTGATCTGCCCGTAACCGCTGCGGCGGACTGTCGCGAGGTGCCGGGACCGTGTTTCGGGGCCATTCGAACGAAAGCTGGGGCGTCCGGTGTGACCGGGCGCCCCGGTTCTTGTTTCCGGCGTCCTATGATGCGCGAAAGCGGCTGTGCGACAAGCTCTGTGCGCCGGTCTTCAGGCCTCGGTGCCGTCCGCACCCCCGTGGGCGATCTCGTGGAAGGCCGGGCGCAAGAGCGCCACGATGCGGTCGGGGTCGGCGTCCTCGACCGAGTCCAAGTGCAGCAGGTGCCTGCTGATGACGACGCCTATGGTGATCGCGCCGAGTAATCCCGCACGTAGTTCCGCGTCGTCGGGACCCAGATATGCGGCGGCTTGGCGTTGCCGGGCGGACATGGCCGCGCGCACGTTCTCGGCGGTATCGGAGTGGGTGAGCATGGTCCGGAGGGCGGCCAGGGTCGCGATATCGGGTTCGCCGTCGATCTTCGCCGCGAGGGCCGAGAGCAGTTGTTCGGCCGCCTGCTCCGGGGTGCCGCTGACCGGGGCGTCGGGTTCGGGGACCGCTACCTGCGCGAACAGCTCCTCTTTCGACCCGAAATATCTCATCACCAGGCTCGGGTCGGTCTCCGCGGCGGTCGCGACGGCGCGGATGGTGGTGCGCTCGTAGCCGGTCTCGGCGAACAGGCGGGTGGCCGCGCGCACTATGCGCTCCTGGGTGCGGCGTCGCTGTTCGGGTGAGGAGTTTCCCGATGTCACCGGAAACGCGCCCGTGCGGAACGCGGTGGCGGGAACGCTCGGCTTCGTCATCGCGGCGCTGCTGGGATATTGGGCCGATTTTCCCGCACATCCATGGGCGGCATTCGCGGCATCGAGTGCCGGCGCGCTCGGCATGGCTGTTTTCCACGGGTTGCGCGGGGCATTCTGGTTGAACCGGGTGCTGGGCAAACCGAACCCCGCCCCGGCCGTCGCGCACCGCTGATCGGCGCGACGCGCAACCCGATGCGGAGGACGCAGCCATGGCCGCCTGGGACGACGAGGTCATCGAGGAATTTCGTGCGGGGGAGGGGCGGGTCGGTGGGCCTTTCGCGGGCTTCGACCTGCTCCTGCTCACCACGATCGGTGCGAAATCCGGCCTACCGCACACGAAACCGGTGCTGTATCTGCGAGACGGCGATCGGCTGGTGATCGTCGCCTCGAATGCCGGTGCACCCCGGAACCCGGCCTGGTTCCACAACCTCCGTGCGCATCCGGCGGTATCGGTACAGGTGGGAGTCGAACTCTTCGAAGCCGACGCCGAGGTCATCGACGCCGGACCCGAACGCGATCGCCTGCACGGCGCGATGGTTGCGATACTGCCCGCGCTGGCCGAGTACGAGCAGTCGGCCGGCCGGGTGGTACCGGTGGTCGCCCTCACCCGGCGGCTCCCCGGGGATACCGAATAGCGGGTGCTCGACCCGGGGCGAGGTACCGGGAATCGCCCGATTCCCGATATCGGAACCCTGATCTGCCCCGGCGGTTCGGCCCGGACGGGTGGCCGCGTCAATAAAAGCGGGCGGCCCGTAAGGAGCCCGTCAGGGCTCGGGCCGGGGCGATTCTCCGGAAATAGCGTGCCCTGTGGGCATTTTCGGTTTCTCCTGGGCCGACGGCGGGGCGTTCGTCGGCGGTGCGCTCGGCGGAGCCCTGCTGGGACCGCCCGGCGCGATGCTCGGATCGGCGGCCGGTTCCTTCGCCGGTGCCACCTGGGGCGATGACAAGGGCACCGGCGCCGCGCTGGAGGAAGCCGTCGTCGCCGGGATCGGTGCGGCGGGCGGGGCCTGGGCGACCGACCTCGCGGGGGTACTGCTGCGCGACGGGATCACCTCGGCTGCCGCGCGGACCTTGTCCGCCGGGGCCGCGCGGCGGGTCGACCGGGTCGCGAGCAAGGTGCTGCTGCCCTGGAACGGCTACGGCGGCGGACCCGTCGCCGCCTTCGGCGGCGCCATCGGCGGATACGAGGTTTCGGCGCAGGCGCGGCCGCCGGTGCAGATCGCCACCACCGATATCGGCAACGGCGGCTGTCCGGTGCGGATGGCGAATCTGCGGATGCCGGCGGAGCTCACCGGCCCGGTGGGCGAGATGTATCGCGATCTGCCCGGCTATCTGTGCGAGGTCTGGCGCAGCTTCGGGACCGGTCCGGGTAAAGCGCCGCCCGCTCCGGAACTTCCGGCGGAGCTACCCGGTGCCGACGCCGGTATCGCCGAATACGCCGCGCGGGCCCGGCGCCTGAACGCGATGACAGCCGGTTTCGCGGAACTCGACGCGCGTGCGGTGGAGCTGATCGCGAGCGGTGCCCGCCGAATCTCCGACGACGGGCGGACGGCGGTCGGTTCGCTCATCGACACGGTGAACATCCGGGCCGCGCAGACGCCGCAGTCCGGTATTTCGGCGCAGAACCACGCCTTGGACCTGCTCGACGACGCTTTCGGCCGGGGCCGGCAGATCCTCGCCCAGGCCGTGGCCGCGAGCGACCGGGTGGCCGGGCGGGTAGCGGATCTCACCGGCGAACTGGCCGCCCTGCGCACGGAATTCGACGACTACCGGAAAGAAGACATCTACCGGAAAGGGCAGGAGGGCCTGCCCCGGCCCGTACTGCCCACCGCGCCGCTCGTTCCACCCGAGCGACCCTTCGCGCCGGTGCCATCCGCCGCGCCCCCGGTCGTGCTCTGTGCCGCGCCGGCGGCGTCCTCCGCCGTGGCCGCGCCGGGCAGTGCGGCCGCCGGGAGTTCGCCGGTGCCGGCCGCGCCTCTGCAAGTCGGCGCACCGGTATCCGTTCCGCGGCCGCCAGAACCACCACCGGCCCGCTCCGGCACGGGAAATATCGTCGCGGCTACGGGAGCGGCGACTCCGCGCACTACACCGTGGACCGGCCGGAGCGCGCCCGGTCGCCCGGCCGGCTCGCGCTCCGCGGAATGTGATGTGCGAAAGGCGGATTCCGCCGCGCCGACCCTCGAGATACCCGGGTGGGTCGTGCCGTCTTTCGTTCCGGCAGCTTGGTCCGGAGCCGGAGCCGGAGCCGGAGCCGGAGCCGGAGCCGGAGCCGCGAGCGGGACTGTGGGACCGAGCGGTTCTGCCCCGGCGACGCCCGGGCGCGCGCTGTGGACGACAACTCCCGTCGCGCCGCCGGTCGCGGTGGGTGCCCTACCCGTTGGTCCGTGGGGGATCCCCGCGGCGGTCGGTCGTGCCCGCACCGCGGGCGGCACCGCGCGGGAGTTCGGCACTGTCGGTCCCGGAGCTCGGCCGACGGACGCCGGACCGTACGAGGCCGACGCCGACGAACTGCCGGGTACCTTCTGCGTCACTCGTGTGTTCGCCGGGCACGAACCTCCCCGCTAGCGTCATCGTTGCTGCGCGAAGGCGAGCCTGTGCTTCCGCCGGCTCGGCCGCACAACTCGCGTGACCAGTTCTGGCCGACGAGGTCACGGCCGAAACTGTGATGGCGGTATTCGTCGTCGAGTTCGAATCCGGCGGCCCGGTAGATCCGGCGCGCCGCGGTGAGCACATCGTTGGTCCAGAGGGTGATCCTGCGGTAGCCGCTGGTGCGTGCGAAGTCCAGGCAGGTGGTGACCAGTCGGCCACCCAGGCCGTGCCCGCGGGCTTTCGGGTCCACCAGCAGGATCCGCAGTTGCGCGGTTTCGTTGTCGGCACGGGTGCACAGCACGCACCCGACCCGTTCACCGTCGAGGGTGGCGATCCAGCCGGCTTCGCTGCCGGGGTCGTGCTCGGCCGCGTAATCGGCGACGATCCGGGCCACGAGCGCTTCGAAGCCGCTGTCCCAGCCGAACTCGGTGGCATAGAGCTCACCGTGCGCCTGCACCATCCAGCCCAGATCGCCCGGCTGCCCGAGCGGGCGGATCACCGGGCCGGGTCGGTCGCCGGCGTCTGTCTCGATCATGTCCGTCCTCCGGATACGGCATGGGCTGCCCACCACTGAAACGACTGTTTCAGTGGTGTCAGAATGCACGTATGGCGGATACGGACGCAACTCCCTCGGCCCGGCAGGCCGAACTTCTCGAAGCGGCCTATCGGTACGTACTGGCGCACGGGCTGGCGGAGATGTCGCTGCGACCGCTGGCGACGGCGATCGGGACCAGTCCACGGGTCCTGCTGTACCTGTTCGGCAGCAAGGAGAACCTGGTCCGGGCGCTGCTCGCCCGGGCCCGGACCGAAGAACTCGCGGTGCTGGCCGCCGTCGATATGCCCACGGCGGACCCGCCACCCGATCGCCTGCCGCGGGTGGCGGCGGCGCTGTGGACCTGGTTGTCCGACCCCGCCCGCCGCGCTCTGCTCACCCTGTGGCTGGAGGGTTACGTCCGGTCTCTGGTCGAACCGTCGGGTCCGTGGGCCGAGTTCGCCCGGGAAACCGTCGCCGACTGGCTGGCGGTGCTGGCCGCAGCGCAGCCCGCCGGTATCCGGGACACCGACGCGGGCCGGGCCGAACGCACCCGGGTGCTCGCGATACTGCGCGGCGCGTTGATCGACCTGCTCGCGACAGGCGCGGACGACCGAGTGGGCGCGGCGGTCCGGCGCGAGTTCGGCGAACCGGCCGTGGCGAGGGCCGGGATCGAACACACCGGCACCCCGGCGGGCGGATAGGTCCGCGCGAGAGACCGCGCAGTGGTCAGCGTGGGCCGAGGAAGAGGGTCTGGGTGCTGCGGCCCAGCGGGCCCTTCTCGTCGAAGAGCGCGGATTCGGCCAGGCCGATCCCGTGCGGCTGCGGGAGAGTGACGGCGTCGAGGCAGACCCATTCACCGGCCGGCTGGCGGTGCAGGGTCACGGTGAGATCGGTGTTGATGAACAGGTAGCGGTCCCAGTCGAGTACCGCGCTCACCCCGTTACCGGAATCGGCGGCGGCGAGGGTGCGCTCCAGCGGGCTGGGCGTCGTACCCGCGACGATCGGGTATTTCAAGCGGATCCAGCACACGGCCGGGCCGGGTTCGCGGAAGGAGCCGGTGACGTACCGATATTCGATCCCGGTGTGGAAGCCCACCTTCTGGGTGGAGGGGAACGGTTCGGGCCCGGGAGTCCGATCGGGTCCGGGCCGGGCTCCGGTCGGTAGCAGGTGTTCGGGGATCTCCAGTTCGGGATCGGCCAGTTTGAACCGCCAGGCGTTCGCGCGCATCACCGGGCCGCGGTCGCTGGCGAGTGTCGCTTCGACGAGTTCCACGCTGCGTCCCGGGCGGACGAGGCGTGCTCGCGCGGTGAGCGGGGCCAGCGGGACCGGGCCGAGGATCTCCACGGCGACGCGGCCGACCTGGAAACCCGGTCGTGGTTCGCACCGCTCGATCACGTGGCCGAGCAGGGCCGACGGCGGTCCGGCGTGCTGGGCGTCCGGCGACCACGGGCCGCGGGTGAGCTCGGTGGAGACGAATCGCTCGGGGTCCGCCGGATCGGGCAGGTAGAAGGCCTCGTTCATATCGTCGTCCGTTCTTCCGCACGGTGGCCGCGCCGGCTGTTCGATCTTCGTCCCGACCGTACCGCCGGGTCGGAACCCGCCGGCGGCCGCATCCGCGCGGGCACAACGAGTGCATGCTTGCATGCAAGGTTGTATCTATCAGATACAGTGGCTGACGTGCAGACTTCCTCGTTCCCCGCCGAAACCCCCGGACAGAGTGCGGCCGACCGCGCCTACCGGCTCACCAAGGAACTCGTACTCTCCGGTGAACTCCCCGGCGGTCATCTGTTCAGCGAGACCGAGATCGCCGGCCGGCTCGGGCTCAGCCGGACACCGGTACGGGAGGCGTTCGTCCGGTTGCAGGCCGAGGAACTGCTCACCCTGGTACCCAAACGAGGTGCCATCGTGGCTCCGGTCCCGCCGGGCGAGGCCGAGGATGTGCTGGACGCGCGGGAAGCCATCGAGACAGCGGCCGTTCGCCGGTTGCTGCGCACCCCCGAAAAGGTCCCGGCCGCACTCGCCCGGATGCGGGACGCGCTGGAGGTCCAGCGTGGATACGCCGAGCTCGGAGATCTGAACGCCTTCGCCGAGGCCGACGAGCTCTTCCACCGCACGCTGGTCGCGGCCGGGGACAACGCGCTGCTCATCCGCTTCTACACCGGCCTGGCCGATCGGCAGCGCCGGATGAACGTGGCCGCCCTGGGGCCGGTGCCGGGCCATACCCCCGTGGTGCTGCATGAGCACGGTGACCTGATCGCGATCATCGAATCGGGTGACGAGGCCGCGTTCGCCACCGCGCTGCGCGCGCACCTGGACGGGACCCACCGGCGATGAAGCCGGGTTCGTGGCGCGGCGCGGTGGCGGCGATCTTCGTCTGCGCCTGGGGCGGTAACCAGTTCACGCCGCTGCTGGTGATGTACCGGGAGGCGGGTTGTTCCGCGCTCACGGTGAACGTGCTGCTGGGTGCCTATGTATTCGGTCTGGTGCCCGGCCTGTTGCTCAGCGGATCGCTGTCGGCGCGGTTCGGCCGGCGGCCGGTGGCGGTCGCCGGGGTGGTGGCCTCCCTCGCAGCCGGTCCACTGTTGGCGGCCGGAGTGTACGGCGTGGGCTGGATCGCGGCCGGCCGCCTGGTCTCCGGATTCGGTGTGGCCGTCGCGATGGCGGTGGGCACCACTTGGGTCACCGAACTCGCCGCATGTAGCGGCAGCGGCCCGGCGGCGGGAGCACGGCGGGCCGCGCTCTGGCTGACCCTCGGCTTCGGTTTCGGCGCGGGCGTGGCCGGATTGCTCGCGCAGTTCGGGCCTGCCCCGATGGTCCTGCCCTACTTCGTGCATGTACTGCTGGCTGCGGCCGTGCTGCCCGCGGTGCTGCGGACCCCGGAGACGCGCGCCGCCGGTACGGGGACGGGCGGCCGCTTCTCGGGGCTGCGCCATCCGCGTTTCCGGCGGGTCGTGCTACCGATGGCGCCGTGGATCTTCGGCTCGGCCGGGGTGGCCTACGCGGTCATGCCGCAGTTGGTGAGCGACCGCGTCGGCGAGTGGGGCCTGATCTATTCGACGACGATCACGGTCGCCACCCTCACGGTCGGGGTGCTGGTGCAACCCTTCGCCAAACGGCTCGACCGGACCACCAGCGCGCGCGGGGTGGTGGTGTCCATGTCGGTACTGCCCGCCGGACTGGTGGTCAGCGTGCTCGCCGCGATCGTGCGCTCGCCCGTCCTGGCCTTGGCCGCGGCGCTGGCGCTGGGGTGCGCATACGGTATCGCGCTGGTTTCCGGTCTGCTCGAACTACAGCGGCTGGCCGCGCCGGACGAACTGGCCGCACTCACCGGAGCCTATTACGCGCTGGCCTATCTCGGATTCCTGCTGCCGTCGCTGCTGAGCCTGCTCAGCCCCGCCGCCGGTTATCCCGTACTGCTGGGCGGACTGGTGCTGGTGGCACTGTCGGGAACCACGGTCATCGCATGGCATTCGCGGGCGCATCTGCCCACCGCCGCCGTACCGGACCGGGAGCTGGTCGCCGCGCGGTGAGGGCCGCCGGTTCAGGCGCCGGAGGCGGTGATCTGCCGGACCGAGAACCGGTAGTCGGCCTGCCGCAGCAGTTCGGCCGGATCGTCGGTGGGCGGATAGATCCAGAGCTCGTTCACCTTGCGCTTGCGCGCTTTGGCGGTCTCCCCGGTCGCCACCACCCGGCGGTCCCAGCCCTCGGTGAACAGGGCCCCGGCGGTACCGAGGTCGAGGCAGGTCACATACGGTGCCGGCGCGAAGGGAACGGACGGGAGTCCGAGCAGATCGGCGGCGGCGTTGTGGCCCGCGAATTTACCGAGTTGGAGCGCGTGCTGGCAGCACTGCAACACCTGTTGCCCGGGTTCGGCCGGCGCGGCGGCGGTATCGCCGGCGGCGTACACGCCGGGCACCCCGACGACCCGCAGTCGCTCGTCGACTTCCAGCCGGCCCAGCCGATCGCGGCCGGCCGGGATTTCGGCGGTGAGCGGGCTCGCCTGGACGCCGGCGGTCCAGATCACCGTGCGGGCCGCGAGCCGGGACCCGTCGGAGAGGACGACTCCCGCGGGCTCCACCGCGGCCGCGCTCACGCCCAGCCGTAACTCCACGCCGAGGGCGGCCAGCGCTTCGAGGATCCGCGGGCGGGGGCCGGGGCCGAGATCGGGGCCGACGGTATCGGCGCGTTCGACGAGGACGATCCGGACCTGCTCGTCCAGGGCCCGGGGCAGCGCGCCGAGCCGATCGACCAGCTCGGTGGCGATCTCGAGCCCGGTGAAACCGGCCCCGACGACCACCGCCGTCAGGCGGCCCTCGCCCCGGGGGAGGCCGTCCAGGCTGCGCAGATGTTCGTCCAGTTCCGTTGCGGTGGAAATGGTGTCCACGTCGAACAGTAGATCGGCGCCGGGCACGGTGGGTTCGACCAGCCGGCTCCCGGTGGCCAGGATCAACCGTTCCCACTCGATCTCGCGTGCACCGCCATCGCGTTCGGTGACGGTGACGGTCCGGCGCGCGGTGTCGATCCCGGTCGCGGCCGCCGCGATCCGCCGGACACCGACGGGACCGAGGATACGATCCAGTGGTATTCGCATCCGATCCGGCCGGGCTTGGTAGAGGCGTGGCCGGATCACCAGATCGTCGCCGGGAGCGATGAGAGTGACGGGTAGCTCCCGTCCGGCCGCGCGAGCGACCCGGACCGCGGCAGCCGCGCTCCACACTCCGGCGAACCCGCCGCCCAATATCACCGTTCCGGTCATGGCTCCTCCTGAGAATAATCGGGATATCAAATGTCTCTATTCGGGCCCCGCGACAGCCCGGCGCGCGACCCCGGCCCCGCCGATCAGGGGTCGGCGAATCCCTGCCGGGTGCGCTCCACGGAGCTGGCCGGTGCCGCGGCCGCGAGGTCGGCGATGGTCCGGTCGGCGAGCTCACGCCGCCATGCCAGCTCCGCGCGCCGCATGGTCAGCGCGATACCGCACGGCCGGGTGAACTCCGCGCCCGTGGCGCGCCCGCTGCCGCCACGCTGCCGGATCTCGGTGCAGCGGAAGGGATCCACCCCACCCTCGACAGCGGTGACCACCTCGAGCACCGTGATCCGTTCCGCCGGCCGGGCGAGACCGAACCCGCCCCGCACGCCCGGGGTGGAGGTGAGGATTCCGGCGCGGACCAATGCCTGCAACCGCTTCTTCAAGTACTCGACCGGCAGGTCGAACCAGGCGGCCAGCCGAGCGATCGGGACCGGCCACCGATCGTCGAGCCAGGTCAGCGTCACGCAGCAGTGCAGGCTCCATTCGACGCCCTCGCCCATCTTCATAACAGGGATATTAACTATCCCTGTTTATTCGCCGCAAGAGGGCGGGGCGGGGCCGGCCCGCGTGGGGCCGGCCCGCGGCCTCAGCGGTGCAGAGCGGGCCGCTTGCTGTCGAACTGCCAGCCGGGGATCAGGTACTGCATGGTCGCGGCATCGTTGCGCTCGCCCAGCCCCTCCGTCAGATAGAGCTCATGGGCGGCCGCCACCCGCTCCTCGTCGAGGTCCACACCGAGGCCGGGCCGCTGCGGCAGGCTCAGCGCGCCGTCGACGATCCGATACGGGTCGCGGGTGATGCGCTGACCGTCCTGCCAGATCCAGTGGGTGTCGATCGCGGTGATCTCGCCGGGCGCGGCGGCCGCGACCTGAGTGAACATGGCCAGCGATACATCGAAATGGTTGTTGGAATGCGAACCCCAGGTCAGTCCCCAGGCGGCACAGAGCTGCGCGACCCGCACCGATCCCGCCATCGTCCAGAAATGCGGGTCGGCCAGCGGAATGTCCACGGCTCCGGTGCGGACGGTATGCCCGAGTTCGCGCCAATCGGTCGCGATCATATTGGTCGCCGTGGGCAGGCCGGTCGCCCGTTTGAACTCGGCCATCACCTCACGGCCGGAGAACGACCCCTCCGGGCCGACCGGGTCCTCGGCGTAGGCGAGGACATCGGTGAGTTCCCGGCACAGCGGGACAGCCTCGCGCAGCAGCCAGCCGCCGTTCGGGTCGAGGGTGATCCGGGCGTCCGGGAACTCCTCGGCCAGTGCGCGGACGGCAGCGGCTTCCTCGGTGCCCGGCAGGACACCGCCCTTCAGCTTGAAATCGCGGAACCCGTAGCGCGCCCGCGCGGCCCGGGCCAGCGCGACGATCGCGTCCGGGGTGAGGGCTTCCTCGTGCCGCAGCCGGGTCCACTCGTCGGCGTCGGCGGGCTCGTCCGCGCCGGACCGATACGGGAGATCGGTGCGCGCGCGGTCGCCGACGAAGAAGAGATAACCGAGCGCCGGTACCCGGTCTCGCTGCACCCCCTCGCCCAGCAGGGCGGCGACCGGAACCTCCAGGTACTGGCCGAGCAGATCCAGCAGTGCCGACTCCACCGCTGTCACGGCGTGCACGGTGACCCGCAGATCGAAGGTCTGGTTTCCCCGCCCGCCCTCATCGCGGGCGGCGAACGTGCGCCGGATATCGGCCAGTACCGCGTGGTATCCGCCGACGGCGCGGCCGATCACCAGATCACGCGCCTCGGTCAGGGTGGCCCGGATCCGCTCGCCGCCCGGCACTTCACCGACGCCGGTCCGTCCGTCGGAATCGGTGAGGATCACCAGATTGCGGGTGAAGTAGGGGGCGTGCGCGCCGCTGAGGTTGAGCAGCATACTGTCGTGCCCCGCGATGGGGACGACACGCATCTCGGTGATACGAGGGGTGCGGGTGGTCATGAACTCTTCTCCAGGGTGGTGACTGCGGCGGTGCCGCCGATATCGGGCGCCGGGCGGGATTCGGGCGTTGCGGGTTCCACGGAGATCGGGACGGCCGCGGCGTCCGCGTGCGTCCTGCGGATCAGCAGGACCGAGGCCGCGGCCAGGACGGAGGCGGCGGCGAGCGCGTACAGACCCCAGGTGACCTCACCGGTCGCGGATTTGATCAGGCCGAACCCGTAGGGCGCCACGAATCCGCCCAGATTGCCGAGGGAGTTGATGATGGCGATGGCGGGTGCCAGGACCAGGGGGTGCAGGCCGGACTGGGGGATCGACCAGAACAGCGGGCTGGCGCTCTTGAAGCCCATGGCGGCGACGCACAGGAATACGAGGGCGAGCCACGGGGAGGCGATGGCGGCGAGATAGGTGCCGACCGCCGCGGTGAGCAGCGCGATGATGAGCAGCGGCCGCCGGTTGCCGGTACGGTCGCCGACGCGCGCCGAGGCATACATCGCGCCCACCGCGCAGATCCACGGCAATGAGGAGAGCAGGCCGACGGTCACATCGTTCAGGCCGTCGATCCGGCGAATGATCGAGGGCAGCCAGAACGTATTCGCGTAGATCGACAATTGGATGGCGAAATAGATCCAGCAGAAGAGCACCAGCTTCGGATCGAGCAGCATGCGCCACCGCGATGTCTTGTGCGCGACTCCGGAATCGGCGGCTTTGGCGATCTCTTCGGCCGAGATGGTGTCGACGAGCGCTTTCTTCTCGCCCGCGGTCAGCCATTTCGCATCCTCTATACGCGAGTCGAGGAACGCGTAGGCGATGATCCCGACGATCACCGAGACCGTTCCCTCGATTCCGAACATCCACTGCCATCCGTGCAGTCCCAGGGCGTCGTCGAGGGAGAGCAGCGGACCCGACAGCGGTCCGGATACGGCCGCGGCGACCGAGGAGCCCGCGACGAACAGTGCGGTGGCCCGGCCGCGATGGCTGTTCGGCAACCATTTGGCCAGGTAGAAGATGACCGCCGGGAAGAATCCCGCCTCGGCCGCGCCGAGCAGGAAGCGCAGCACGTAGAACATGGTCGCGTTCTGGACGAACATCATGGCGGCCGAGACCAGGCCCCAGCTGACCATGATCCGGGTGAGCCAGATCCGGGCGCCGTACTTCTCCATCATCACATTGCTCGGCAGTTCGAACAGTGCGTAGGCGATGAAGAAGACGCCTGCTCCGAAACCGTAGGCGGCGGCCCCGATGCCGATATCGGCCTCGAGATATTCGCGGGCGTAGCCGATATTGGAACGGTTGATCTGATTGCAGATCAACATGAAGATGAACAGCGGTACGACGCGTCGAAAGAATTTCGACACAGCGGTTTCCAGCTCCGCCGTCGGCTGTCGAGTGAACGACATCGTCCACTCCTTTCGGTCGAACCACCACCGCGCTACGCAGTGCCGTGGGAATACGTCTGAGGCCGGGTGACTCGCCTCACAGCACCGAATGTAGAGACCTCGGGTGATTCCGGTCCAACACCAATTACGGATGAATCGATACAGGATGGGTATCGGAGATGGCGAGGCTCGCGCCGTCCGCGCCGGCCAACTCCGCCATCAGGCGGGTGAAGGCGGGATTCTCGTTGCCCTGCCGCCAGACCAGATCGAGCTCGACCCGGGTATCTACTCCCTGTAGCGGCCGGTAGATCACATGATCGAACCGCATGCCGGTGGCCGATTCGGGCACCAGCGCCACGCCCCAGCCCAGGTTCACCAGCGCGAGAATGCTGTGGATCTGGGTCATGTACTGGGTGATCACCGGGATCACGGCCGCCGCGTGCAGGACGGTGGTGATCAGATCGTGGAAATAGCGCGCCTCGACCGGCGCGTGCATCACCATGTCGACGCCGTGCAGCGCGGTGACCGGAACGGCTCCGTCACCGGCCGCGAGTGGGTGGTCCGCGGGCAGTGCCGCGATCAGTCCCTCGCGGACGAAGGTGCGGGTGCTCAGATCCGGTCGCGCGATCGGCGGGCGCACCATGCCGAGGTCGAGCGCACCCTCGGAGAGGGCCTCCACCTGGTCCATCGTCACCATTTCGCGCAATTCCACATCGACGTCGGGTAGTGCGGCCCGTGTCGCGGTGAGCACCCGGGGCAGCCCGGAGTGCACACTCGCGCCGGTGAAGCCCAGGCGCAGCACCCCGCCGGTGCCGGCCGAGACGCGGCGCACCGCGAGCGCCGCCCGCTCGGCCTGCTGGAGCAGACGGCGGGCGTCGAGCAGGAAGGCGCGCCCGGCGCGGGTGAGTTTCACGGTGCGGTTGGAGCGATCGAACAGTTCGGCGCCGACCTCCTTCTCCAGCAGCTGGATCTGCCGGCTCAGCGGCGGCTGCGTCATGCGCAGGCGTTCCGCCGCCCGGCCGAAATGCAACTCCTCGGCCACCGCGACGAAATGGGTGAGCTGGACAAAAGTGAACATCCGATACCGACCTTGTATTGATAGATATGTAATCAGTGTTGGACGTGAATCATAGGGGGTTCCTAGGGTGAGGGCAGCACACCCCCGAACAGGAGCGCACGCCATGACCACAGCCACTCCCCAGGAAGTCGCCCGGAAGCTGGGCTCCGGCCTTCTCTCCTTCCCGGTCACCCACCTGCGCGCCGACGGTTCGTTCGACGAGGCCGCGTATCGGGACAACATCGCCTGGCTCGGCCAGTACGACGCATCCGGCCTCTTCGCCGCGGGCGGTACCGGCGAATTCTTCTCGCTCACCCCGGCCGAGGTCGAACAGGTCGTCACCGCGGCGGTGCAGGAGGCCCCGGACGGGTTGCCGGTGATCGCCCCGGCCGGATACGGCACCGCGACCGCGGTGGAGATGGCGCGGGCGGCGGAACGCGCGGGCGCGAGCGGCGTACTGCTGCTGCCGCCCTATCTCACCGAAGCCAGCCAGGAGGGCTTGGTCGACCATGTGCGCCAGGTCTGCGCGGCCACCGACCTGGGCGTCATCATCTACTCGCGGGCCAACGCCGCCTACTCCGAATCGGCGGTCGCCGAACTCGCCGACCGCTGCCCCAACCTGGTCGGGTTCAAGGACGGTATCGGCAATATCGAACAGATGACCCGGATCTACGCCGGGGTCGGCGACCGCCTGACCTATGTCGGCGGACTGCCCACCGCCGAGATGTTCGCCCTGCCCTATCTGGCGCTGGGCGTCACCACCTACTCGTCGGCGATCTACAACTTCGTCCCCGAGTTCGCGCTCGACTTCTACCGCGCGCTGCGCCGCGGGGACACCGCGTTCGTCCTGAACGCGCTGAACGAGTTCGTGATCCCGTACTGCGATCTACGCAATCGCAAACCCGGCTACGCGGTGAGCATCATCAAGGCGGGGATGAAGGTCATCGGCCGCCCGGCGGGCCCGGTGCGCAGTCCGCTGACCGATCTCGACGACACCGAAATCGCCGAACTGGCCGACCTCGTGAAGAAGGTGAGCTGATGACCAGCACCGGAACCGTACATCTCACCGGCGCGAACCTGCTCGGAACCGGCGAGGTACCCGGTACCGACGGGGCGTTCCGGGCCGTGAACCCGGCCACGGGCGTCACTCTCGAACCGGAATACCGTGCAGCTGATTCCGGGACCGTCGCGCGGGCGGCGGCCGCGGCATGGGCCGCCTTCGCGGACTACCGCGCCACCGATCTCGCCCGGCGGGCCGCCTTCCTGGACGGCATCGCCACCGAGATCGAGAACCTCGGGGAGGCACTGGCACGGCGGGCCATCGCCGAATCCGGGCTGCCCGAAGGGCGTATCCGCGGTGAGATCGGCCGCACGACGGGCCAATTGCGTCTTTTCGCGGAGGTGGTCCGGGAGGGAAGCTGGACCGGTGCCCGGCTGGACCGTCCCGATCCCGCGCGCACCCCGCTGCCGAAACCCGATCTGCGCCAGCGCCGTATCCCGGTGGGCCCGGTCGCGGTCTTCGCGGCGAGCAATTTCCCGCTGGCCTTCTCCGTCGCCGGCGGCGATACCGCTTCTGCGCTGGCGGCCGGCGCCCCGGTGATCGTCAAAGCGCATCCGTCGCATCCGGGTACCTCCGAACTGGTGGCCCGGGCCGTACTTGCGGCGGTTCGCGCGCACGACCTGCCCGACGGCACTTTCGCGCTGCTGCACGGTGGCGTCGAGACCGGCCTGGCCCTGGTCGGTGACCCGCATATCCGCGCGGTCGGTTTCACCGGTTCCCGGCAGGGCGGCTTGGCGCTGGCCGCGGCCGCCGCGGCCCGGCCGGTACCCATTCCGGTATTCGCCGAGATGTCCAGTGTGAACCCGGTCTTCGTTCTTCCGGGGGCACTGGCCGAACGTGGGGCGAGCCTGGGCGCCGAATTCATCGGCTCGCTGACCACCGGTGTCGGGCAGCTGTGCACCAGTCCGGGGCTGGTGTTCTTGGCCGACGGCCCGGGTGCCGACGAGTTCGTGGCGGCGGCCACCGAGGCCATCGGGTCCACTGCCGGGGCACCTATGCTCAACAAGGGGATCGCTGCCGCGTTCGCCGCCGGGGTCGAACGGCTGACCGGTGCCGACGGCGTACGACTGGCCGGAACCGGTACCGCCGGAACCACGAGTTGCTCCGGTGACCCGCATCTGTTCGTCACCACCGCCGAGCGATTCCGCGCCGACCGCGCACTGCAGGACGAGGTGTTCGGTCCGAGCTCGATCATCGTGCGGGCCGCGGATACCGCGGAGTTGATCGCGTTGGCCGGCGCACTGGAAGGGCAGTTGACCGCCACGGTGCATGCCGCCGCTACCGACCGGGAGACCGCCCGGCCGTTGCTGGCGGAGCTCGAGCTGATCGCCGGCCGGGTGCTGTTCGACGGCTGGCCGACCGGTGTCGAGGTCGGTCACGCTGTGGTGCACGGCGGCCCCTTCCCGGCGACCACCGCTCCCGCCACCACCTCGGTGGGAACCCTGGCCATCGAACGTTTCCTGCGTCCGGTGAGCTACCAGAACGTGCCGGAGGAGTTGCTCGCCGACGAGATTCGTACCGCGAATCCGCTCGGTATCTGGCGGCGGGTGGACGGGAAGACCACGCGCGACTGATCGGTCGCGACCGGCTGCCGGTCCGGGGCGGGATCCGGCGATGGGTAGTGATGTCCCGGCGGTCTCGCAGGCTCATGACGGGTGACTGCGGGGTCGGCCCGGCCCCGGCCGGTCGCCGGGGTCACTCGAACGCGGTCGCCCGCCCGACCTTCTCCCATTCGACCACTTCGGCGCGGACCGAGTCGAGGTGAGCGAGTACGGCATCCACGGAGTCCGCACCCAGCGGCAGGCGCAGCGGTGTACGTTCGGCCGCCAGTGCGGTGCGGATCGCGGCCGCGGCTTTCGCCGGATCACCGGGCTGCGTGCCGTCGCCGTTCTCGACCATCCGCCGGGTGGCGCCCGCCGTTTCGTCGTAGACCGCGTTCTCGGTGCTGAAATAGGCGGCACCGGCCCCGAAGAGTCCGGTGCGGAACGCGCCCGGTTCCACGACCAGCACCCGGATCCCGAAGGGCGCGACCTCCTCGGCCAGTGCCTCGGAGTAGCCCTCCAGCGCGAATTTGGTGGCGCTGTAGGCGGAGAAGCCCGCGAAGGACAGTTGCCCGCCGACACTGCTCATCATGACGATCGCCCCGGACCCCTGCGCCCGCATCTGTGGCAGCACCGCGCGGGTGAGCGCGGCGGGTCCGAAGAAGTGCAGATCGAACAGATCGCGCAGTTCGCCGTCCGTGGTCTCCTCGACCGCGCCGACCTGGGTGCGTCCCGCATTGTTGACCAGGACGTCGATCCGGCCGTAGCGGGCGACGATATCGGCGATCACCGTATCGATCCGCGCGGTGTCGGTGACATCCAGTGCGAGAGCTTCGACCTGATCCGGATGCGCCGCGACGAGATCGTCGAGGGCGGCGGTGCGCCGCGCCACGGCGATCACGGTATCGCCGGCTTCGATCGCGGCCGTGGTGATCGCGCGGCCGAAGCCGCTGCTCGCGCCGGTCACCAGCCAGATCTTCGGGTTGCTCACTGTTGTTCTCCTCGTGTTCGGGGTACGAGAGCAATCCTGCTGGAACCACGCCGATGTTGTCCAAGACCTGCCGTGATAACCATTGGTTATGGATGTGCACGGACGGGATCTGCGTTATTTCGCCGCGGTCGCCGAACAACTGAACTTCACCCGCGCCGCCGAGAGCCTGTTCGTCTCCCAGCCCGCGCTGAGCAAACAGATCCGGGCACTCGAACAGCAACTGGGCGCGCCGCTGTTCGATCGGGACGGGCGTTCGGTGCGATTGACCCCGGTGGGGGAGGCGCTCGTACCGCACGCGCAGCGCATGCTCGCCGCCTGGGAGGTGGCGCGGGCCGATGTGGAGCGTGCCAAGGCCGGGCAGCGGACCACGTTGGCGATCGGTATCAGCACCAGCCCGGGCCGGGGTCTGCTCCCGGCGGTGCGGGCCCGCTTCGCGGCGGCCCATCCCGCCGCCAGACCCGTCCTGCGCCAGATCGGCTGGCTCGACCCGACCGCCGGTCTGGCCGACGGGTCCACCGATGTGGCGTATGTATGGCTGCCGCTGGCCGATGCGGGTCGGTACGAATGGATTGTGGTGGCGCGGGAACCCCGGGTGGTCGCGCTGCCCGAATCGCATGCTCTCGCCGGGCGCGCACAGGTGGATTTCACGGATCTGCTGGACGAACCCTTTCTCGCGCTACCCGAATCGGCGCGGGTTCTGCGGGACTATTTCCTCGCCGCCGACGAGCGCGGTGGGCGGCCGCCGATCATCGGCGGTGAGATCTCGAGTACCGAGGAGACCTACGAAGCGGTGCGGGCAGGCGACGGGGTGGTGCTGCTGGCGGCGGGTAATGCGCCGCTGATCGCACACGAGGGAGTGGTCGTGCGGCCGGTGCGTGGAGTGAGTCCGAGTGAACTGGCGCTGGCCTGGCGGGGCGACGATGTCCGTCCGCTGGTGCGCGGCTATGTCGCGGCCTGCCGGACGGCGCTCGCCGGGATATCCGCATCCGGTGGATCAGCCACGGAATCAAAGTAGAACGTGTTATAGTTTCCGCGGTTTGCGAGCCCCGTGGGTGGCTCACGGGCCGCGGCGCCATGTGGCGGTGCCCGCGGCCCGGGGCCGCGCCGGGGCGCCGGTCAATTTTCGCTGGGCCGCTTCTACGGCCGGCCCGAAAGGCAGACGAATGAACACTGAACCGCACGTCGACGACACCGCCCTGCTCTACCGCGAGCCGCTGGCGGTGGATCTGCTGGGCAAAGCTCTCGAACGTTATGCCGACCGCACCGCGGTCCATATCGACGACGCGACTCTGACCTACCGCGACGTGCGCGATCAGATCAGCCGCTTCGCCCAGGCGCTGGCCTCTTCCGGTCTCGGAGTCGGCTCGCCGGTGGCAGTGCTCTCGGCCAACCGGCCCGAGGTGATCTTCGCCCAGGGCGCCAACAATGTGAACGGGTCGCGGGCGATGGCCCTGCATCCGATGGGCTCGCTCGACGATCACGCCTACGTCCTGGAGGACGCGGGCGTGGAAACCCTGATCTTCGACCCGGCCGGTTTCGACGAACGGGCCGCGCAGTTGCGAGATAAGGTGCCCGGGCTGCGGAACCTGTTCTCGTTCGGCCCGTCCGAGTCGGGTATCGACCTCATCGAACTGGCCGCCGATTTCACTCCGGAACAAGTGCGCGGGCCCCAGGTGGATCCGAACGAGACCATGAGCCTGGCCTACACCGGTGGCACCACCGGCAAGCCCAAGGGCGTGGAGATGAGTTTCCGGGGCAGCACCACCATGCTGCGTATCCAGATGACCGAATGGGAATGGCCCGACGAGGTCCGGTTCCTGGTGTGTACACCGCTCAGCCATGCCGGCGCCGCGTTCTGGAACCCGACCGCCCAGCAGGGCGGTTCCATTGTGGTACTGCCGTACTTCCAGCCCACCAAGGTGTTCGAGGCGATCGAGAAGTACAAGATCACCGCGACCATGCTGGTGCCCACCATGCTGTACGCGCTGCTGGACAGCCCCGACCTGGACAAGTACGACCTGTCCAGTCTGCAAACGGTGTTCTACGGCGCCTCCGCGATCTCGCCGACCCGGCTGGCCGAGGCCGTCGAGCGGTTCGGCCCGATCTTCTTCCAGTTCTACGGTCAGGCCGAGAGCCCGATGGCCATCTCGGTGCTGCGCCGCGCCGACCACGATCTGAACAAACCGGAGCGCCTGGCCAGCTGTGGCCGTCCGGTGCCGTGGTTGTCGGTGGCGCTGCTCGACGAGAAGGGCAACGAAGTGCCCCGGGGTGAACCCGGCGAGGTGTGCGTGCGCGGACCGCTGGTGATGAACGGGTATCTGAACAAACCCGAACAGACCGCGGAGGCCACCGAATTCGGCTGGCTGCACACCGGCGATATCGCCCGGCAGGACGAGGAGGGTTTCCTCTACATCGTCGACCGTAAGAAGGACATGATCGTCTCCGGCGGTTTCAATGTGTTCCCGCGCGAGGTCGAGGATGTGCTGTCGGCACATCCGGCAGTGAGCGCAGCGGCTGTGATCGGCGTCCCGGACGAGAAATGGGGCGAGGCGGTCAAGGCGGTGGTCGTCCTGCGTGACGGGCAGAGCGTCGCGGTCGAGGAACTCCAGGCGCTGGTGAAGGACCGGAAGGGCGCGGTGTACACGCCGAAAACGGTCGATTTCGCCGAGAGTATCCCGGTGAGCCCGCTGGGGAAGCCGGACAAGAAGGCACTGCGCGCCCAGTACTGGGGCGAAGGACGCCAGGTCAACTGACGACCGCGGTGCGCTGCCGCTACCGCCGGGCAGCGCACCGGTCGCGGGCGGTCCGCCGCGGGCAGCGGATCGGTCGCGCCGGAACATGGTCGGGCTCGCGACGGGGCGACAGCGCGGCCCACGCTTTTAACCGGGTATCTTCCCGGGACCGGACAGCCGGAGCGTCCGGCCGCCCGATCGTGGGCCGGGCCCACGCCGCGCCGACCGCCGTATCCCGTGGCGAGCGCGCTGTCCGGTGAGTGCTGCTGCGATACTGAGCCTTTCCCTCCCACGAAAGGATCTCGGGTGCCCTCCACCGGTGTCGTGCCGCTGCTCGGACATGTTCGCACTGCCGTATCTGAGGCCCTGGTCCGAGTCCGACCGGAGTTCGCGGGCGCCGATCCGGTGGTGCGCCGGTCGGAACGCGCCGACTTCCAATCCAACGCCGCCCTCGCGCTGGCGAAGAAATCCCGTACCGTCCCAGCCGAACTGGCCGCGGCCATCGCCGCCGAACTCGATCGGGCCGACGGTTCGGCGCTGGCCGCGGTCGAACGCAGCGGCCCCGGATTCCTCAACATCGACCTCACCGACCATGCCATCTGGGAGCAGATCTCGGCCCGGCTGGCCGATGACCGGCTCGGCGTGGGAGCCCCGGAGACCGGACGGCGCGTGGTGATCGACTATTCCGCGCCGAATGTGGCCAAGGAGATGCACGTCGGGCATCTGCGCACCACCATCATCGGTGACTGCCTCGCGCGGGTGTTCGGGTTTCGTGGCGCCGATGTCGTGCGGGTCAATCATCTCGGGGACTGGGGCACCCAGTTCGGGATGCTCATCCAGTATCTGGACGAGCATCCCGAATTGCGCTGGCATACCGCGGATATCGACTCGGCGACCAGTGCGGTGTCGGCGCTGGACGCCCTGTACAAGGCCGCCCGCGCCCGCTTCGACGCCGACCCGGAGTTCGCCGGCCGGGCACGTGTCCGGGTGGTGGCGCTCCAGCGCGGCGACGCGGACACGGTGGCGCGCTGGCGAGATATCGTCGCGGAATCGGAGAAGGCGTTCGGGGCCATCTACGCCCGGCTCGGTGTGCTGCTCACCCCGGACGACTACGTCGGAGAATCCTTCTACAACGCTGTGCTCACCGATACCGTCGCCGAACTCGTGGACTCCGGTGTCGCGGTGGACAGTGACGGCGCGGTCGTGGTCCTGTCCGAACAGGTCACCGGCCCCGACGGCGAACCCGCGGTGCTGATGGCCCGCAAGAGCGACGGCGGTTACGGCTACGACAGCACCGATCTCGCCGCCATCCGCTACCGTATCTCGGAACTGCACGCCGACCGCCTGCTCTACGTGACCGATTCCCGGCAGTCGCTGCATTTCCGGCTGGTCTTCGAGGCGGCCCGGCGGGCGGGCTGGCTCACCGACGCGGTCCAGGTCGACCATGTCGCCTACGGCACGATTCTCGGACCGGACGGGAAACCGTTCAAAACGCGGTCCGGCGGGACGGTGCGCCTGATGGATCTGCTCGACGACGCTGTCGCCGGTGCCCGGCAGGTCGTCGCCGAGAAGAATCCGGATCTGCCCGCGCACGAACTGGATTCGATCGCCGAACAGGCCGGGATCGGTGCGGTGAAGTACGCGGATCTGTCGACCTCGCGAGTGAAGGACTACTCCTTCGACCCGGTACGGATGACGGCGTTCAACGGCAATACCGGCGTCTACCTCCAGTACGCGCACGCCCGTATCCGGTCGATTCTGCGGCGAGCGGGCGAATCCGCCGCCGCGATCGATCCGGCGGTACCGCTCGAGGCGGCCGAACGCGAACTCGCGCTGGTCCTGGACGGCTATTCGACCGTCCTCGACGAGGTCGCCGTGACCCTCGAACCGCATCGCCTGGCCGGATACCTCTACGACCTCGCGCGCGCATTCACCGCGTTCTACGACGCCTGCCCGGTCCTGACCTCACCGGAACCGGTGCGCGGCAACCGGATCGCCCTGTGCGATCTGGCCGCGCGCACGCTGGCGCACGGCTTGGATCTGCTCGGCATCGCCGCGCCCGAACGCCTCTGAGCCGGGACGCGACATTCGATGGCGAGGTGAAGCGGGCGGACCGGGGCGGCCGGGCGCGGCCGCGTCGGGTGGCGCTGTCCGGGCACCGCCGATGGCCGGTCGGCGCCGACTCTCGTGCCCGGCCGGGCCGTGACCGGGCAGGCCGGAACCCGGTCGTGCAGTACCGGCGCCGGGCAATCGCGCACGCCCCCGACCGCGTATCTCACCGGTCCGAGGGGCCGGTGAGAATCGCGGTGACGGTATCGATCAGTTCGGTGAGCAGTTCGTCGGGGGAGAGCCTGGTCCCACTGAGCGCGAGCATCCCGCGCAGACCGTCCGGATCGCCGAGGGTCTGGAAGGTCAGGTTCATCGCCTGGGTGAGCCGGAACCGCCGCGTGCGCGGTGGGGTATCCGGGGCGATCCGCTCCAGCAGGGCATTGAACCGGTGGGCCTGCGGGGCGAACCCTTCGGTCAGTCGGGCCAGCGCGGGATGATTACCGCTCATGATGCCCGCGACCAGGCGGATCCACGGTGTACCACCGCCCGCCGCCAGCTCGCCGACCGGCCGGACGAAGGCGTCGGCGAGTGCACGGACATCCGGTGCCCCCGATGCCTCGACCGCGTCGAGCAGTTCGGCGCGGCGGGTGTGCAATTGTTCGCTGCGCCGGCTGATCAGCGCCTCGACCAGCGCATCCTTGGAGCCGAAATGGTAGTGGACCGATGCGACGTTCGCGCCGGCCTCCGCCATCACCGACCGCAGCGATACCGCGTCGATTCCGCGTTCGGCGAACAGTCGTTCCGCGGCCAGGATCAACCGCTGGTCGGTCGGCAGCACCGAATCGGGATCGTCGGCCGTATCGGTCCCCGACGCGGCCGGGGCGCCGGGTTGCGCCGCCTCGTCCATCGCCTTCCCCCGGCCTCGCGTCATGATCGAAACTCTAGGAGACCGCGCCGGGCGCCCCGTACAGGGTCACCACACAGGCTCCGCCGAGACCGAGATTATGGGCGAGTCCCAGCCGGGCGCCCGCCACCTGCCGTTCCCCGGCGTCCCCGCGTACCTGGTTGACCAGTTCGGTGCACTGGGCGAGCCCGGTGGCGCCGAGCGGATGGCCTTTGGAGATGAGCCCGCCCGACGGGTTGACCACCCAGCGGCCGCCGTAGGTGGTGGCCCCCGACTCCACCAGATCGCCGGATTCGCCCGCGCCGCACATACCCAGTGCCTCGTAGGTGAGCAGCTCGTTGATCGAGAAGCAGTCGTGCAGTTCCAGAACGTCGATATCGCCGATACCGACGCCCGCGGCCGCCAGGACCTTCTGTCCGGCCACCCGGGCCATCGGAGCGCCCACCACATCGATCATCGACCCGGATTCGAACGAGGCACCGGTATCGGTGACCAGCTCCTGGGCCAGGATCGGCACCGCGCGGTCGAGCCCGTGCTCACGGACACAGCGCTCGCTCACCAGCACTGCCGCACCCGCACCGTCGGACATGGGCGAGCACTGCGAGCGGGTCAGCGGATCGGAGACCATCTTGTCGCCGAGTACCTGCTCGAGCGTATAAGCGTCCTGGAACTGGGCTTTCGGGTTGCGGGTGGAATGCTCGTGGTTCTTCACCGCCACCCGGGCCAGCTGTTCGCGGGTGGTGCCGTAGCGCAACATATGTTCGGTCGCGGCCGCCGCGAAGAACTGAGCGGTCAGTGGGGCCGAACCGAAACCGGCCGAGGCCTTCAGTGCGTCGATATGCCGGTCGATCGTGGTGACCTTCGGCGTACTGCCGTCCCCGGCCATCGCCTGTTTGGTCATCTGCTCGAAGCCGACTGCGAGCACGATATCGGCCAGCCCGGTCTGCACCCATTCACGAGCGAGGACCAGGGCGGTCGATCCGGTGGCACAGTTGTTGTTCACGTTCACCACGGGGATACCGGTGAGCCCGATATCGTAGAGCGCCCGCTGACCCGCCGTGGACGGCTGGAAGACGTAGCCGACCGCCGCGCGCTGGACCTGGTCGTAGGTCACTCCGGCGTCGGCCAGGGCCTGACCGGTCGCCTCGGCGACCATCTCCGGATAGGTCCAGTCCCGGGACTGGATCTTCTCGAATTTCGTCATGCCGACGCCGGCGACGTACACCTGCTCGTTCATTGGCTCTCCTCGGAGACTGGTAGATGCGGCCCGTGGAGGCCGTTGCGAAGGCGGAGGTATCGCATCAGGACTGCGGTGGTTCGGAGCCGACCACCCACAGCGCGTGGAACTGCGCGGCCCCGCCCATGGCGTGCCCGACGGCCCGGCGCGCGTCGGGCACCTGATGTTCGCCCGCGGTACCGCGTACCTGCATGGCGGCCTCGGCGAACCGGATCAGACCCGTTGCGCCTGTGGGATTTCCGGACAGTACGCCACCGGACGGGTTGATCGGCAGCTCACCGCCGAACGCGGTGCGGCCGGAGTCGACCACCTTCCATCCGGCGCCGACCTCGGCCAGCCCGACGTTCTCCAGCCAGATCGGTTCGAACCAGCTGTAGGGGATGTACAGCTCGGCGGTGTCGATCTCGCGCGCCGGATCGGTGATCCCGGCCTGCCGGTAGGCCTCGGCGGCGCACTGCCGCCCGGCCTCCGGGTTCACTTCGTCGCGTCCGGCGAAATGCCCGGTCTCGGTACGCCAGGACATCCCGTGGATCCAGGCGGCCGGCCGGCCGGTGTGGTGTGCGTCGCCCTCGCCGGTGATCACCACCGCGCACGAACCGTCCGATGACGGGCAGGATTCCAGGAAGCGGATCGGGTCCCACAGCATCCGGGATTCGCGTACCTGCTCCACGGTGATATCGGGCAGTTGGAGATGCGCGTACGGATTGCGGGTGGCATTGAGCCGGTGGTTGACCGCGATCTGCCAGCCGATGTGCTCGGGCGCCGCCGACCGGCGGATGTACTCCCGGATCACCGGCGCGAAATGCGCGCCCGCCCCGGCGCCGAGTTGCGCGCTGAACGGCAGTCCGCGCGAGAGCGCCCAGGTGAAATCGCCCTCGGACTCTTTCGAGTACGCGACCACCAGCACCCGCCGCGCCAGCCCGGCCTGCACCAGATGCGCGCCGTAGATCGCGGCGTGTCCACCCACACTGCCCCCGGTGAACACCCGGGTCACCGGTAGTCCGCGCGCGCCCATGGCATCGGCCAGATACAGCTCCGGATTCATCACACCGTCGAACAGGTCGGGTGTTTTCGACAGCACGATCGCGTCGATATCCCCGAATTCCAGTTCGGCGTCGGCCATGGCCTCGTCGACGGCTTCGCGCACCATCGCCCCGATGGTGACCTTGCGCTTCTTGGCCTGTTTGCTCTGTCCGATTCCGACGACCGCGAGTTTCACCGGTCTCCCTCCAATAGGCAGATCATGTTCTGCTGGAGCGCGGGTCCGCTGGTGGCGTGTGCCAGCGTGCGGTCCGCGCGACCGGTCAGGATGTGCTGTGCCGCCGCGCCGATCCGGATGAGACCGGTGGCGGTGGTGGGCCGGGCGACCAGTGGCCCGCCGCCGGGATTGACCGTGGCCTCGGACAATTCGAGTGCCTGCGTGAGCAACGGTTCCTGATAGCTGTACTCGGTGTGCAGCTCGGCGATCTGGACCTCGCGTGCCGCGAAACCGGCCTGTGCCGCGGCTTTCTCCGCTGCCAGCGTCACTGTGTCGATCCGGGTCAGATCGCGGGTGCCCGGATAGTGCGTATCCATCCGGTGGTCGGCGCCGCGCACCCAGGCCGGACGCTGCGCCAGCCGCCGCGCGGTATCGCCGGCCGCGAGCACGATCACCGCGGCGGCATCACCGATCGGCCCGCGATCGTGCTCGCGCAGGGGTGAAGCCAGATACGGGGCCGCCAGCAACTCGTCCACCGTCACGTCCCCGGACACCTGCGCGCCCGGATTGCCCACCGCGGCGGCCCGCGCCCGGACCACCACCTCCGCCAGCTGCTTCTCGTCGACTGCCCCGGCGGTGATCAGAGCCTGCGCTTGGAGGGCGGCGAGTGCGTCCTGATGCGGCCGCAGCGGAGCCAGGAAGTAGGGGTCGAGCTGGGTGCCGGCCACCTGGTCGAGATCGGCGGCCAGTGATCCGCGGCCGACCCCGTAGACCACCGCGATCTCGCCCTCGCCGAGCTGCAACCAGGACCACGCCTCGTAGGCGGCCCAGGCGGCGTCCATCTCCACATGGGATTCCGAGATCGGCGGCCACGCGCCCACCGCGTCGAGCGATTCGATATAGGCGAAGGTCCGGCCCTCGTGGAAATCGTGGCTCCCTGAGGCCCAGAAATCGACCTCGGTGCGCTCGATGCCTGCCGAGGCGAGCGCCTCGCGCATCACCGGCAGCAGGATCTCGGCCATATCGTCTTGCCGGTCGGCCGACATGCCCGGCGACTGTGCGAAGGCCACCACCGCGATATCACGCATCGGAACCTCCCGTGATCGGCCGGTAGTAGCGGATGCTGTTCATGGATGTGTCCAGGTCCTCCTCGGCGCACCACACCGGTTCCACGCGCAGGCCGATATGCACATCGGCGGGTTCGACATCACCGACCAGATGCATGAGCGTGGTGTCGGCGCCGTCCACCTGGATATAGGCCACCAGATAGGGCGGGTCGATCATCTGTCCGGGGAACGGGAAGTTCACCACGCAGAACGTTTTCACCACCCCGGTGCCGTCGAGTTCGAACGGCTCGCAGAGTTCGGCGAGGCAGCGCGAGCAGAATTCGGGTGCGGGCAGGTAGACGCGTTCGCAACCGGGGCAGCGCCGGGCGAGTAGCCGCCGTTCCTGCAAGCCGCGCAGGAACGCCGAGCGGCCGGTTCCGGCGACGAAGGTGTAGTCCACTTTGTGTGGACTGGTGAAGGATTCGACAGGAGTGGGCAGGGTGCTCATCACGCCTCCACCGGTTCGAAGCAGACGATATCGCGGATACTGCCGACCCGTTCCGCGCGCCAGCGGGGTGCCACCCGCAGGCCGGGGGTGAGGCGGGACGGATCGCCACCGGTATCGACGGCGTGGAAGAAACCGTTTTCGGTGCCGTCGATGGTGATCAGGGCCCAGGCGAAATGATCGGCTTCGATATCGTCGCCCGGCCGGGTGGGTACCCAGGTCCAGTTCGTGACCGTGCCCGCGGGTGTCAGCCGGACCAGTTCGCCGGTGGGGGCGGCGGTGACCGGATCGAACTCCAGCGCGGGGCAGAGCACCGCGCCGGAGGCGGCGCGCACCCCGTAGAGCTCGCCGTCGCGCAGGCCGCCGAGGAACGTGCCGATCTTCTCGCCGACAGTTCGGTTGTACGGGAATTCGATGCTGTAGGGCGCGGTGAGACTCGCGTCCGGAGGCTCGGCTGTCATCGGTCTCCTGCCGATCGGGTGCGCGGTCCGGCACTGGACCACGTTTCGATCGTGTCGCGTGCGACGGTCTATGTCAATCACTTGATTGAATCGCTTGATAGATCCATTCTGGGAAGTCCTGGAGTGTTCGGGTGATCCCCGGTGCGTCGCCCACAGGTATGACGTAAGCTCCGAATCAAGTAGAACCTGTTCCAATTCCTCCGGTGAGGAGAGATCACCATGGCCATCGTTGAACAGCTGGAGCCGACCGCCGAGGGTCGCCGGCGGCTCGAGCTGCGCAGCCCCGCTACCCGTGAGCGCGTCGGCGAGATCGAGGTGAGCACGGCCGACGATGTGGCCGCGGTCCTGGCCACGGCGCGCGCCGCCCAGCCCGGCTGGGCCGCCCGGCCGGTCGCCGAACGTGCCGCGATCATCGGTAACGCGGTATCGGTGCTGCTGGCCCGCCGCGACGAGATCGTCGAAACGGTGATGCAGGAGACCGGTAAACCGCGAGTCGAGGCGCTGGCCGTGGAAATGGTGCCCGCCTGCGATTTCCTGAACCACTGGAGCGGTCGCGCGCCCAAGGATCTGGCCGACGAGAAGCGCCGCCTGCACGGCTACATGCTGCCGCTGAAGAAACTCGTCATCAACTATCAGCCGCTGGGTGTGGTCGGGGTGATCACCCCCTGGAACGGCCCGTTCATCCTCTCCCTGAACCCGGTCGCGCAGGCACTGCTCGCCGGCAACTCGGTAGTCCTCAAACCCTCCGAGGTCACCCCGCATTCGGGCGAATGGGCGGTCAAGGTCCTGCACGAGGCCGGTGTCCCCGAGGATGTCCTGCAGGTCGTGCACGGTGACGGCGAGACCGGCGCGGCGCTGGTCGACGGTGATATCGACAAGATCTCGTTCACCGGCAGCGTCGCCACCGGAAAGAAGATCGCCGCCGCGTGCGCGGGGCGGCTCATCCCCTGCACCATGGAACTCGGCGGCAAGGACGCGATGATCGTCTGCGCCGATGCCGATCTGGATCGGGCTTCACTCGGCGCGGTGTACCTGTCGATGTTCAACACCGGCCAGGTCTGCGTCGGCGTCGAGCGGATCTACGTCGTGGAGAGCATCGCCGACAAGTTCATCGAAGAGGTGCGCAAACGCGCCGCCGAGGTCACCTACGGCGCCGTCGGCAAGGATGTCGGCCCGCTGTTCTGGGACCGGCAGCTCGAGATCGTCGAGAAGCATGTCGAGGATGCCTTGGCCAAGGGCGCCACCATCCTGCTCGGCGGCGAATCCGATACGGCCGACGGTGTGTTCTTCAAGCCGACGGTCGTCGTGGACGTCACCCACGATATGGACATCATGCAGCAGGAGACCTTCGGACCGATCGTGGCGATCATGCGCGTCCGGGACGAGGAAGAGGCGGTGCGGCTGGCCAACGACTGCCAGTACGGTCTCAGCGGCAGCGTGTTCACCAAGGACAAGGCCAAGGTCGTGCGCCTGGCCAAACAGCTCAAGACCGGCTCGGTGGTGCAGAACGACGCGTCGGTGATCTACGGCGTCGCCGAGGCGCCGTTCGGTGGCCGCAAGGACAGCGGTCTGGGCGCGGTCAACGGCCGCGACGCACTGCGCGGCTTCACCCACCCGCAACCGGTGCTGCTCGACCGGTGGGGCCAGAAGAAGGAGAGCATCTGGTACCCCTACAGCGAGGCCACCGCCGCCACGCTGGAGAAGACCATCGGCACGCTGTTCGGTAACAAGCTGCTGCGCCGCCTGGTGCGCTGACCGGAGCCCCGGCCGCCTGCGAGGTCAGGCGGTCGGGTGATCGGCCGTTTCGTCGTCGCCCGCCGTGGCGGATTTCCCGCCGCCGGACCGGTAGCGTTTGGCCACCTCCCATGCGATCGGCAGTACCGAAACGGCCACGATGAGCACGAAGATCAGGTCGACATTGTCGCGCACGATCGCGATCTGACCGAGCAGGTAGCCCAGCATCGTGACGCCCGCACCCCACAGCACCCCGCCGACCACGTTGTAGGTGAGGAACACCGAGTACTTCATCTTCGCCGCGCCCGCCACCAGCGGCGCGAAGGTCCGCACGATCGGCACGAACCGGGCGAGCACGATGGTGATCGGCCCGTGCTTCTCGAAGAACGCATGCGATTCGTCGATATAGGACTTCTTGAAGATCTTCGCGTCGTCGTTTCTGAACAGCGCGGTACCGCCCTTGGTGCCGATCAGGTAGCCCACCTGGTCGCCCGCGATCGCCGCCAGCGGGATCAGGACCAGGAGCAGCCCGATCGGTGCGAAGGGTTCGATCTCCGCGGATTTCGACGCCGCGATGAGTCCCGCCGTGAACAGCAGCGAATCACCGGGAAGTAGCGGGAAGAGCAGGCCCGATTCGATGAACACCACGACGAGCAGGCCCAGCAGCACCCAGGTGCCGAAGGAATTGAGCAGGTTGACCGGGTCCAGAAAACCCGGCATCAGGGCAAGTTCGGTGGTGGCCGCTGCGACGGCTGAGTAACTCACCCCGCCGAAGATACCGCAGAAGTATCGGCCTGATTAATCCGGATTGCCCGATTAGGGCGTATATAGCGGACCGGTAGCGGATCACTCGCCGGCGGCGTGCTGCCGCAGAGTGGTCTCGATCGCCGCCACTCGCGTCGCGGGGACACCCCAGGGCTGTTCCAGCCCCAGCCGGGAATCCAGATCCCACAGCACGCACTCTTCACCCGGCCGTGCCACCAGCGACCACGCCACCACGGTCCGGCCGAGCTGACTCGCCATATCGCCGTGCCCGGTATCCGCCGTCGGGTCGCCGTCCGGGTAATGGTGCAGGAACTGTCCGTAGGCGCGGTCGCAGAACCGCGCGTACCGCCGGGTGCACAGGATCAAGCCGTGCCACGCCTCGTCGACCGCATGCGACGGCATTCCGATCACCTGGCCGTCCGCCATCGCCGCGCCGCAGCAGCGCAACCATTGGCGCAGGCCGGTGGACACCAGGTCGCGCGGTTCCCACGGGCAGGTCTTGTAGACGGCCTCGGGGAGTTCGAGCTCCCCGACCGCGCGCTCCACCGCGGCCGGGTCGACAGCGGGGGGACGTCGGAACGGAGCGAAGGTGAACACCTTGCCATTATCCCCTCACGCCCCGCGGGCATTTCATGCACGGAGTCCGGAATTTCGGCACGTGGATCCGTCGTGCGCATCCGGAGCCGAATTCGGGTCACCGGACGTGCGCTCCGGCTGAAAAACCCTCTGTACTAGAGGGTTTCCTCCGCTACCGTTGAGTAATGGATCTGGCTCCGTTGATCATTCTGCTGGTATTCGGGTTCGGCTGTATCGCGATCGTGGTGGGAATCGTGGTGGTGATCGTCAAGACCAGTTCGCCGCGCGGCAACAACCGGCGGCGCGGCGGATACTCCTCGTCCAGTGGTGTCTGGTTCGCCGACGGCGGTTCCGGCGGTGGGAGCGACAGCGGTTCCGGCGGTTGGAGTTCCGGTGACAGCGGCTCGTCCGGCAGCGGCTGCGGTGGGGGCAGTAGTTGTGGGGGCGGAGGCGGCGGTGGGGGCTGTGGTGGCGGAGGTGGAGGCGGCAGCTGACCGATCCGCCGAGTATTCGAACCCTGTCCCCGCGGACTCGGCCTGTTGGCTGTAACCTGTAGTTGCGTGTAATGTTTCGGGCGGATGCGCCGAGGTGGATTGTGAGACTGCACGCACGGGCGGGTCGCGCGCGGGGATCCGTCCCCCGGACTCATTGCGCCGAAAAGCCCGCAGTCCGTCCAATTTATACCGATTTGATATATGTTGAAACCCGGTGATTTCACACTGTATCGAGCCGATTCACATTGCGCCCCAAAATATTCGACCATTACCCGGTGTGACGGAAGAAACCGAAACGAATCGTATTCGCTGCTCGCTGAACGGGATCCCTCCGACACGCCGTAGACGGTTATCGGGTGCGGCGCCATCTTGCGATCGTTACTGTGCGTGCCGTGGTTACCGCATTGGTAGTGCTCGCAATCCTGATTCTCGTTGCCTCCGTTGTCCATCTCGCCAGCCGCCCGCCGGAGGACCTTCGTCCGCCGAGAGCGCGTGTGCGGGCCGGCTCGGAGAGCTACTCCGACTGACTCGCATTCGCGGGCGATAGCACCACCACCGCAATCGGACGCTTCGTCTTCTGCTGGTACTCGCTGTACCGGCCCTTGTTCACCGCGTCCACCAACCCCCAGCGGCGCGCGTACTCCGGATCGTCGGGCAGAGTGGCTCGGGCCCGAACCGGAAACGCGCGCCGCCCGACTCGGATTTCGCACTCCGGCCGCGCCTTCAGATTCGCCAGCCATCCCGGCGGCCGCGGCGACCCGCCGTTCGACGCGGTGACCAGATAGTCCGCACCGTCCCTGGCGTAGGTCAGCGCGGCCGTCCGCTCCCGGCCCGTCTTCCGCCCCACAGTCCGCAGCAACAGGGTCGGATTCCCGAACAGCAGCCGATGCCCCACCAGCCCGCCGCTCTGCTCGTACAACCACTGATGCGCCTGCAATACCCGTACGAACAACCCGGCCACATGCCCTCCTTCGCTTCGGTAACGATCTCACGCTGACGTCGCCGGTGCGTCCCGATGGCTCACAAGAGCCGCCCCGGCCGATCGACTGGCCCCCGTCACGCCGACCGGGTACCATCCGACAGTTGCGGCCCCAGGTCGCAGCGAGGGGCGGTAGCTCAGTCGGTTAGAGCCGTGGACTCATAATCCATTGGTCGTGGGTTCGAGCCCCACCCGCCCCACAAAGCAAAGATCTGGATTATTCGAGCTGTGACCGAGAGATCGAAAAGCGGTCGCGGGACAGTAGTGGGATAAGCGGTTGCCGAACTGCTATCCCACTGATTGTTTTCGAGGTGGTGTCGGGTTCAGGCAGTGACGCCGAGCCGCGCCGCGAGCGCCCGCGATTCGCGCTCGTTCAGCCGACCGCCGTGTGTGACCAAGTCGGCCGCCAGCGACCGCGCCAACGGATGGCACCTCATCGACTCTTCGCTGACGGCGGTGCCGGTACGCAGCGCGCCGAGCGTGCCGAGCCAATCTCGCTGTTGCGCGTATGCGCGGGACAGCTCGAGCCACAGCCGCGACCGTCGGTCCACCGACGGCACCGCATCGGGGTCGACGGCTGTTGCTGCGTCCAAGGCTCCGCCGGACCTGCGTAGGTCGACCTGCACCGACACAGCACTGATTTCAGTGTTCGCAACGCCGAACAGGGTCCACGAGTGCGCCGATCCAGCTGGCAGTGCACGCGCCATTCCCATTGCCTGGTCTATACCGCGTAGCGCGTCACCTTCGCGGCCGATGCGGGCGGCGGTAATCGCGCCGTGCAGTTGGCAGGCACCCCAGAGCGCTTGTGCGTCCTGGTCGCCCTCCAGGTGGGGTTGCAGTAGTGCCACAGCACCGGACGCAAGACGGTAGGCGTCTTCCTCGCGGCCCGTCGAGCGCCAGACATTGCCGAGTACCCACGACGCTGCCGCGAGCGATACCGGGTCGTCGGCGATCTCGGCGGCCGACATGCACCGGTCGGCGGCGAGCCACAACAGCGGCGCGTCGGCGACCCAGGCGAGGACTTGTTCGGACAGAGCGTAGGCACCTGACAGTGCGGCGGCGGCGGCGCGGCGTTCCTGGCCGTCGAGTGTGCGCAGCGCGCGGCGGCCGTCGCGGATCAGTTCGGGCAGCATCGCGCCGGCATCGGCGCGCGGCGTCGCCGAAGTGTGCCACAATCGCCAGGCGCGGTCGACCCGCGCGGCGAGTTCGGCGGGGTCGACCGGTGACGGTGCCGGTGCGAGGTCGACACCCTCTATCGCTTCGCGGATGGCCGGCACGACGGGGTGGCCGGCGCGGCGCGAGATGCCGACCAGCAACTCATGGTCGCCGGTTATCTCGGTCAAGTCCCGTACACCGAGCGCCTGCCCGATCCGTAGCAACATGTCCAGCCCCGGCGGGTGCTGGAGACGGCCTTTCTCGACATCACGTAGCCAGTCCTCGGACCGGCCGACCAGACCGGCGACAACGGCACGTGTGCGGCCGGTGCGGGTGCGGATGTTCTGGATGCGCTCGCCAATCGCGCGTGCGGCGAGTTCGTCAGGGGTCGGCATGGCGGCCTGCCTTCTTCGCGGGTGGATCTACTTCGCGGATACCCCCGGCCCGTCGGCCGGGGGAGATGTCACCCGCGAAGAGGTAACCCCAGGATAAGGCTGCTGGTGGGACCTCACCAGCGTCTCGAGTAGGGGGAATCTCCCTACCTTGCAGAGTGGTTCGCGTCCACCGGCGCGCCCGATACGCGGCGCGCACGATTCACCTACGCCCCGACGCCGGTCGTTCGAGTCCCCGGCGGCGGGCGCACACCAGCGACCGCAGGGGACACAGGGACAGGGGGCACCCGATGCGCAACCGGCCGACCGCACTCGGATACGTGGATCTGGACGTCAGTACTTCGCTGGCATGGGACCGGGCACAGGTGCAACGTCTGGCGCGCCACCTCGGCTACCTGGTGATCTGGCCGGAGGTGTCTTCGGTGCTCCCGCTGTTCGACCAGGTACGCGCGGCCGACGTCGATGCCGTCGTGATGCCCGGTCCGGAACACCTCGGCCCCCTGGAGCTGAACCGGGTCATGGACGTGGCCGACGTGGAAACGGTGCTACCCAGATTGTCGTTCGCGCGCTGGTCCGCCGTGCGGTCCGGGCGTTGATCGCTCTCGGGTTCGCGGTCGCGGTCGGGTTGCCGCTGGCGGTGCTGGTCTGGGCGATCGCGTGGCCCGAATCGACGAACCGCCACACCGAGGCAGAGCAAGAACCGCACGGCGACAACCCTTGACGCCGAGCCCGTACCGCCAGGCCGACGGCGTCGAGGTGGTACACGTATGATCGGCCACCGACCATCCCGGCAGCCGTTCGGAGTGATCATCGCGCATCGCGCGCGAATACATGTCAGCTTCTCCGTAAGTCGCAGCGGTGATCTCGCTGGCCCACACGACGTCGTTTTCGCCGGATCCGGTCGGGCGGCCCGGTCAGTGCTTATGGATGATTCAGGTGTCCCGAATATGGCTGGGATCCGGTGGGGGGCCGAGGGTCCAGTTCGGGGAATCGAGCGGTGGTCGAGGGACGGGAATCCAGGCCGAACGATCGGCGGTGGCGGACCAATCGGGTACGTGTCCGCCGCAGTAGATGAATTGTGCCCAGTAGCGGCCGTCCTGGTGCAGGATCAGTTCGTTCGGTCGAAGGAACTGTCGGCCTTCCCACTTCGCGTTGATCCTGGCGACCGCTTCGGCCCGCGAGATGCCGAACAACAACACCATTTCGGTGGCGGTATCGGCGAACAGCTCGAGCACCTCGGGGGTGGCTGGTGTCAGGAACTCGGTCACGACGATGCCTCATGCTTGCAGTGCGGAGTCCAGCAGCGGGCCGGTGTTGTTGAAGAACACTACCTGGTTTCCGGCCCAGACCGGCGGCGCGCCCTGTAGGAACGGCTTCGGGTTGAGTAGCAGCGGCCCTTCTACCATGTCGTAGGGGGTGTCGGTCGCGCCGCTTCGATAGTGCCGGACGAACTCGGCCAGCTCTCGATCATCGATGGTGAACAGCCGAGAAGGCAGCGTGTTCAGGTCTTGCAGACTGAGCCGGAAATGCAGCACCACCGGTGAGTCGTACCAGGACGCCCACTCGTCGGCCTGCCCCCTTTCCCGAGTGGTGTAGAAACCGCAACCGAAGTCACGGGGGTAAGAGGGACGACTCGGGTCCACCCCGTTGGCTCTGATCGCCGCGGCGTTGATCGCATCGGTTCCGTGGAAGAGATCGACCTGCTTCGGATCGAGACCGAACGGGTCGCTCTCGCGTAATGGATCGCTGGGATACGCCGTGGGGTCGGGTGCGGGCGCGAGCCCGAGCGGATCGGTACTGATATATCGCGCTGTCCGCGGATCGTAGTACCGAAACCTGTTGTAGTGAAGGTCGGTCTCGGTGTCGCAGTACTGACCGGGAAACCGTAGCGGGGTATCGGCACCCATCCAGGTGGCGACACCCCAGAGGGTGACTTTCGCACGGCCGACGATCCGATGGGTGCGCGGATCGACGAGATGCGTGGGGGTTCCCACGAGATCGGTGACGATGCAGTGGAACGTGTAGCCGCCGTCGCCGGTGGTGTGGTGTCGCTGGCTCGTCGGCGCGCCGGTACGCTGATCGTGGGTCCAGGTCGTCGTCGCGCCGGTCGATGTCGTTTGTTCGGCGAGCTGATCTCGGTCCCAGCTGAACACGATGCGCTCGAGGATGGTTCGGCCGTCGCTGGAGTGCTGGGTCTTTCCGATCCGCCGCCCGAACGGGTCGTAATGGTAGGTCCAGTTGGTGCCGTCGGATGCCGTGGCCGCGCGGAGCCGATCGTCACAATCCCATCGGTAGCGCGATTCCGACGGTGTGTGTGGGTCCACCCGCTGGACGAGCCGGTTCTGTCCGTCGTAGCGGTATCGGACGGCGCCTGCCCTCTCGAGCCGGGTTCCGGTGTAGCAGAGGTCGTCGATACTCGCGTTCGCTGCGGCGTGCCACGGAGTGGGGCTCCTGTCGGCGTGACCGGAAAGCCCGATGCCCACAATGTTTCCGGCGTCGTCGTAGCGGTAGGTCTCTGTCCGGCCGGGCCCGCTGACCGCGGTGACCCGGTGGCCGGCATCCAGTGAATATCGGCGTACACCCTCAGCTCTGTCGCTGATGTGCGCGACGGTGTTGTCGATGCGGTAGCTATAGGCGCGGTCGAGGAGGATGTCCTCGAGACCGTGCCGGTGATCTGCGGTGCTCCGCTCTTGCGGAGGGTCGATGATCTGCCGGGCGAGCATGCCTGCGGGGGTGAATTCTTGTCGGAGAATCAGCATGTCGCCGAGTCGGCGGCGCGATTCCCTGCCGAGCGCGTCATAGGTGGAGGTGATTGTGTCGGTGCCGACGGTGGTGCGCACGACGCGGCCGACGCTGTCGCGCTGCCATCGGACCGGAACGCCTGTCGGACCGATCCGACCGGTGCGGTGGCCGTTCACATCGTAGGTCGAGCGCACGGTGCGACCGTTGCACGTCTCGACGGTGATCCGGCCCAGGGCGTCCCGGTCGAACGTGACCGTCGCGTCCGCGTTGGCCGCTACGACGAGTCGGTCCATCGCATCGTAAGTGAAACATGCTGCACCGGCGTCATTGTGTTGAGCCACGAGATTGGCGAGCCGGTCGTAATGGTAGGTGGTCTGTTCACCTGCTCCGTTGACCTTGGCGATCAGTCGGCCGGCCGGATCGTAGCGGTAACCGAGTGTTCTTCCGTCGTAATCGCGCTCCGATACCAAACGACCTGCTGGATCATAGGTGTACCGCCACCGCCTGTTCAGCGGATCGGTGATCGTTGTGAGTCGCAGTTCGGTGTCGTATTCGAAGGATGTGGTCGCTCGATCGGCGCCGATTCGGGCGGTGAGCCGACCGAACGGACCGAAGATGTACCGGGTCGTGCGTTCCATCGGGTCGATGTGCTCGATCGCGGTGTCGGCGTGGTGGTAACGCCATGTTTCGACGGTCTCGTCCGGGAAGATTCTGCGCGCGAGTTTGCCATTGCGGGTCCATTCCATCCGCGTGTGAGCACCACTCGGGTCGACGATGTGGGTCAACCTGCCGAACGCGTCGTAGCGGTATCGATGAACGGTTCCGAGCGCGTCGGTGACCGCGATCGGTAATCCGGCCGAGTCGGTATCGTAACGGGTCACCCCGCCCGCTGGATCGACCACCGCGGCAAGGGCACCGTTCGGGTGCCAGCGGTAGTGCGTCGTAGCGCCGCATGGGTCGGTGACGGTGTCGGGTCGTCCGGTGGACCCGTAGGTATACGACCAGAATCGGCCGTCGTATTGCGTTATCCGCGAGGGCAGCCCGGGAGCACAGTAGGTCGCCGACATGGTGGAGCCGTCGGCTCGAGTGACCGAGGTGATATCCCCGTGCATGCCGTATTCGATCCGGGTGATCCCGCCGAGCGGATCGGTGCGGACGACGGGCCGCCCGGCCTGATCGAAAGAGTGAGCGGTGACGGCGCCTGTCGGGTCGGTGACTGCCGTGACCCTCAGCAAGGCATCCATATGGAAAGTGGTGATCGCGCCGAGCGAGTTGCGGTACTCGGTGATCTGGCCGCCGTCGATGGTCGGTCGATAACGGAACGTGGCTGCCAGCGATCCATCGCTACCACCCTGCGCGACACAGCGACCGCGCTCGTCGTAGTGGAAGCGGTATGTGTAGCCGGCGCCATCGGTCCACGCGGTCAGTTGCGCGTCGTCGCTGTACTCGAATGACATTTCGGTGTCGAGCGCGCTCGACACCTGTCGTAGCATGCCGTGCGGGTTGTAGTCGAAGGTTCGTATGCGCACCGTCGCCGCAGGCGCGGTCGGATCGACCAGGTCGAAAGCGCGAACCGTGCCGCACGGATCCGTTTTCACCACTACTCGGTATCCGCAGCTGTGCACGATCGAATCCACATCGCCGAATACGTTGCGCCGGAAAGTGATCTGATTTCCGTGGCGGTCGGCCAGCGCTACCAATGGGTAGATTCCATGCCTTGCCCGGTCTGCCGTGCCCCGTCGATACGATCGGCGCAGTCCGGTGCGCGCGTCTTCCAGCTGATAGTCACCGGGTTCGGTATAGCTCAGTGCGTACGACGTTGTCGGTGTATCGGCAGTGACCGGGGTCGTTGTGCACGGGTAGGGGAACAGAAGGATCGATCCGTCTTCTCCGAACACTGCGATGTGCTGATCTCCCACTTCGAGCCGCTGATCGAGTGTCGACGCCCAGTTCCGGCCGAAGCTCCGGCCCGCCGTGTAGGAAGACAGATGGATGCGCATCAAGCGCATCGCCAGCACGCCCGGCAGCAGGACATCCGTTTCGGCGAGGAGGACTTCGCCGGTGGCCACATCCACCGGATCGCCGGCGGTGGTGCGAGTGTGCAGTTCGCGCGCCGCGGCAGGTTCATCTGCTCGGTCCCACCGGGTGTGCGGTCTCGAGGGTCGGTCCGCGCCCGTGGCCCGCTCGGGACCGGTGCGGAAGCGCTCTGGCGGGCCATTGCCGGTTGTTCCGGATCCCTGGTCGCCGAGCAGCCGAACGCGACTCGCTGCCGACACATCTTTCCCGGAGAAGGTTCGCGGTGTGATCTCTGTCAGGCGCGCGGTCTCGTCGAGTCTGCCGCTGAACCATTCGGTGGAGCGGTACAAAGCGGTGTCGATCCGGTTCGTCACCTGCCGCATTGTTGCGGCGGGTTCGCCGCTGCCCAACAGGCGATCACCTCACATCTCTCGGTCTCGGCGGCGGCATTCTCTCCGATCCAGCAGGCGGCAGCAAGTCACCGTATCTGCTGTATTGCCTTGTGCTGCAGATGAAATGGGTGTTCATTACTTGTCGATGTGTTGAGAAGTGCCGACCGCGGGATCGTTTCGGCGTGTCGAGGCCGTCAGGTGAGGTGTTCGCCCGGGTTGCGGGGGGTGTTCTCTCGTGCTGAGCCGCGGCGGTAGGTGCGGCCGTACCCGTCGGGCTGTCTGCGCCGGTAGCGCGCAAGATCTGTCGGCAGTTGTAGTTGTATGAAGCAACCCACGTATCCGCTGTCCGGCCGGTACGCATCGGTCGATGAAACCGTCTGCTGAACAACGGTGTTCGGCCGTTCGCTCGCAACCGATTGGCCGGAATTCGATGTGGAAGGGCCGGTTTCGGCCCGGGCTGCCGTCGGCCCGGTCGGTCGCGTCCCGGGCCGGACCGGTTCCCGCTGATCAGCCGGTGATATCGGCGTACAGGCCGGGCTCGTAGGAGCCGCCCTGCTGCCGCACGATCACGCCGAGCCGGTTGGCGGCGTTGATCTGTGCGATCAGGGCGACCAGCGCGGCGATCCCGTCATCGTCGTAGTGCCGCCGCGCCTGCGCCCAGGTCTCGTCGGACACCCCCGGCGAGGAGTCGGCAAGGCGGGTGCCCTCTTCGGCCAACGCGAGCGCGGCTCGCTCGGCTTCGGTGTACACCGAGGCCTCGCGCCACGTGGCGACCAGCCCGACGCGCACCGCCGGTTCGCCGGCGTGCGCGAGATCCTTGCTGTGCACGTCGGTGCACCAAGCGCAGCCGTTGATCTGGCTCACCCGCAGCGCGATCAGATCCTGAGTGGCCTTGGGCAGCGCCGACTGGAGGATGACCATGCTGGCATTGCCGAATCGCTTGGCGAATCTCGCGCCGAGGGCATTATCGGTGAGGGTGAAACGGGGTTCCATGAATTCGTCCTAGCTGTCTGAGAGTGGCGTCATTGCCGTGAACGAACACAAGACGCCGTTCGATCGGCCGACGTAACAGCGCCTTGGAAAGCGCCGGCCGCCTGCCGCCGCCGTGGCTACGGGTGCGACAACGCTCGCGGTACTCCGAACGGCTCGCGACCGAGACCAGCGCATCGCGGTCTTGCAAGCATCCACCGGCGGTGGGCCCGTCTATCGGCGCCTGGGGTTGCGCGCCCGAGACCAGTTCACCGAGCAGACCTGAACCGCCGTACGGCGGATCACAGCCTTCTCCGGCGCATTTCGACGGCCGTATCGCTGGTGTTACCCTGGCCCGGGCCCGCGGGATCGTCGACCGACAGATTATGGGGAAATGTTCGCTGATCAGCAGATTTTCGCCGGTCGGCAGCGTGGTGACAGTGATCGGATTCGTTACCGGTCAATCCTCGGTTCGAGATCCACCCGCCCCGCGCGTGTCCCTTCGCCCGCCGCTGTGGGAACAATGCGGAACGCGGGTCCGAACAGTGCCGGTGAGCCGATGGTCTGTGCGGTGCTCCGAGCGGTGTGGAGCTGTGAACCGGAGGACCTCTCCGAGTCGGTCGACGACTTCGCCTCCGGCCCGACGCGAGATCCGGCCGCCGAGGACCGCCGATGTGGGCCGCATGAACAGAGCCTCCGGGCCCCCGAAGTCGTTTTCCAGTTCGAAGGTAGAAACCTCATCCGAGAATGCGGAACCGAGCCCATTCCAGGTCCTTGCTGCTGCCGATCGGGGCAGGAGCGGCGACGGCTACGTCGTTCCCGGAGTATGGGGCAAGTTCGGTGCGGCGGGTCTGATCTTTCGACACGTCGACGACAACGGTGTCGAGACCTTCCTGATGACCAAGACCGGTCCCGGTTTCTCGCAGAACAATTGGCAGCTTCCCGGAGGAGCGAAGAACGAGCTGGAAACGACGGCCCAGGGCGCTGCGCGGGAGACGGTCGAGGAACTGAAGGATATCGACCAGAAGTACCTGGACACCGCGAAGCCGGTGGGCGAGCATGTGGCGCGCGGCCCGAAGGGCTGGACCTATACCACTCATGCCGCGACTGTTCCGGAAAAGTCCGGTTTGACGGTGGACGGTCATGAGACCGTAGCTGCGGCGTGGCTGACCCGTGCCGAATTGATGGAGATGAGGGCCAACGGCGAAATCCACTCGGCGCTCGCGAAGAACCTGGATGACATCCTCGGTCTGTTCTGAGTGGTTCTCCGCTGCCCGGTGATCGTGGGCGGCGGCCCGTCCGGTGTGAGGCTGCATGGACGCGCAGACAGATCGGATTCCGGGCCGGACGCACTCGGTGCGAATGCTCTGCCGCTGTTGGTCGGCACCGGTGACCAGCGTGCGCGCGATGTGCAGTTGACCTTGATTAAGGTTGAGGTTTTAGCGTTGGTGCGAACAGAACACCGCACAGGGAGAAACGCATGATACTGATCACCGGGGCCGGCGGGAACATCGGGAGTTCGCTGGTGAAATGGCTTGCCGCGTCCGGCGCCGCGCCGGTCCGCGCGCTCACCCGCGATATCGCCGCGGCGGTATACCCGGCGGGGATCGAAGCCGTCGAGGGCGATCTCGCCGACGCCTCCGCCCTGGAGCGCGCGTTCGACGGGGTGCGGTCGGTGTTCCTGCTGTCCCGGATCGGCCCGGATGCCGAGATCCTCGCCGCCGCCCGCCGCGCCGGGGTCGGCCATGTGGTGCTGGTGTCCTCGATCACCGTGCAGACCCATCCCCATCTCGGCCCCGCCGACGAAAACGCGGCTGTCGAGAAACTGCTCGAGGCGAGCGGAATGGACTGGACGATCCTGCGTCCGACCCAGTTCGCTTCGAATGCCCTGCTGTGGGCGCCCGCGATCCGCGCGCACGAACCGGTTCGGTTGCCGTACCCCGATATCGGACTTCCCACGGTTCATCCGGGCGATATCGCGGCGGTGGCCGGTGCCGCGCTGACCGAGCCCGGCCACCGGGGACGACGGTATGCCCTGACCGGACCCGCGCCCATCACCGCGCGGCGGCAGCTCGAGACCATCGCCACGCTGCTGAACCGGGATATCGAGATCGTCGAGATCACTCGGGCGCAGGCGCGCCCGGCGATGGCAGCAGTGTTCGGAGCAGACGGCGCCGATGCTGTTCTCGATGTGACCGGCGGCGATGTCGGCGACGAGCTGCCGCGCGTTCGTGACACGGTCCCGCGGATCACCGGATCACCCGCGCGGGCCTTCCGGCAGTGGGCCGAGGAGAACCTCCGCGCGTTCGAGTGAGTTCCCGGCAGACCGAGCGAGACCGGTTCGGACCGGCGCTGCCCGTACGCCGGGCGACTGTCCGGATCCGGAACCGCGCGGCGGTACTTCGTGCGACGAATCAGGTGCCGGTGTCTATGCCTGGTGCTCCGGGCCGGGGGCACCGGTTACCGGTGAACAGGCATCGGCGATCGCGGCGGTGTCCCAGTAGAACGGACGGACTTCGCTGATCCGGCCGCCGCGGACAGTGATCGTCTGCAGGATCGGGAAATCGATATCGCGGCCGGTAGCCCGCGAGCGCGCCTGGACGCGGGTCAGGACGACGAGCGGGTCGGTATCGGAGAGGATCGTCTGCTCGGCCATCTCGAATCGGTCCCAGGTCGCGCTCATCACGCGAAAGAAACGCTCCAAACCCGCGTGACCTCGCCAGATTCCGCCGTACGGAAGACTGTCCGCCTGCCGCAGTTCCACATCGGGGGCGAAGAACGGTTCGAGGATGCCGAACGAGGCGGCGCCGGGACCACCGGCGGCGAGATATTCCGCTTCGGCGCGATACATACCTTCGAGGACGAGCACCGCAGATGGTGTGGAAGTTCCGGTCATAGGGTCCACTGTCGAGTATCGACGAACGGACCGCTGGCGGTAATCGGACCGGGCGATCGATGGACATCGCGCCGCGGGCCCGGAATCAGCCGATACGGAAGACGATGATCCCGGCGATCCGATTGCCCAGGCGCGCGAGACGCGGCACCTCGGCCGTGGCCTCCCGTGGCCCGACGATACGAGGGTCGCGCACGGTGAGCGTATCGCCGCGGTGCCGGACCCGGGCGTGCCCGGCGGCGACGACATTTCTGACCCAATCGGTCTCGCCGTGCAACAGTACGACTGCCAGCAGCCGGTCCTTGCCGTAGATACTGACCGGCGTCGCGTACTGCCTGCCCGTCCGCCGGCCGACGTGTTCGACCACGGCGAAGCCCGGCAGGGACGGGGCGAGCCGCCGCATCAACGGGTCCAGGAACCGGGCGCCCAGCCGATCCATCCATTTCGGAAAGTAGCGGGGTAGTGAACCCGCGGTGCCGGTCATGGCGACAAGCCTAGGAGCGGGTGAACTGCCGGACATCCTTCCGTGGGCGGAAATCGCGCCTCGTACCTGTCCGGCCGTCCGTCGCCTACCCGGGTATACCCCGGTCCACCATCTCGATCTCGGTCCTGCACCAGTGCTTGTTGTAGCGCACGTCGACGACCTCGAAACGGGTGCCGGGTGGGAAGATCACCTCCTTCTCGTGGGGTTTCGAGGAGTATCTTTCCAAACGCTTTCCGGTACTCGAGCGGATCGTGAAACGCGTATTCCCGCCGAAGGCACGGCTTTTGAGTCTGCTGGTGCTGGTGAAGGCGGGCTCTGTGACGATATTGCCCTTTTGATAACGCGCCAGATCATCCGGATAGAGTTGCGCGCCGCGATATACCTTCCCGGAATAGGTCCGCAATTTCGCGACTGCCGTACGGAGTTGTTCGACGAATTCCCGGTCGGCTCGGTCGAGGGTACCTCTCCGGAGTCCCCGGTTGATTCTCTCGAAGAAACCTGTCCCGGCCGTAATTCTCCGCATCACCTCGACGTCACGCTCGGTGATCTGGGTGGCGACGGGGCTCGGTGGTGGCTCTCGGTGGTCCGATCGGTCGCTCACCCGGCCCCGGCCCGGCTCGGTGGTGGCGGAATCCAGCTTCGACACGACTTCCGCACCGTCGCGATCGGCTGCGGGCAGGTGCGCGGAGTCGCGCGCGAATCCCGCACCTTTCCGGCTGATACCCGCGGCGCCGGTGCTCATCCCCCGCGTCGTATCCACCAGACCGTCGCGCAGCCCGCGTACCAGGTTCTTCAATCTTCCGAATTCCAACACCACTCCTGCCGGTGCCGAAAATTCTGCACTACGCCTTTTCCGTGACCTCCGCCTGTCCCGATATCGGAGACCGGACGAGAGGGTCCGTATCGGACAGAATCGTCTGTTCGGCCGTTTCGGAGTCGTCCCCGATCGCGCTCGCGGCGCGGAAGAAGCGTCGCGGCCATCGGTCGGCCGCGCCCCCGGCCGGACGGTGCGCGAGGTGGCGCAACGGTCGGTAACGGAGCGGTCCGTCGTGCCGATTGTCCGGCGGGGGCGTCGACATCTGTCGCACTCGGCTTCGAGGACAAGAGTTTTCGGAGTTTCCCTATGCAGGAGATGGATCCACGATGACACGTTTTATCGAAGCGCCCGGAGCAGTCCGTTTCGCTGTCGGCGCGGCTGCGGTCGGAATCGTCGCGAGCGCGACGGCCCTGGTCGCACCGCCGGCCTCGGCGACTGTCACCAGTATCGGCATTCTGCCGTCGGCCACCGTCGGTGCCCATCGCTACGGAACGAACTGTACCTATACCGTGAGCGTGACGGTCGACGACAACACCGATCGGGTGTACTTCTTCGAGGAGGGCCAGGGTCCCACCGGCTTCGCCGACGCGATGCCCTCCGGTGGCGAGGCCAAGGTGTCCTGGACGCCGTCACGGCCGGGCATCACCTACATCTACGCCGTACAGCCCGACGCATGGCCCGAAACCCGGCAGGTGGTCGACGTCGGTACCGGCATCGACACCGGCTCCGCCTGTATCGCGATCTGAGCCGCGCTCCGCTACGCCGCTCGGTCGTCGACCGAGCGGCCTGGGCGCGACATCCGATCGGATCGCCCGGGTTCGTGTCCGGACCGGCAGGCCGAGATGGCGCAGGCGACCGGCCGGGCCGCGCCGCAGCCCATACCGGCAGGCGGCCGGACGGTGCCCGACTCCGATCACGGCGGCTCGGCGATCATGTGGAGCAGTCGCGATCGTCTGGACGTTTTCTCGGAAGTATGTTCAGGTTTTCGTAGTCGATGGGTATGTAGTCGTTCGTGTCGTCGACCGGTTGCGGGCTCTGCTCCCAGCGCGCGATCTCGGCATCCCAGTCACGGTAGGTGGGGTCCTCGGGGCCGATGACGATCGAGCCGTCGATATCGCCGTCGAGATCTTGCCCGAAGTAGCGCAGCAGTATGCGCCCGTCGTCGAGACGCCGGGCCAACGGGTGCTCGCCATTCATCGCGTGATCCCCAATTCTCGCTCCAGCGCCCGATAAAAGGACGTCAGATGGCGACCCGCGGCGACCGAGCCGTAGAACTCCGGTTGTTCGATGCTGTTGACGCCGTCGGGCTGATTCTGCAGGTTTCTGTCGCGCCAGGCGATACCCTCGGCGAACAGCTCGCGCTTCCCGGCCTCGCCGGGCCGGGCAAAATACTCGGCAATGTTGGGGCTCGTCGCTTGGATGTGGCGAAGCACCATGGTGTGGAACTGAGAAAACACCGGTTCCTTACTCGGCCTCCCGAGAGCATCGTCCAAAGCGTGGCCGAATTCGTGCGGCGCGGTGTCTTCTCTGGAGTGTTGTGTTTTTCCGACGAGCAGCGCCCGAAAACTATCGCTGTACATGCCGCCGACATCGTCCCAGGTCGTACCCTCCGGCCATCCGCCGGGCCGCTGGTCCCGGAGTTTCGTTGCCGACCAGGCTGTATGGCCGAGGTCGTGCAAGCGGGCGTCGCCGAGCCATATCCCCCCATCGGGATATTCCTTCATATGAGCCGCGACAGTGCGATGGTAGAGGTCGGGTAATGATGCCAGCGAACGCGCGTACTCGCGCGCCTGGTCCGAGCCGTCCGTATGATACCGATCCCCGTACATCCTCTTCAGGTATTCATCGGCCGAACCCCCGGTTCGATTCAGCGCCGTGCCGGCGGCGTCGGTACGATCGAATCCATCTTTGCCGAATTGACCACTGCTGTGGATATCGGCCTCGGACAGGTGATCGGCGTTCTTCGCGATACCGTTGACGAACGTATCCCGGTACACGCGGTTCGCGATGTGATCGGACGCGTCTTTCAGTTTGCCGACCAACCCGTCGGTGACCCGCGAGGTGGCCCTGAGAATCCCGTTGTTCAACTCGACCTCACTACCCCGACGGGCCGGACCACGGATGCTCGCAGCTGGGTTCCGGCCCGGTCGGCCATCCCCGATCCCGATCCTGGATCCATCGACGGGCCGGCCGATCAAGTGGACCCAGACTTCGATAATGCCTCATGCGTGGGAGATCCCTGTAGCGAATGAGGGCGGCAGTCGGTCCGGGAGACCCGTCGGCCGTCGTATGCGGCGGTTACGCGCCGAACCAGGCGCGGAGAGGTGGTCCGGGTGGCCGTACTCGGCGCGGAAACCGGATACGGAAGGGGCGCCCGGTGATCGCCGGGCCGCTACGACATCGCGGACATCGCGCACCGATCGGTCGGGACGAGCGGCATCCGCTCAGGCGTGCGCGGTGTAGATATGCCGGGCGACTTCGTCGCGCATGGTGGTGAAGCCGGGGTCCGCGCGTACCGCCGTGAAATCTGCTTCGCCGGAGGCTGTCCGGAAGGCGGTCGGTTCGTCGTAGATGATCCGGCCGGGCTGCGCGCCCATAACGATCACCCGGGTGCCCAGCAAGAGCGCCTCGTCGATGCTGTGGGTGACGAACAGGACCGTTTTACGGCGTTCGCGCCACAGCGTGCGCAGTTCGTTCTGGAGCTTTTCCCTGGTGAGGGCGTCCAAGGCGCCGAAGGGTTCGTCCATGAGGATGATTTGCGGGTCGTTGATCAGGACCCGGGCGATCTGGACACGCTGCTGCTGACCGCCGGACAGTTCGTAGGGACGCCGGTCGCCGAGATGGTCGAGCCCGACGAGGCGCAGCAGCCGGTCGGCCTCGGCCCGGCGCCGGGCGCGCGCGATACCGCGAGCCCGGGGACCGAATTCGACGTTTCGCCGCACCGACAACCAGGGGTAGAGGGTCGGCTGCTGGAAGACCACGCCGCGATCGGGGTCCGGCCCGGTGACCGGTTCCCCGCCGACCCGGATCGTGCCGCCGGTGGGTTCGGTGAATCCGGCCAGGATGTGCAGCAGGGTGGTCTTACCGCAGCCCGACGGACCGACCACACAGACGAATTCACCGTCGGCGACGGTCAGATCGGTGGGTGCGAGAACCTGGACGGGTGCGTCCCCGCCCGGGTAACTCATGCTGACCGAGGACAGGGCCACCCGGTGCGCGGTCGTTGTCATTGCGCCGCTGCTCGCGCCGCGTCCGGATAGACCGCATCACGGTAGTCACGTTCGCTGCCGACCACCTCGATACCGCCCTGGCTCAACAGGAATTCCGCGGTGTTGTGCAGGGCGCCGGCGAAACGACCGCCCAGGTATTCCGGTCCGGCCTGCTCGGCGGCGGTGGGGTAGGTGTATCCGGCCAGCTGCGGTTGCACCCGGTCCGGGGCGATACCGAGTTGGGCGCCCAGCGGTACAGCGGCCTCCCGCGGGTTGTCGCGCAGGAGGCCGACAGCGTAGTTCTGGACCTTCGCCCATACCGCGGCGAAGGCGCTGTTCCGGTCCAGGAAGGCCGTTGTCGCGGCGGCGACATCGAAGGTCGGGGCGCCCTGGGCCGCGGTCTCGGCGCTGGAAGTGAGCACGGTGCCGCCGGCTTCGGTGAGCTTCGACAGCGTCGGATCCCAGACCCACGCGGCGTCGATCTGGCCACCGGTCCAGGCGCCGGGGATCGCGCCGGGCTGCATATTGACCAGGTTCACCTGACCGGACAAGCCGGCCCTGCCCAGCGCGGCGAGCAGACTGTAGTGCGCGGTACTGCCGAACGGTGTCGCGACCCGCTTACCCCGCAGACCCGCGAGCGAGGTGATCGCCTTGTCCTGGACCACCAGCGATTCCGATTTCCCGATCACATCGTGGATCCACAGCACCCGCACCGGCAGGTTCAGCGGCGCGGAGACCGCCTTGGTCGCCGGGCTGGACCCGAGGGTGCCGATATCGATACTTCCCGCGCCGAACGCCTGTACCACATCGGCGCCGGAGGAGAACTGATTCCAGGTGACGGTCGCGTTCGGCAGGCACGCCTCCAGCAGTCCGCGGTCCTTGACGTAGAGGTCGGCATTGGGGATCGCCTGGTAGCCGATGCGGGCGGTCGCTGTCACGCTGGTGTCCGGCGCGAACGGGCAGGCGGTTTCCCCGCTCTGCGCGCCACTGTCGCCGCGACCGGATTCGACGCAGCCCGCGGTGGTGGCGGCGCCGAGGGCGACGACCAGCGCCAGGACCGCGCGAAGTGTGCGTTTCATACTCTGCCTTTCCAGGGAACCGCCACGTCACCGGCCAGTTTCAGCAGCGAATCGAGGACCAGCGCCGCGCAGCCGATGACGATGATGCAGGCGATGGTCAGGGGGGTGTCCAGCTGGGTGCCGGAGATATAGGCGAGTCCGCCGATACCGGGGATGCCGTTGTTGAGTTCGGCGGCGACCACGGTGGTCCAGGCGAACGCCGTGGCGAGACGGATACCGCTGATGACCTCGGGCAGGGTCGCGGGCAGGACCACCCGGGTGATCACCTGGACCCGGCCGGCACCCAGCGAACGCGCCGCGTGGAGATAGTCCTTTCTGACGCCGGTGACGCCGTTCAGGGTGGCGATCGCGATGGGCGGGAAGGCGGCCAGGAACAGCAGCCAGATCTTCGAGACGTCGCCGATGCCGAACCAGACGATCAGCAACCCGATATAGCCCAGCGGGGGCAGGGCGCGCAGGAAGTTCAGGATCGGTTCGGTGAGCAGCCGCACCGGTGCCAGCATGCCCATCAGGAAACCGGTCAGCGGTCCGACCACGACGGCCAGGCCGACTCCGGCACCTATGCGTTGCAGGCTGGCGAGCAGATGCTCCCAGAGATAGTAGTTCTGCTCACCGACCACGATCCGGTCGACACCCGGCGCGATCGGGTGCCGGCTGTTGGCACGGACGAAGGCGTCCCAGACTGCCTGGGGCGACGGCAGATACAGCGGGTCGACGAGGCCCGCGACGGTCACCAGGACCCAGAGCACCAGCACCAGGACCAGCGCGGCCGACCGGGTGGCCACCGGCCGGACCCACCGCCGGTAGCCGTCGCGGTGCGGGAGCGGAGCCGGTTCCGCGGCGGAGGCGGCCGGCGCGATATCGGTCGCCGTCATCGCGCACCCCTGCCGAATCGCCCCAGATCGGTCACGCCACACTCCACACTTCCGCCCGGCCAGGGCACCGAGCCGATCGTCGGCGAACGGCAGGAGCAGGACGATATCCGGTGCGGCCGGTGGCGGGCAGGGTTGCGCGCGGCGTGATCGAAATCCGGCGGCCGGGTCAGGTCGCAATACCGCCCAGCGCGCCGAGGAAACGCCAGGTCGCCAGTTCGTCCTCGGCACCGCCGAGCTCGGTCTGGGTGACGAGCAGTTCGGTCGCGCCGGCCTCCACGTACCGGCGCAGTTGCGCCTCGACCTCGGCTTCGGTGCCGATGATCGCCAGTTCGGCCGCGGTGGCGACACCTTCGCTGTCCAGGACCGCGCGATAGGACGGGATCGGGTCGTAGAAGGCCATCTGTTCGGCCGCGCGGGCCCTGGCCCGGTCGGGGTTCGCGGTCACCACCACCGCCACACCCGCGATCACCCGGGGCCGCGGCCGGCCGGCGGCCGCGGCGGCTTTCGTGAGGCGCGGCACGATCTCGCCGGCGAGGGTGCGCGGCCCGGCGAGGAAGGGGACGATCCCGTCGGCGAGCTCGCCGGCGGCGGCGACGGCCTGCGGGCCCATGGCCGCGACGACGATATCGGGACGGTCACCGCCGGCGACGGCCGCCGGTAGCGGGGGAGCGGCGGTGACGGTCTGTCCGGTGAAATCGGCTGTTCCCGTGGTGAGTACCGAACGCAGGACGGTCAGGTACTCGCGCAACCGGCGGATCGGACGCTCGGTGGTGATCCCGAACGCGGGCTCTTCCAGCGCCCGGGCCCCCAGCCCGATCCCGAGGGTGAACCGGCGGTGGCTCGCCGCGTGGGCCGTCTGTGCCTGGCTCGCCACCACGAGCGGATGGCGTGGATTGATCGGCACCACCGAGGTCCCGACATGCAAGCCCGGTACCGCCGAGCCGACCACCGCCGCCAGCGACAGCGAATCGACGTCGAAACGCTGGGCGAACCAGGCGCGATCGATTCCGAGCTGCTGGAGGTGACGGGCTCGGTCGAGGACATCGTCGACCGCGTTCGGCGCGAACGGCCGCGGAGTGAGAGCTATCCCGATCGGTGCGTTGAGTGCCATGGCCGCGGCAACACCGGTACCGGCAGGTCCTATTCCGGACGACCGCTATTGGATTCGGGCCGATCCTGGATAGTGACATCTGCCCGGTTACCGTTCCGCTCGGCGCGATACCCGCCGGCGCGGAGCGGGCACCGGGTATCGCGTTACCGGAGACCGCCGTCCACATCGATGACCTGTCCGGTTATCCATCCGGAGTCCGGGGAGGCCAGAAAGGCGACCACGCGAGCGATATCGATCGGCTGTCCGATCCGGCCCAGCGCGGTCGCCGCGATCAGGGCGTCACGTTCGGGCCCCGGTGGCAGGCTGCCCGCCAGTTGCGCGGTCTCGACGATTCCGGGTGCCAGCGCATTGACCGTGATCCCGCGTGGACCGAATTCGGCGGCCTGGCACCGCGCTGCCGCTTCTACGGCCGCCTTGGACGCCGCGTAGGCGGTGCTCGTCGGGGCCAGGCGCCGGGCCAGACCCGAGGAGATGTAGACGATGCGCCCGCCCGTCCCGAGCAGCCCCTGCCCCGTCGCGGCTACCGTCGTGAGAATCGCGCCGTGCACATTGTTGTGCAGATGGTCGGTGAGGTGCTGGTCGTCGATCTGCTCGGTTGCCCGCCGGGTATAGATTGCGGCATTGTTGACGAGGATATCGAGTCGCCCTTCGTGTTCGGCCACACTGCCGATCAGCGCCCGGCGCTGCCGGTCGTCACGAATATCGGCCGCCATCAGCCGGACCCGGCCACCCGCCGCGGTGATCCGGCCCGCGACCTCCTCGGCCTCGGCGCGATAGCTCTCGTCCTGGTAGTCCAGGACGACCGTCGCGCCGCGACCGGCGAGTTCGACGGCAGTCGCCGCCCCGATACCGCGCGATGCCCCGGTGATCAGGGCGACCTTGTCAGTGAGCGGCATCGTCGGCCTCCGGTGGAATATTGCGGTTGAACCTGAACATATTGGCCGGGTCATAGCGGCGTTTGAGCGCTCGCAGCCGGGGATACGCGGCACCGTAGGCGCCGGGTATCCGGTGATCCTCGTCGTAGTCCAGATAGTTGACATAGGCGCCGGGTGCCGCGTGCGCGGCGATCGCGTCCCCGAATCCGCGGGTCCAGGCGATCCGGTCGGTATCTTCGGCGGGGGAGTCCCAGCCGTTGATGACGAGGAACGAGTAGCCCGCGTGCCGTCCGCCGAATGCGCTGCCGGTGAGCGGCGCCCGGGCGACAGCACCGCCCATGTGTTCCACGAAGATCTGGGTGAAGGGCGCGGTGACGGTACGACAGCCCGCGAGCACGGTCGCGCAGACGCTGTCGTCCAATTCCGTCAGGTAGTGGGCGCGCAGATGGTAGCGGGCGCCGCGCGGGGTGCTGCTGTCGTGCACCGCCTGCAACTCGTCGATGCCCATTTCCCGCACCGAATCGTGGATCGGCCGGCCCAGCGGTGCCAGCGGTGCCAGAATCGCCGCGAGGTCCGCCGGATCGCCGGTGTGACACAGCCCGATCCCGGTGCTGTGGGAACCGTCCGGGCTTCCGTTGTAATAGAAATGCGTCACCAATTCGTCGCCGGCGCCGGCGGTGATGGTGCGGTAGGCGTCCAGTACACCGGCGGCGGCCTCGCCCGGGTACAGCATCATTCCGGCCGTTACCCGGTCGATCGGGTACAGCTGCAGGGTCAGCGAGGTGACGGCGCCGAAATTCGATCCCGCGCCGCGCATTGCCCAGAAGAGATCGGGTTCGTCGTCCTGAGCGACCCGCCGTAATTCTCCGTCGGCGGTCACCACTTCGAGTTCGCGGATGTTGTCGCAGGCGGTGCCGAGTCCACGCATGAGCCAGCCGAGCCCGCCGTGCAGCGCGAATCCGGCCACGCCCACGGTGGCGACCGACGCGCCCGTGGTCGCGAGACCGTACCGCGCGGCCGCCGTCACCACATCTCCCCAGCGGGCGCCCGGCGCGACCACGGCCAGGTGCCGTTCGGTGTCTATCGCCACGTGGGTCAGGGCGGCGGTGGACGCCACGATCGCGTCGTCGGGCATGGAGCGGGCGGCGATATCGTGGCCGGCCCCCGCTATCGCGAGCGGAAGTCCCTGCCCGGCCGCATAGCCGACCAGGTTCCGCAGGTCCGCGGTGTCGGCACACCGGACGATACGAGACGGCCTGCGATCCAAGCCCTTCCAGATGCGCCTGGCTTCGTCGTAACCCGGTTGTCCGGGCGCGAGCACTTCGCCGCGGACCGGTATCGAGCGCACGGACACTACTGCTCCTCGGGGTTCGGGGACCGGTGGTGGACGGCGGCGGCCCAGCCGGTCACGGGATCGCGTCGCCACACCGTCGAACAGTGCCGATCCCGCTGCCGGTAGGTGACCAGCTCGGCGGTATCGGCCAGCCGGACCACCGACAGGCCGACCGGCGGGCCGGACGCGCCCGGATCGACCGGCCGGTCGGCCGGAGAGTGGCAGCCGTGCTCGTCGACCAGTACGCCGTCGGGTGCCATGAGAACCGAAATCGCGTGCGGTCGACCGGATCCGAGTGCGTCGAGCAGACGGCGCTCCCGGTCGACGACGGCGCGATCGGGCACCTGCGCGCCGATTCCCGCGGTCACCCGGTCCAGGAAGGCGGCCGCGCGTGGTGCCGTCGCCATCGCCGACCACATCGCCCGCGGATCGTCGAAGTTGTCGAGGTAGGCGTCCGCGACCTCTTGGTGTTTCGCGGCCGCACGGAATACGTCGAACACCTGATCGGGTGGTGGGCCGAGCGCCGAGGCGGTCCATTCGGTGACATCCCGGCTCATCTCCCACATCCGGTCCGCCCAACCACGGCAGAAGCGTTCGTCGAAGATCCGCTCCTCGACAATGGCCCGGCCCAGTTCCCATGCCGCCGCGACTGCGAGATTGCCGCCCTGCCCGGTCACCGGGTCGTTGAGCACGGCGGCGTCACCGACCGCGACCGCATACCGGCCGGGCCCCAACCGAGCCCACGGCACCCGCACGGTGGAGGTGACCGTGCCCTGCAACAGGTCCAGCGGGCGAGTGAGCGCGAACTGCCGCGGATCGAGACGTTCGGCGATCTCGGTACCGGCGGTCAGCTCTCGCACCGCGTCGGCGCACGCCCGGGCGTCGTTGTAATAGTTGCGGCCGACGCTATCGCTCCAACGACCGCCCGGCACGGCTTCGAAGGTGATGCCCGCGACCCGTCCGATCAGCGAATGCACCGGTGTCTGGAAGATTTCGCCGACGCCGGGAACGATCTCCAGATGCATTCCCATCGGATCGGTGTGGGCCACACCGTGGAACAGGCCTGCCAGCAGCAGTCGCTCGGGGCGGTCGGCACTGCGTTCCGGTATCCGCGGGAAGAGTTCGTCGGCCAGGCCGCGGCCTCCGGTGGCCACCACCATCAACGCGTGGTCCGCGCCGAAACGGGTCAGTGCGGTCCGGGCGTCCGCGACCTCGACCACCGCACCGCCGCGCTCGCGATAGTCGGCGAGCAACCGCGGAAGATACAGCCGGAAGTCGACGAACGCGGCCTGGCTGCGCAGATCGCCGCGGAAGGCGATGGGTGGCTCGTCGCGGACGCGGACATGCGCGCAGCTCATGCCGAAATCCGGAAAGTTCCAGTGGTCGATTCCCAGTGCTCGCTCGCGCTCCCGGGTCCGGCCGAAACGGCATACGTTGTTCGGCAGGCGGCCGTCGCGGATCTGGGCCGGGGTCCGGTCGGTGTAGAGGGTGGCGGGTACCCCGTGCTGCTGGAGGAGCAGGGCCAGGTGCAGGGCCGATATTCCGGTACCGACTATGCCGATGGTATTCGTGGCGTCTCCTCGGTGCGATGGTCGTGAACGAGCCGTAGGTAGGCATCGGCGAGGATCCGGGTACACGGCCGCGCCGCCGGGTAGGTCGTTTCGGCGACCTGCGCTACCGGGGCCACGCCGGATGCCGTGCCGGTGAGGAAGACCTCGTCGGCTGCGGCGAGATCCGCGCGGGTCACCCGGGTGACCCGGGTCGGGATCCCGATCCGCTCGGCCAGGCGCAGCACCGTCCGGCGGGTGATCCCGTCGAGGAAGGTATCGGCGACCGGGGTGATGAGCTCGCCCTCGGTGACGAGGAATATGTTCGCTCCGGTGGCCTCCGCGATATAGCCGCGGTGGTCGAGCAGTACCGCGTCGTCGTAGCCGTCCCGATGGGCCTGCGCGAGCGCCAGCGAGCCGACGAGATAATTCGCCGATGTCTTCGCCTGTACCGGCGCCATCGTCGGGGCGGGCCGCCGCCACTGCGAAACAGTGAGGCGCAGGGGCGGCCGTGCTCCGGTGGCCGCCGGCCAGCGGACCACACCCACCGCCAGATGGACACTGGTGCCCGAATAATCGATACCGATCTTCTCCGCACCCCGCCAGGCCACCGGCCGGACATACGCCTCCGCGCATCCGGCGGCCGCCACCGCGGTCTCGACGGCCGACTCGACCTCTGCCACCGACCAGGGCAGCGGCATCCCCACGGCATCGGCCGAGAGATGTAATCGCTCGGCATGTTCGGATACCGCGAAGGGACGGCCGGCATGTACCCGGATCCCCTCGAAAACGCAGATGGCGTTGTGCAGGCCGAAACTGAGCACCGGCAGGGTGGCGGTTGCGGGTTCGACCAGTTCGCCGTCCAGCCAGACCGCTGCCACGGCGCCCGCCGTCGCGAGGCCGCTCACAGCGCACCGCCCGGCAACCGGACCGTGCCGGTCCGACCCCGGCGCCCGGTGATCGATCCCAGTTCGCGCAGCGGGCGTTCGATCGCGGCCCGCGCGGCATCGCGCAGCGGTCCGGCACCCGCCGCGGCGGGATCGGCTCCGTCGGCGTGGAGCAGCGCGTTGGCCACCACATGGAACCGATTCGCGCCCAGATCCAGTTTCACGCGCTCGGCGCCGCGGCCCAGCGCGAACCTGCGGACACCGCGTGCCTGCCCCCAGCGATAGATGCGATACAGCGCGGCCGCGTACAGATTCTGTGTGGCCGGCACGATCGCGTGGTCTATCCCGTGTACGAGCAGGTCGAGCGTGCCGGGATCGGTGCCGCGCAAGGCCAGGACGGCCTGTACGGGTGCACCGTCGGCTCCGCGCCGCCGGAACACCGTCAACCGATCGCGCAGCGCGGAGGCGCCCAGATCCCGCAGGATCGGCAGCGCGAAATGATTGTGCCGGTGCCCGTATTTGGCGAGGTTCATCCGATGCAGCCGGTCGAACGAGGACAGCACCTCGTCGTCGATCTCGGCGCCGGTGAAAACTTCCCAGCTGTACTGTTCGTCCGCCCGGCGGACCAGCCGGCGCAGATCGCGAAACCGCTTTCCGCCCAGCAGGGTCCGCAGATCCCGGTCGATCTCGTCGCGCGCAACGTACTCCGCTTCGAGGAACCACGGCAGGACGGTGGCCCCGAGGTCGGCGAGCACGCCGACCGCGTCGAGCCGGATCACCGGATACAGCACCCAGCGGGCGCCGAGCCGCGCGGCCGCCGCGCGGTCCGCGCGGATATCGGCGATATCGGGCGGCGGCGTATGGGGTTGATAGAAGAAGCCGCGGGTGACCAGGGCGCGATCTCGATCCAGCGTCACGCCGGTGCCGAGGTGCTCGGCCACGGCGCGCCAGTGCACTATCCGCCCGAGCCGGACATCACCGGCCGGGGTGTCGTATAGCCGGCACCACGCTCGCCGCCAGGGTCCGGTATCGGAGTGCTCCTGCGGCGAGTGCACGGCGGTCCGCATCCGCGGACTGTGTGTTGTCTCCATGGTCGAACCTTCGAGCTGTCAGGTCGTACGGGCTGGTGTCTCGTGATGGAACACGGCCTGCCAGCCCGTCGGCCCGTTCCGCCAGACACTGCTGCAGAACACGACCGCGGGCAGCGTGGAACCGCCGAATTCGCCCCACTGCCGAAGCCGGTAGGTGAGTGCCGTGGCGTGCGGACCGGCGTCGACCACCCGGATATCGTCGGCGACGTAATGCGCGCCCGGGGCCAATGCGTCTATTCCCGCTATCAGCGACTGCTGGCTCACCAGCCCCATCGTCGCGTCGAATCCGTAACCGCCGGGGTGCATCAGCTCGGCCATCGCGATCTTGTCGCGCTGGAATATCGCGGTCAGGATGCGCAGTTCCAGATCCGCGAACGGTGATCGCTCAGCGGACATGGCCGGCGAGGTCGGCGACTCGGGCACGGTCGGCGATCCGGTCGCACAACAACTCCATCATCTGCCAGCCCCGGCGCAGGGTGTCACTTACTTGGTCCGGCGTCCAGTCGCGGCGTTCGGCGAGTTCGCGGTAGCCCATTTCCAGATGTTCGGCGTCGGCACCGTCGTGCAACCGGAAGTACTCGCTGGCCGCGAAGGCATGCACACCGGCGGCGTGGAAGATCATGCCGCTGCCCTCGAGGACCAGATGCGCCAGCACGGTGCGCTCCACGCTGGAACCGGTGGTCATCCGGTCGAGAAACCACGAGGACACCGCGGCGATCACCGGGTCCCAGCGCGGATCGCGTCCGTCGCGGATCTCGGCCAGCAGGCGATGATGGCCGACCTCCTCGACCAGGTGCTCATCGGCCAGGTCGCGGGCGGGGCTGTCGCCCTCGCCGACGATCCGGGCCGCGATAACGCGCTGGAACGCATTGGACCACCCCTGTAGATGATCGAGCAGGCTCTCGCGCACAGCGGCCGGTTGCGCATCGATATTTCGGATCAGCCGGACGAGTTCGTTGTCCTCGTAGGCTCGCATGTACTTGTCGTTCTCGGCGCGGACCGCGGCTATATCGGGTCGGTCGGCGGCGAAGGTGACCCGGGCGTTGTCCGGGTCCTCGTACAGGCCGGTGCCCTCGAACTGCATGGACAGCGCCCAGAATCCGCTCGGTTCGGTGCCGACGAAACCGTGTCGGGACCCCGGGGGCACGACGACGATATCGCCGGACCGGATATCGGTGACGGCATCGCCCATCGTCCGGCCGGTGCCCTCGGCGATGATGATCATGCTCTTGGTCGGATGTTCGTGTACCGAGAGTTCTTCGCCGGGTTGCAGTCGTACCCAGCTGATGGAGACCCGGGCGAGATCGGGAACGAACGCCGCCAGCGTGGGATTCCGGTGGAAGTCCTTGAGCAGGCCGATATTGTGCACCGCCCCGTCGACCACCACAGAGGTGATCTGGTCGAGGAGGTCGCGTTCGATAACTTCCATCTGTTCTCTTCCCGCTACCGGAGCGCCGTGTGAGTGCTCCGGAATCCAGGCAATGCCCGCACTGCCATTACCGCCGATGTCCGCACCGATACTGCCCGGCTATCAAGTGGCACATCGCAATTCGGTGATAGGCCATCGCGTCGCCATTTAATTACCCAGGCAAATTATCCGCACGATGGTGAGCATAACGGGGTGGTGCGGGCTGGTCAGTGTGAAAAGAGCGCGAACCACTGTGCCTCTCGGGCCTTGCCGTGCGCATTGTCCTGGAGTTATAGCAAACCTGTGGCACTCCTGAATTCCTATCCCTGGGGACACGACACTCGGCGGCCGTGCCCGGCGTGCGCAGCGCTCGGAACTCACGTCCCAGAACGCAGGCCGGACACTGCACCGGCAGGCCCGCGGCCGCCCTTCACCCAGATCGAGGAGCCGGGCTTCGTCGCCTCGCGCCGTATCTGCCACAGTGTGCCCCGGCAGATCGTCTCTTTGACGACGGCGGCGATCCGCCCGGCCAAGAAGAGGTTCACCGGTGTGTCGTCGCGACGTGCGATCTGGATGAGCCCGCCGTGCCGCCCCAGGCTCACCGCCGAACCGACGAATGCCTGGTCGATCGGAGCAGGCGAAGCGCCGGCGATACGGCTCAGCACGGTGTCGGCTGCCTGGGCCCCCAGCGGGATCGCGGCCTGACAGCTCATCCGCAGCGGCCGTCCCGAGGGCGCCGCGGCATCTCCCGCCGCGACCACCCGATCGTCGTCGACGCTGGTGAGCGTTTCGTCGGTGTGCAACCGGCCCAGCGCATCGGTGCTCAGGCCACTGGCGCGCGCCAGCTCGGGAACCCCGAAACCCGCCGTCCAGATGGTCACCGCGCTCGCCAGTATCCGGCCGTTGTCGAGGACCACGGCATCGGCCCGTACCTCGGTGACGACCGCGGTGGTGTGGATCTGCACACCGAGCCGGCGCAATCGCGCGGTCGCCGAACGACGTCCCGGCGCGCTGAGGGCGGGTCCGGGCACACCGCCGCAGATCAATCGCACGGTCCGGCCCTGTTCGGCGAGTTCGGTGGCTGTTTCGAGCCCGGTCAGACCGGCGCCCACGACCGTGACGACGGCGTTCCCGGCCGCTCGGGCCACGGCGTCGCGCAGCCGCCCGGCCTGTTCGAGTTCGGCTACCGTATAGGCGAATTCGGCGACACCGGGCACCGCGGATCCCGGCGCGGTGGTGCTTCCCACCGCGTAGACCAGGTAGTCGTAGGCCAGATCCGCACCACTGGCGAGCAGTACGGTGCGGGTAGCGGTGTCGATCCGCGTGGCGGTATCCACGAGCAGACGGACCCCGTCGCCCAGGAGAGTGTCGTAACCGGCGGTTGCGGTGGCGGTACCGGCGACGAGCTGGTGCAGCCGGATCCGCTCGACGAATTCCGGGCGCGGGTTGACCAGGGTCGTCTCGAGATCCGGTCGCCGGCGCAGACGGTTGGCCGCCAGAGTTCCGGCGTATCCGCCGCCGATCACGACCACACGGGTGTGCTGCTGGGACATGGGTGGGCTCCGCTTCTCTCGGGTTCCTACAAACCCCGGACGAGACCGGACGCCGGTTCGTCACGCGATGTGAGCAGCGTCATGGTCGATGCCGTGCGGGACCGCGACCCCGCCACCGGCACGCGTGTCGTGACCCGGTTCGAGGGTGTTCCGTATGTCGGTGCCGGTTGCTAATTTTCGCGTCGAAGCACAACGACGACGAGCGGGACCGAGTATGACCACGGCAACCACGACCTATCTCGAACTGTCGGAAGAAGGAGGATCGGCCCACAAGTTCTACGAGGTCGCCGTGGACGGCACCCAGGTGACGATCCGGTACGGCCGGATCGGTGACCACGGGCAGAGCAAGGTCAGCTCCTTCGCCGATACACAGAAGGCGCAGGCGGCGGCCCAGAAGAAGATCGGGGAGAAGGTCCGCAAGGGCTACGCCCCCGCGGTCGCGGGCGCCCGGGCGGCGCGGCCGGCCACCCGGCGGGCGATCAGCAGCGGACGTTCCACCGCCCGCACCGCACCGGTGCTGTGGACCTTCGATTCCGGCGCCGCGGCCTTCGGTATCTTCATCGACGCCGAACGCTGCTGGGTCGGCAACGAGAGCGGCGACGTCTTCACGCTCACCCCGTCGGGCGAGGTCACCGGCCGCTTCCGCCTGCCGGATGCGGTGAAATGTATCGTCGCCGACGACTTCTGGATCTACGCGGGTTGCGACGACGGCCGGGTCTACGACCTGTCGGGCAAGGTGCCGCGCGCGGCCTACGATATCGCCGCCGACGTGGATATCTACTGGCTCGATATCCACGACGGCATTCTCGGCGTCTCCGATGTGCAGGGCGGCCTCACCGTGATCGACCACGAGGAGGAATCGCTGTGGGCCCGGCGCAGCGAGGGCGATTCGGGCTGGATGGTGCGAATCGACGCGGACGGGGTGTATCACGGGCATTCGGGCGGGGTCACCAAATACGATCTGGCCAGTGGTGACCACCGGTGGCATCGGGGGACCGGTGGCGCGGTGCTCTTCGGCTGGCAGGAGTCCGGCGCGGTCTATGCCGGGACCGCCCGCAACCAGGTCCGGATGCTGGACAAGGGCGGCCGCGCCGACCGGGCCTTCCAGTGCGACGCCGCCGTCTACTCCTGTGCGGCCTCACCGGACGGGCGCTACGTTTTCGCCGGTGACAACTACTCGTCGGTGTACTGCTTCGACGCCGACGGCCGCCGGCTGTGGAAACTCGGCACCGGTTGCGGATCCGCCTATTCGATGCAGTATCACGACGACCGGCTGTACCTGGTCACCACGGCCGGAACCCTGGCCTGCCTGGATGTGAGCGAAACGGCGGTCCGCGACGCCGAACAGGGGGTGCTCCCGCAGACCGTCTCGGTGAAGGCACCGCAGCTCGCCCCGGTGGTGCCGAGCAGCACGGTGGAGGTGGTCACCGACGCGGGAGGCGGCGTGGTCGTCGAATGTATCGATGTGGGTGGGCGGCTGCGGGTCCACATCGTCTCGCCCGGTTACCGGCGGGAGTGGAACGTGCAGTTCCCCCGGGATATCCGGCAGGCCGGGACCCGCTACGTGGTGGACGGGGTGGCGGAATCGGCGCGCGGCGGTTTCTACCGAGTGCGCGGTGATATCCGCCGGTTGACCTGATCGCGGATCAGGCGCTGCGCGAGCGGCCCCGGTGGCATCCGGCGATTCGTGACCGCGAGTCCGCTGCCGGTCACGGTGTTCCCGAGCCTGCCTCCGGGGAGCGCAGGAACTCCCGCATCCGATCGGGAGTCATCCCGAAATGCCGGATGAAGTTCTGGCGGAACGTGGGGGTCGAGCGGAATCCGGACCGGTAGCCGATCTCCTCGATGCTCCGGGCCGGATCGCGTAAACGGTCCCGGGCCCGCTCGATACGCACGGTGCGCAACAGGCGTCCCGGCGTGGTGTCCGCGGTCTCCAGGGCTTTGCGCAGGTAGCTGAGCGAGCAGTTGAGCGCGGCGGGGGTCGGATCCGGATCGTCGGAGTAGCGCAATACGTGGCGCAGTGCCGGTCCGCCACTCGGCCGCTGCGTCGAGCCCTGCCGGAATCATCCTGAGCGGAAGACTGTCCGGTGTCCCCACCAGCGGCTTATCGTCGGAAGGTGGTATCGCGCAGCAGACCTCGACGGCATCTGAAAACGGTCACCGGAGTCAGCGGCGGCGCCGATGTGTACGCCGCGGCCGTGGATCCGGCCCGCTCGACCCTGGATACCGCGATCGCGGTCGCGAAGGTCGCCGAGGAGCACCGGATCGACGCGCTCTTCGCCGCCGATCTGCTCAGCTTCGGCGCGCAGGGGGCGATCGGCGCGCAGGAGCCGCTGGTCTACCTTTCGGCGCTGAGCGCGGTGACAACGCAGATCGGTCTGATCGCCACCGTCACCACCACTTTTCAGCACCCCTACAACCTGGCCCGGTTGTTCGGCACTCTCGACCATGTGAGCAATGGGCGCTCGGCCTGGAACGCGGTGACCTCCTCGCTCGGCGAGGAGAACTACGGCGACCAGGAGTTGCCGAGCCCGGAACACCGGTACGCGCGGGCGGCCGAATCCCTGGAAGTGGTGCACGCGCTGTTCGATTCGTGGGGACGCGGCGCGCTCACCCCGGACGGCCGCGGTGGCGCCGTACTCGATCCGGACCGGGTGCGTCCGATCGACTATCGAGGTGACCATTTCACCGTGCGCGGTCCGCTGAACATTCCGCCGCTGCCGCAGGGACGGCCGGTGCAGTTCCAGGCGGGCCAGTCGGCGGGCGGGGTGGAACTCGGCGCCCGCTACGCCGAGGTCGTGTTCACCTCGCTCACCACATTCGACGACGCTCTCACCTTTACCCGCAGGATCCGGGCCCGCGCCCGGGAACTGGGCCGCCCGGCGGGGCTGCCGCTGATCTTCAGTTCGTTCCACGCCACCTACGGCGCCACCGAAGCCGAAGCCGCGCGGCTGGTCCGTGAGCAGGAGGAATCCTACGATTTCGAGGCGGGCCGCCGGCTGCTCGAGGATATGCTGGGCGGCGGTGTGGATCTCTCCGAGCTCCCCTTGGATCGAGCGCTGCCGGAAAGCCTGATACCCGAATCGGATTCGGTGCACCGCCGCCGGGGCCGGGTGGAGATCTTCGCCCGGCTCGCGGCCTCCGGGCGTACGCTGCGCGAACTGATCCTGGAAGCACGGCACACCGGCCACTGGTCGGCGGCGGGAACACCGGAACAACTGGCCGACGCGATCGAGGAACGCTATCGCGCCGGGGTTCTCGATATCGTCACTGTCGGAGGTCTCGACGATCCCCGGACCCGTGATTTCGTCACCAACGGGCTGCTGCCGGAACTGCGCCGCCGCGATATCGCCGGATCCGACTACCGCGGCGCCACCTTCCGGGAGAATCTGGAACTTCCGCCGCTACCCGATGCGGAGACCGGCCGCGTCGCGGTGTAGCCGGCCGGTCAGAAGTACCGGACCACCACATAGACCCAGGCGAGTACGGCGCTGAGCGCGGTGACCACGATGCCGTACCTGGTGAACTGCCAGAATGTGATCCGGTGTCCGGCCCGCCGGGCGATATCGAGGGCGACCACATTGGCACTCGCGGCGACCGCGGTGCCGTTGCCGCTGAAATCCGCGCCGAAGGCGAAGGCCCACCACAGCGCCCGGCCCTGACCGGGATCGGGAGTCTGTTCGACCAGGCCCTCCACCACCGGGGCCATGGTGGTCGTATACGGAATGTTGTCGATGAACGAGGCGACGACGGCGGATCCGAAAACCAGTACTGCCGAGGCGAACAGCGGATTGTCGCCGAAGGCGGCGACCGCGGCGTCGCCGAGGAGATCGATGACACCGGTGTGCACGAGCCCGGCGACCATCACGAACAGGCCCATGAAGAAGACCAGCGTTCCCCATTCGACCTCGCGTAGGATGTCACCGATATCGAGCCCGGAGATCAGCACCATGGCGCCCGCGCCCAGCAGCGCGATGATCGACGGGGCCACATGCAGGAGCGAGTGGAGGCCGAAACCCACCACGACTCCGGTGAGTACGAGCAGGGCGCGGGTGAGCAGCTGCGGGTCGGTGATGGCACGGCGTTCCTGCAGGGCCGCCACCGTCTCGATGTGTTCGGAGCGTTCGCGCAGATGCGACCGGAACAGCCAGCGGGTGAACAGGACGAACAGGGCGAAGATCACCGCCACGGCGGGGGCCATGTGCAGCAGGAAATCGTTGAAACTCAGGCCGGCCCGGCTGCCGATGATGATATTGGGCGGATCGCCCACCAGGGTTGCCGCACCGCCGATATTGGCGGCCAGCACCTCGGCGATCAGGAACGGTTGCGCGGCGAAACCCAGGCGCCCGCACACCACGATGGTGACCGGCGCGACCAGCATGATGATGGTGACATTGTCGAGCAGCGGTGACGCGACCGCGGTGATGATCATCAGCATCACCAGCAGCCGGAACGGGCTGCCGCGGGAGCGTTTGGCGGCCCAGATGGCGAGGAAGTCGAACAGGCCGGTGTGTTTGACGACGCCGACGATGATCATCATGCCGAGCAACAGGAAGATCACATTCCAGTCGATGCCGACATGGGCGTTGTAGAAGACCTCCTCGCCGGGCACCAGGCCGAGGACGGTCATCAGGCCGGCCGCGATCAGTACGACCTTGACCTTGTCCGCGCGTTCGGTGGCGATGAACCAGAACGCCCCGACGAATACCGTGACCGCCAGGATCTGGTTCATCGGCGCACCTCCCCTGCTCGCGGCGGATCAGTCGTCGGGGCCGGCGACGGCCAGGCTGATCAGCAGCCGTTCGAGGGTGATACCGCCCACCAGGGTGTACGCGCGGTCGACGACGGCGACCAGCGGACTGTGCCGCTGGGCCATCAGGGCGGCGATCTCGAGCAGCGTGGCATCGCGGTGGACCACGGCCGGCCGCGGCGCGTGTCGCGGTAGGCAATCGCCCACGGTCAGATCGCCGGGTTCCCGCCAGAACAGTTCGGCGTGCAGTTCGTCGATGGTGCGCACCAGCGCGGGATCGTTCTGATAAGAGCTGGGTATCGCCAGCCGCAGCACCTGGGTGCCGGGTAGTACCGCCACGGGCCGGTGGGCGCCGTCGACCACGATGAGGCCGGGCAACCGGTTCACCACCATCAGCCGCATGGCCTTGGCGACGGGATCGCCGGTGCGGACGGTCGGCAGTTGGACGGCGATCTCGTGTGCTTGCATCGGATGGTCCCGTCGCGCGTGCGGGGAGAGAGTGGTCACGACCGCGACCTGTCGCCGGTGAGCCGTTCCATCAACCGTTCCAGCCGGGCCACCCGGTCGGGGAGGGGGCTGCTGTGCAGCAGTTCGGCGAGCTGATCGGCTTCGTCGCGACCCAGGGCGATGGAGTGGACGGGTTCGTCGCGGGTCGTGCGGTAGACGTGGATATGTTTCGTGCCGTCGGTGCCGGTGACCAGCGCGAACCGGTCACCGCTGCGTGTCAGCAGGTGGTGCACGGTGCCCTGGCCCGGTGCGGTGCCGCGGTCGATCTCCACGTGGAACGCTCCTCCCGCGGCCGGTTGTCTCCTGGTCGAGTCTCGGCGCATCGGGGTGTCGCCGGCTATCGGTGCCGGTACCCATCTCCGGTGGCCGGAGCTGTGTAACGGCCGGGCCGGAAGATGGGTGTCACGCCCCATGGACAGCCCGCGCGCGGGCGGCCACACTGAGGGCATGGACCGTCCGGATGGTGGAAACGGCCTGTTCCGGCGGCATACCCGGACCCCGGTCGACGCGCTGTTCCGGCGGATCTTCCTCATCAACGGGCTGGTGTTCACCCTCGGCACCCTGGTGCTGGCGGTCTCACCGGCGACGGTGTCGTCCCGGGTGCGGCTCACCGAGATACCGGTGCTGGCCGTGGGGCTCGCGGTGATACTGGCGGCCAATGCCTTCCTGTTGCGGTCGAGCCTGGCGCCGCTGGACCAGCTGGTCGTCTCGATGCGCCGAGTGGACCCGCTGCGACGCAGCGGCCGGCTCGACGATCGGGGCAACGGTGATCTGTCCCGGGTGATCGACTCCTTCAACGCGATGGTCGACCGGCTCGAATCCGAGCGGGCGGCGGCCAGTGCGTCGGCGCTGGCCGCCCAGGAGGGCGAACGCCAGCGAATCGCCCGGGAACTGCACGACGAGATCGGCCAGAGCCTGACGGTAGCGCTGCTGTCGATGAAACGTGCCGCCGACCGCGCGCCCGCCGATGTCGTGGATGTACTGCACGGCGCACAGGAAACCGTGCGCGCCTGCCTGGACGAGGTCCGCGGGATCGCTCGGCGGCTCCGACCCGATGTCCTCGACGATCTCGGCCTGTCCAGTGCGCTGAGCGCCCTGTGCAGCGAATTCAGCTCGACCGCCGGTATCGGGGTGACGCGTGATATCGACCGGAAACTACCGCGGCTCGCGCCTGATATCGAACTCGTCTGCTATCGGGTGGCCCAGGAGAGTCTGACCAATATCGCCCGGCACGCCGATGCGCGCCGGGTCGGGTTGAGCCTGCGGGTGCGCGGCGATTCGCTGGTGCTGCGGGTGACCGACGACGGTCGCGGCGCCGTGTCCGCCGACGGTTCCGGTATCCGTGGGATGCGGGAGCGCGCCCTGCTGGTGAACGCGACCCTCACCATCGAATCGCCGCCGGGGCACGGCACCGACGTATGCCTCGAAGTACCGCATCGAGGTGCGAGGAGTTCGCCGTGACGAGCCCGGAGCCGGCCCGAGTACTGCTCGCCGATGATCATGCGCTGGTCCGCTCCGGACTACGGATGATCCTCGACGCCGAACCGGATCTGGTGGTCGTCGCCGAGGCCGCCAACGGGTACGAGGCCGTCCAGCGGGTCGGTCACGTTCCGGTCGATCTCGCGATCCTGGATATCGCCATGCCGCGGATGACCGGTATCCAGGCGGCCCGGGAAATCCACCGCGCCGCACCGGAGGTGCGGATCCTGATGTTGTCGATGTACGACAACGAGCAGTACTTCTTCGAATCGTTGCGGGTCGGCGCCTCGGGGTATGTGCTGAAATCGGTGGCCGACCGCGATCTGCTCGAAGCCTGCCGGGCGACACTGCGCGGTGAATCGTATCTGTATCCGGGTGCGGTGAATTCGCTGATCCGCGACTGGTTGCAGCAGGCCGACCGGGACGAGCCGCTGCCGCGCAGCCTGCTCACCCCACGCGAGGAGGAGATCGTCAAACTGGTCGCCGAGGGTTTCTCCTCCCGTGAGATCGCCACCGACCTGTTCATCAGTGTCAAGACCGTGGACCGGCACCGGGCCAATGTCCTGCAGAAGCTCGGGTTACGTGATCGGCTCGCGCTGACCCGGTACGCCATCCGGGCGGGTCTCATCGAGCCCTGAACGCGATCCGCCCGCTGCCGGGAGCGGATACATATCGCCTGCCCGCCAGGGCAGCAGGGCGGAACTGGCGAGCAGCGCCAGTGCGGCGAGGCCGATCGCGGCGCGAATTCCGATGGCCGCCGCGAGCAACCCGCCGAGGGCGATGAACGCCGGTTGCACGCATTTCGCGCTGATCGACCAGGCGGTGCCCACCCGCACCATATGGTCGTCGGCGGTGTGGTTCATCCGGTAGGCGGCGAACAGCGGGTTGAACACACCGGCGCAGAAGAGCAGCAGGGTTTCGGCGCACAGGATCACGGTGAGCCCGAGCGGGCCGGGACCCGCGAGAACCACCAGACCCGGCCAGCAGGTGCGTGCGGTGCCGAAGCCGAGCAGGATCACTCGCTCGCCGAACCGGGCGACGAGACGCGGTGCGCACCACGATCCCAGCAGGCCGCCGAGGCCGGGCAGGCCGAGCGCCAGTCCGTACTGCCATGGCGCGAAACCCAGTTCGCGGAGCATGAGCAGCGCCAGCAGCGGTGTGATGAGCACCAGGGATCCACCGAAGAGCATCGCGTTCCAGAACAGCCGGTGCAGGATGGGGCGGGCGGCGATGAAGGTCCAGCCGGCCCGGATCTCGGATCGGACGGGGCGCGCGCCGTCCGGGCGCGCGGGGATTGTTTCCGGCGTCCGGATCCGGCGGATACCGCACGCGGCGGCCAGCTGTCCGAGCGCGTCGATCACGAGCGTGGTCGTGGTGCCGAATACCGCGACGAGCAGCCCGCCGAGTGGGCCGCCCAGCATGGTCGCGGTCCAGAAGGTGGCTTCCAGCCGGCTCGCCGCCCGGACCCGTTGCGGTTCGGGGACCAGTACTTTCAAGTGGGCGTCGCGGGCGGCACCGAAGGCGATACCGCACAGGGTCTGCGTCGCGGCGACCAGGCACAGTTGCGGGTAGGTGAGCAGGTCGAACCAGGCGGCGATCGGCACCGAGACCAGCGCGGCGAATGCCGCCCAGCCGGTAGCTGTCATGACGCCGCGCTTGCTCCGGAATTCGAGGAAGGGGCCCAGCGGTAGCGCGACCGCGGCAGCCGTGACACCGGCGAGGGCCGCCATCAGGGATACCTGCAGATCCGAGGCACCGGCCAGCAGGATCGCGACCAGGGGCAGTGCGCCCGCCCCGACGGCGCTACCCAGCTGCGCGGTGGTGAACGACCACCAGAGCCGATAGAAGACAGGCGGTAGGTGGGTGGCATCGACCGTCCGGCGTCCTGCGGGTTCGTCGGCGCAACGGTGGGTCACGGCAAGAATTGTCCGGTAGTGCGCTCCGGTCCGGCACCGTGCGACGCATCTCATGCTCAGGCATAACCAGCAGTGGGAAGGCCGATACGATCAGCGAAATTGTCCTTGGTGGCGTGTGAGGGACGACCCGCCGAAGGAGCAGTATGACCAGTGAGACGACGGCGGTCGCCACCGCGCGCGAGTGGCAGTACCCCGATCGATCCGTCTGTGGTGTGCGGCCGACGACTGCACCGCGGCGATTCGGCTGCCGGGACACCGGAGTCGCGTCGCAGGGCCGGGCCCCTGCGCGGTATGCGTGGGCGGCCGATCCGGTGTCACCCGCTCGGAATATCTATCGCCCGCCGATCGAGGCGGATATCCGGCCGGGCTCGGTGGGTGGCGATCGGCCAGCGGCGAGGCGGAATGTGCAGGTCGGGCGAGCTTCCGGGGTCGAGGGGATGTCCTGCGGCGATGTTGTGCCGGGGTCCGAGCTGCAAATCGTGGCGCGCTCTGCCACACTCATCAGTGACCGGGTTAATCGGTCGGTTTTCAGATGTGTGCGATGTGGAGAGTTCGAGCGTGAGGTCGAGGTGACGGATCCGATCATCCGGTCGGGTCCGGTGACGGTGGCGGCGGTCCGTGGGCCGCGGATGCGGTCCACGGGTGAACGGCCGGGGGCTCCGGTGGAGTGCGGTGGAGCCCGTCGTTCGGGCGGCGCGGCGGGCGACGGTGTCCACATCGAGAAATTTTTTACATTGCGCGGCAGTGTCGTTCGGAGGAAGAGTCGGTTTCCGGTAGCGGGCTGGTTGCGGGAATTCGACCGCGATGGCATTGTGATTGCGCAGCCGATGGATCCCGTCGGCGGACTCACGGATTCTCCGGTGCCGGGGATTTCGATCGAGAAGTGGTTTCGTTGTTGGGACGGGAATGTGGTTCTGATGGCCGCGAGTTGTGCGCGTGAATTCGATGGTGTTGCCCCTGAGTCGTTTACCCGGACGAAACGGACGGGCAATGGATTTCGCGTAACCGTCATCGACGATTCACTGTATGTGCGGGAAACTGGACGAACCTCGTACCGCACACGAATACGCCCGGTCCTGCGCGGTTGAGATACTCGCCGCTCGGCGGCAGGACGAGAAGAACTCGAGGAGACCGCTCCGGCAGCGGAGCCGGAACGGTCTACCGTACGAATGGCAGAACTTTACTCCGTATTTAGAAATGCCGGGGTAGCAGGAATCTGTCACAACTGCACGAAAAATTTTCCTGGAAACCGGACCTCCATCCGGCCCGGGCTTCCTGGCAACCCCTTTTCGAGTTTTGTGGATGTGGTACATGGACAAAGGCACCGGTGGCTCTTCCGACCGGACGTTGGAGTATCTGAAAAAGGTCACTGTCGAGCTCATGACGACTCGTGACGACCTGGCGAAATTGCGGGAGAAACTCGACGAGCCGATCGCGATCGTCGGGATGGGTTGCCGGTACCCGGGCGGGGTCGAATCCCCGGCCGACCTCTGGGATCTCGTCGCCAACGGTACCGACGCGGTGTCCGGTTTCCCCACCGACCGGGGCTGGGATCTGACGGGACTGTTCGACCCGGATCCGGACAAGTTCGGGAAGGTCTACACCCGGGAGGGCGGATTCCTCGACAGAGCAGGCGATTTCGATGCCGGGTTCTTCGGGATCAGCCCGCGCGAAGCGGTGGCGATGGACCCGCAGCAGCGATTGTTGCTCGAGGTCTCCTGGGAAGCGCTCGAGCACGCGGGAATCGATCCGGTATCGCTGCGCGGTAGCGATACCGGCGTGATCACGGGCGTGGCCTACCAGGACTACGGAACCATCGCCAAGGAGTCGGGGCCCGCCGCGGAGGGCTATGTATCCATCGGCTCGGCGGCCAGTGTGGCCTCCGGGCGGGTGTCGTATTCGCTCGGGCTGGAAGGCCCGGCGGTGACCGTGGATACCGCCTGTTCGTCCTCGCTGGTGGCGATCCACCTGGCCTGTCAGGCGCTGCGCAAGGGCGAGACGTCACTGGTCCTGGCCGGTGGGGTGACCGTGATGGCGACGCCCACGCTCTACCTGGACTTCTCGCGGCAGCGCGGCCTGGCCCCGGACGGCAGGTGCAAATCGTTCTCGGCCGCCGCCGACGGTGTGGCCTGGGCCGACGGTGTCGGAGTGGTGGTGCTGGAGCGATTGTCGGACGCGCGCCGCGCCGGACATACCGTGCTGGGCATCGTGCGCGGTTCGGCGGTGAACCAGGACGGTGCCAGCAACGGTCTGACCGCCCCGAACGGTCTCTCACAGGAGCGGGTACTCGCGTCGGCTCTGGCCGATGCCGGCCTGCGGCCGGTGGATGTGGACGCGGTGGAGGCACACGGGACGGGCACCGCGCTCGGCGATCCGATCGAAGCCCAGGCGCTGCTCGCCGCCTACGGGCAGGGACGTGGAGGCCGGCCGCTGCGGATCGGCTCACTGAAATCGAATATCGGGCATTCGCAGGCGGCCTCGGGCGTCGGGGGTGTGATCAAGGTGGTGCAGGCGTTGCGGCATCAGCTGCTGCCGAAATCACTGCACGCGGACGAATTGTCACCGCATGTCGACTGGTCGGCGGGTGAGGTACGAGTGCTGACCGAGGCCGAGGTGTGGCCCGCGGTCGCCGGCCGGGCACGCCGGGCCGGGGTGTCGTCGTTCGGGATCAGCGGTACGAACGCGCACGTCATCATCGAAGAGGCACCGGTGGAACCGGCCGGCGAGCAGACTCCGCCGGCCGATCCGGCCGTCGATACCGCCGTGGTGCCGTTGCTGATCTCGGCGCGCACCGGCGAAGCATTGCGCGCGCAGGCCGATCGGCTGCGGCGCCATCTGCTCGGCCGGCCCACCACCGATCTGTGGAGCGTCGCGGCCACCTTGGCCGGCAACCGGACCCGGTGGGATCGCCGCGGTGCGGTGGTCGGCGCCGATCGGGACCAACTGCTGGCGGGACTGGCCGATCTGGCCTCGGGGGCGGTCGCGGCGGATGCGACGGAACCGAAACCCGGTCGTACGGTTTTCCTGTGCACCGGCCAGGGCGCCCAGCGGGCCGGGATGGGCCGGGAGCTCTACGGTGCCTTCCCGGTGTTCGCGGCGGCGCTGGACGAGATGTGCGCGCATTTCGACCCTATCCTCGGGCGCTCGTTGCGTGAGCTGATGTTCGCCGCCGATTCGGCCGACCTGCTGAATCGGACGGAGTTCACCCAGCCGGCCCTGTTCGCCTACGAGGTCGCGCTGTTCCGGCTGGTCGAATCCTTCGGCATCACGCCGGATCTGCTCGCCGGACACTCGATCGGCGAACTGGCCGCGGCCCATCTGGCGGGCCTGTGGTCGGCGGCGGATGCCTGCGCGCTGGTGGCGGCCCGGGGCCGGCTCATGGGCGCGCTGCCGTCGGGCGGCGCGATGCTGGCCGCGGCGATCACCGAGGCGCGGGCGGCGGATCTGCTGGCCGAACATCCGGAGAGCCTGTCACTGGCCGCGGTCAACGGTCCGCGGTCGGTGGTGTTCTCCGGGTCGGCCGATGCGGTCGACGCGGTCGAGAAGACGCTGGCCGGCGACGGTGTGCGCAGTTCACGACTGCGGGTGAGTCACGCCTTCCACTCGGTGCTGATGGAACCGATGCTGGCAGAGTTCCGGACGGTGGCCGAAGGCCTGGTCTACCGGTCGCCGTCGATCCGCTTCGTCCCCACCTCGGACGCGGCGGCCGGGGCGCAACCGTCCGAACCCGCCTACTGGGTGGAGCAGGTCCGGGCCTGTGTACGTTTCGCGCCGGGGGTCGACACGCTCGTGGCGGCCGGAGCGCGGCGTTTCCTGGAGCTGGGTCCGGACGCGGTATTGACCGCGATGACCCGGGAATGCCTGGCCGAGCATCCGGAGATCGAGGCGGGATCGCTCGTCGCGGCCGCGGCCCGGCGGACGACCGACGAGGTCACCCAGTTCACCCGGCTGCTCGCGCAGGCCCACAACGCGGGTGTCGAGGTGCAGTGGCAGCCGCTCTTCGCGGGCCGGGACACCGACCGGGTCGAGCTGCCCACCTATGCTTTTCAGCGGCAGCGGTACTGGCTGGACGCGGTATCCGGTGCGGCGCGGGCGTCCTCGGGACATCTGCTCAGTGCCGCGCAGGCGGTGGCGGGGCGGGACGAATGGCTGTTCACCGGGCAGATCTCCACCCGGACCCGGCCGTGGCTCGCCGATCACGCGGTGTTCGGGACGGTGCTGGTACCGGGGACCGGGTTCGTCGAACTGGCTCTGCACGCCGGACACCGGCTGGCGGCGGAAACGATCCGGGAGCTGGTCCTCGAGGCACCCCTGTTGCTCGACGCGGACACCGCGGTGGATATCCAGGTCGTGGCGGAGGCCGCCGCGGCCGACGGCGCCCGCCGCTTCGCAGTGCACTCCCGTGCCGTCGGTGATCAGGTGGGCGATACCGCGTGGACGACCCACGCGGTCGGTGTCCTGGCCCCGGCCGCGAGCGGTGCTGCCGTACCCGCTTTCGACGGCCGGGCGTGGCCGCCGGCGGGGGCCGAACCATTGGACCCGGTGCGGCTGTACGAACGCCTGACCGAGATGGGGTTCGGTTACGGGCCGGCCTTCCAGGATGTCCGGGCGGCCTGGACATCCGATACCGAGGTGTATGCGGAACTGCAGCTGCCCGAGGGACTGGACGGACAGCCGTTCCGGATCCATCCGGCACTGCTGGACGCCACCTTCCATCCGGCACTGGATCGTCTCGCCGATACCGACGCCGGGAAGGTGCCGCTGCCCTTCTCCTATACCGGCGTCCGGCTGTACCGGCCCGGCGCCGGTGCGGTGCGGGTGCGGGTCGGGCTGGTCGATACCGATTCGGTGCGTGTCGACGCGGTCGACACCGCCGGTCGTGCCGTGATCAGCATCGATTCGGTGCTGGCCCGCCCGGTCGACACCCGGATGCTGCACCGGTCCCGCAGCGGCGCCGAACCGCTCTACACCCTCGCCTGGACCCCCGCTCCGGCTCCGGCCGCGGTCCCGCGCGACGTGGTGGCCGTGGTGGGCACGGTGCCCGTTTCCGGTGCCACCGTGGAATACCCGGACCTCGGGGCGCTGCTCGCGGCCCCCGACTCGCCCCGGATCGTGGTCTGGCGTACAGACGAGACCGATATACCCGGGGCCGGCGCCGCGGCGGCGCGGGCGCGGGTCGCGGCCGCACTGACCGCGGTCCGCGACTGGTTCGCCGACGACCGGACCCGGGACCGCACCCTGGTCGCGCTGACCGGTGACGCCGCCGAGATCCCCGGCGAGATCTGCGATCCGGCCGCTGCGGCCGTTTCCGGGCTGCTGGCCTGCGCGCAGGCGGAGTACCCGGGACGGATCGTGCAGCTCGACCGGACCGGAACGAGTCCACTGACCGCCCGCGCGGTGCTCGAGGCCGTGGCGCTGGGCGAGCCGCGGGTGGCGGTCCGGGACTCCGGTGCGCTGGTACCCCGGCTGGTGCGGGCAGCCGCGGCGCCCGATACCGGACCGGTGACCTTCGGTACCGGTACGGTGCTGATCACCGGCGGCACCGGCGGACTGGGTGCGCTGGTGGCACGGCATCTGGTCGCGGCGCACGGCGTGCGGGAACTGCTGCTGGTCTCCCGGCGCGGGACCGCCGCCGCGGGTGCCGCCGATCTGGTCGCCGAACTCACCGCCGCGGGTGCCCGGGTCCGGGTCGCCGCCTGTGATGTCGCCGACCGAGTGGCGTTGGCCGGGCTGCTGGAGTCACTCGATCCCGAGTATCCGCTGAGCGCGGTGGTGCACAGCGCGGGCGTGATCGACGACGGCACGATCGAAACGCTCACCCCGGATCAACTGGACCGGGTGCTGCGGCCGAAGATCGATGCGGCGCTGAATCTGCACGAACTCACCCGCGACCACGATCTCTCGGCCTTCGTGATGTTCTCCTCGGCCGCCCCACTGCTCGGCGGGCAGGGGCAGGGCAACTACGCGGCGGCGAACCGCTTCCTCGACGCGCTCGCCCATCAGCGGCGCGCGGCCGGGCTGCCCGCGCATTCGCTGGCCTGGGGGCTGTGGACGATCGGGATGGCGGCCGGGCTCGGCGAGGCGGGTGCCGAGCATATGGTGCGCCAGATCCGCACCCGGCTCGGTCTGCTGCCGATCGGCGCGGAAACCGGTCTGGCCCTGTTCGACCGGGCGCTGGCCGGGGACCACTCCCTGGTGCTCACCGCGCTCCTGGACACCGAGGCGCTCACCGCGCTCGCCCGTTCGGGGGTGCTGCCGCCGGTGCTGCGCGATATCGTGCGCACCCCGGCCGCCGACCTGCCGGTGGCCGAATCCGGTTCGCTCGCGCAGCGGATCGCGACGGCGCCCGCTTCCGAGCACTACGGCCTGGTCCTGCACGAGATACGCGCGCTGGCCGCGCTCGTGCTGGGACACAGTTCCGGGGCGGATGTGGACCCCGACGCCCTGTTCGCCGAACTGGGCTTCGATTCGCTGGGCGGGGTCGAATTCCGCAACCGGCTGGCCGCGATCACCGGCCTGACCCTGCCTTCGACGCTGGTCTTCGAATATCCCACCGCGGCTGCGGTCGCGGAGATGCTGAGCGCGAAACTCGCCGCCGCCGAGCCCGAACCGACGGGGGCGCCCGCCACGACGTCCGGTCCGCGGGGCAGCCTCACCGAATTGGTCGTGGCCGCCCACGAGCGCGGTGTCGTGGACGAGGTGCTGCCGCTGTTGATGCAGAGCGCGGAACTGACCGTCGCGTTCGACCGGCCGGCCGAGCCGGGGGATATCGGTAAGCCGATGCTGCTCGCCCGCGGCGGCAGTGGTCCCACCGTGGTCTGTGTGCCGTCCTTCCTGATCGGCAACGGGCCGCACCAGTTCGGGAAACTGGCCCGCGAACTCGGGCCCGAGTTCGGTGTGCACGCGCTGTGGCTACCCGGCACCCGGCCGGGGCAACCGCTGCCCTCGTCGTGGGACGGGCTACTCGACCAGCTCGCCGATATCACCCTGGACACGGTCGGGAGCGGTGCGTTCGTCCTGGCCGGATACTCGATCGGCGGGGCACTCGCGCACGGGCTCGCGGGCCGGCTCACCGAACGGGGGCGGGCACCGCTGGGGGTCGCGATGATCGACACCTACTCACCCGACGACGAAGCGGGCAATCGCGCGGTGTTCGCCAGCGCGCTCGGCCTGGCCCTGGACAGCGGCCACGAACTGATCGCCGTGGACGATCGCTCGCTGGTGGTGATGGCCGATTACGCCAGGGTCTACGGCAGCCGTCCGGCGCGGCCGATCGCCGCCCCGACCCTGGTGCTGCGGGCCACCACCGCGATGCCGGGCCTGGCTCTGCCGGAACCGATCCCGGCCTGGCAGCATCGCGGCGCCACCGTCGAGATTCCGGCGGACCACCTCACCGTCATCGACGCCGCGATACCGGTGGTGGCCGATCGGCTGCGGCAATGGCTGGGCTCGATCAGCGAGCCGGCCGGGGAGCCGCCCTCCTGAACGGCGCGTCCGGCGCCGACTGCTCCGGCGTTCGCCGCCGCCGGCGGTCATATCGATCACCCCACAGAGCTTTTCAGCGAATTCGGCAAGATAGAGGAAACCCATGGTCGAGTCGGCGAATGAGATCGCCATTGTCGGTATGTCGTGCCGGATGCCCGGCGCCGCCGATCTGGACGCGTTCTGGCGGCTGCTGCGCGAAGGGCGCGACGCCATCGGTGCGGCGCCCGCCGATCGCGCGGGTCTGGGTGAAACGGCCGGTTTCCTCGAATCGGCTTCGGAATTCGACGCCGGATTCTTCGGGGTATCGCCCAACGAGGCGCGTGCGATCGACCCACAGCAGCTGCTCGGTCTCGAACTGAGCTGGGAGGCACTGGAAGACGCGGGATACCGGGACCGCGACGGCGGCCGGGTCGGGGTGTTCCTGGCCGGATCGGGTACCGATTTCGCGGAGCTGGTGGCCGCGCAGGGGGTCGCGGCGATCGGCCGCTATTCGCTGCCCGGGGTCGGGCGGGGCGTGACGGCCAACCGCATCTCCAACCATTACGGATTCACCGGTCCGAGTCTCGTCGTGGACAGCGGCCAGTCCTCGTCCCTGGTCGCGGTGCATCTGGCCTGTGAGTCGCTGCGCAGCGGCGAATCCGCGGTCGCGCTGGCGGGCGGGATAAATCTCATCCTGTCGCCGTTGAGCGGCGCGCGCTACGAACAGTTCGGCGCCCATTCGCCGTCGGGCCGATGCTTCACCTTCGACAGCCGCGCCGACGGCACCGTCCGCGGCGAGGGCGGCGGCATGGTGGTGCTCAAACCGCTGGCCCGCGCCGTCGCAGACGGCGACCGGGTCTATGCGGTGATCCGCGGCAGCGCGGTCAACAGCGGGAACGAGCGGCGGGTACTCAGCGCCCCGAGTACGACCGCGCAGGTGGCGGTCCTGCGGGACGCGCTCGCGGCCGCCGCGGTAGCCCCGGCGACCGTGGACTACGTCGAACTGCACGGCACCGGAACACCCGCAGGCGATCCGGTCGAGGCGGCGGCGCTCGGGCAGATCTACGGGACCGGGCGCGGCGAGACCGCCCGGCTGCGGGTCGGCTCGGTGAAAACCAATATCGGCCATCTGGACAGCGCCGCCGGAATCGCCGGACTGATCAAAACCGCCCTGTGCCTGCGGCACCGGGAGCTCGCACCAAGCCTGAACTTCGTATCGCCGAATCCGCGGATCCCATTGGCGGAACTCGGGTTACGGGTCCCGACCGACGCCGAGGAATGGTCCGTCGCGGGCGCCGGAGCCGGTGCGCCGCGGCGTGCGGGGGTGTCGTCCTTCGGTATGGGTGGGACGAATGCGCATCTGGTCCTGCAGGAGGCCCCCGCCACGGTGCCCGCCGCGCAGCACCGGGCAGACACGGCCGATGAACCACCGGTGACCTGGGTGCTGTCCGGTCATACCCCGGCCGCGCTGCGAGACCAGGCGGCGCGGTTGCGGGAACGGCTGGCCGGGAGCACGGAGCTCGACGCGACCGATATCGCGAAATCGCTGTGGTACACCCGCACTCCGCTGGAGTGGCGGGCGGCAGTGGTGGGGTCCGACAGCACCCGGATGAGTGCCGGTCTGGCCGCACTGCTCGAGCCCGCGGCCGAATCCGGTACCGACGCCGTGGTCACCGGCCGTGCCGCCGAGCGGCGCGCGGTCTTCGTCTTCCCCGGGCAGGGCAGCCAGTGGCTGGGCATGGGCGCCGGGCTGCTGGCGTCGAGCGCGGTGTTCGCCGCGGCGATCGCGGAATGCGAAACGGCGCTGGCACCCTACGTCGACTGGTCGCTGACCGAGGTGTTGCGCGGTGCTCCGGGCGCGGCATCGCTGGAACGGGTGGAGGTCGTGCAACCGGCCCTGTTCGCGATGCTGGTATCGCTGGCCCGGATGTGGCAGGCCGCCGGGGTGCATCCCGCGGCCGTCGTCGGTCATTCGCAGGGCGAGATCGCGGCGGCGGTCGTAGCGGGTGGTCTGTCCCTGGCCGATGGAGCCCGGGTGGTGGCGCTGCGTTCCCGGGCCGTCGCGGAGGTGCTGGCGGGTTCGGGCGGGATGGCCTCGGTCGGGTCGTCGGCGCCCGAGGTGGCGCGACGGCTGGCGGCCTTCGGCGGCCGGCTGTCGGTGGCGGCGGTCAACGGTCCGGGACAGACCGTGGTCTCCGGTGCGGCGGACGCGCTCGGCGAATTCCTCGACGGTTGTGCCGCCGAAGGCGTGTGGGCCAGAAGGATTCCGGTGGATTACGCGTCGCATTCGGCGGCGGTCGAACAGATCCGGGACCGGGTCCTGGCCGATCTGGCCCCGGTACGTCCCGGAACCGGGACGGTGCCGTTCTTCTCGACCGTGACCGCGGAATTCCTGGACACCGCGGCCCTGGACGCGGGGTATTGGTACCGGGGGTTGCGCGAGGAGGTGCGGTTCGCCGCGGCGATCGATGCGTTGCTGGCGGCGGATATGAACGCGTTCGTCGAGATCAGCCCCCATCCGGTGCTGGTACCGGCGATCGAACTGGGCGCGGATACGGCGGGCCGGGCCGACCGGGTCGCGGTACTGGGGACGCTGCGCCGTGACCAGGGCGGATCCGCGCAGTTCGCGACGGCGGTGGCGCAGGCGTACTGCGCGGGGTTCGATGTGGTGCCGGTGCCGGAAACCCGGGCATTCGATCGGGTGGACCTGCCGGTCTACGCCTTCCAGCGGCGCCGGTGCTGGACGCCCGCGATCACGGCGCTACCGCAGCCGGCGTTGTCCGCGGTCGCGGATATCGATGCGGCGGAACAGGATCCGGGCATACCGGCCGAGGACGAGACCGCGCCGGTACCGGACAGCCCACTCGCGGCCCGGCTGTCCGCCGCCACCGAACGGGAGCGTGAACCGCTGCTGCTGGGGATCGTCGCGCGGGAGGCAGCCGCGGTACTCGGCCACGACTCCGCCGGTGAGATCCACCCCGACCGGCCCTTCACCGCGTTCGGATTCGATTCGCTGACCGGGCAGCAACTGCGCAACCGGTTGGTCGCGGCGACCGGGCTGACCCTGCCCGCGACCTTGATCTTCGACCGGCCGACCCCGCTGGCGGTGGCCCGGTTGCTGCGCGCTCGGCTGGAAGGCGCGGCCCCGGCCGTGAGCCGGGTTCCGGCCCGGGTGCGGTCGGAGGAACCGATCGCCATCGTCGGTATCGGCTGCCGCTTCCCCGGCGGGGTGTCCTCGGCCGAGGATCTGTGGGAACTGCTCGCCGCGGGCCGTGACGCGATCACCCCGTTTCCGACCGACCGGGGCTGGGAGCTGGATCGGCTGTTCGATCCGGACCCGGACCGGCCCGGCACGGTGTACACCCGGGCAGGCGGATTCCTCACCGGTGCAGCGGATTTCGATGCGGGATTCTTCGGTATCGGCCCCCGCGAGGCGGCCGCGATGGATCCACAGCAGCGGCTGATGCTGGAGGCGTCCTGGGAGGCACTCGAGGACGCCGGTATCGATCCGGCCGTCCTGCGCGGTACCGACGCGGGTGTCTATGTCGGTGCGTCCTCCTCGGGTTACCGGCGCGGTGTGACCGGCGAATACGAGGGCTTCCGGCTCACCGGGACCTCGCACAGCGTGATATCCGGCCGGGTCGCCTACGTATTCGGGCTGGAAGGTCCCGCGGTCACCGTGGATACCGCGTGCTCGTCGTCGCTGGTCGCGCTGCACCTGGCGTGTCAGGCACTGCGGCGGGGCGAGACCTCGCTGGCGTTGGCGGGTGGGGTGAGCGTTTCGGCGAGCCCGAGCCTGTTCGTGGATTTCTCCCGGCAGCGCGGACTGGCGCCGGACGGCCGCTGCAAGGCGTTCGCGGCGGCCGCCGACGGTGTCGCGTGGTCCGAGGGCGTCGGGGTGCTGGTGCTCGAACGGTTGTCGGAGGCGCGCAGCCGCGGGCACGAGGTGCTGGCCGTGATCCGGGGTGCCGCGGTGAACCAGGACGGGGCGAGCAACGGTCTGACCGCGCCCAACGGCCCGTCGCAGGAGCGGGTGATCGCGGCGGCGCTGGCCGATGCGGGGCTGCGGCCCGCGGATGTGGACGCGGTGGAGGCGCACGGGACGGGGACGACGCTGGGTGATCCGATCGAGGCGCAGGCCCTGATCGCCGCCTACGGATCCGAGCGCGCCGAACCGTTGCGGATCGGTTCGCTGAAATCGAATATCGGGCACGCCGTCGCGGCGGCCGGTATCGGCGGCGTGATCAAGATGGTGGCCGCACTGCGGCACGAGACCCTGCCACGCACGCTGCACGTGGATGCGCCGACCCCGCATGTGGACTGGTCGGCCGGGTCGGTGCGGTTGCTGACCGAGGCCGAACCGTGGCCGATGTCGGCGCGGGTCCGGCGCGCGGGAATCTCGTCGTTCGGGATCAGCGGCACCAATGCGCATGTGATCCTCGAGGAGGCGCCGGTCGAACCGGCCGTGACCGTCGATGTCGCCCCCGAGGACACCCCCGGGAAACTACCGTTGCTGATCTCGGCGAAATCTCCGGCGGCGCTGCGGGCGCAGGCCGGGCGGCTGCGGCAGTGGCTGATCGAGCGGCCCGGCGCCGATCCGGCCGCCGTCGCGCGGGCCCTGATCGAGACGCGGGCCGGATTCTCCCATCGGGCCGGGGTCGCCGGTGCCGACCGGGAACAACTCGTCGCGCTGCTGGCCGATTTCGCCGCGGGGTCGGATCCGGCCGGGATCGTGGCAGGACAGACCGTTTCCGGCGGGACCGCTTTCCTCTTCACCGGGCAGGGCGCCCAGCGTGCCGGGATGGGTGCGGACCTGTACCGCGCCTTCCCGGTGTTCGCGACCGCCTGGGACGAGCTCTGCGCCGCGTTCGATCCGCTGCTCGGCCTCTCGTTGCGCGAACTCGTGTTCACCGACCCGGACGGTGTGCTGAACCGGACGGAATTCACCCAACCTGCCCTCTTCGCGTTCGAGGTCGCACTGTTCCGGCTGCTCGAATCGTTCGGCGTGACACCGGATCTGCTGCTCGGGCACTCCATCGGTGAACTCGCCGCGGCGTATGTGGCGGGGGTGTGGTCGCTGCCGGACGCGTGTGCGCTGGTGGCGGCACGCGGCCGGTTGATGGGGGCGCTGCCCGCGGGCGGTGCCATGCTCGCGACCGCTCTCGGCGAGGCGGACGCGGTGGCCGCCATCGGCGTCCGGGCCGACCGGGTCGGGGTGGCCGCGATCAACGATCCGGCCTCGACGGTGCTGTCCGGTGATGCCGAGGCGATCGCGGAGATCGAACGCGAACTGACCGACGCGGGCGTGCGGACCAACCGGCTGCGGGTGAGTCACGCGTTCCATTCGGCGCGGATGGATCCGATGCTGAACGAGTTCCGCGCGGTGGCCGCGGCGGTGACCTACCGGCAGCCGCAGCTGCCGATCGTGTCGAACCTGACCGGGGAACCGGTGGGCGAGGCGGTGACCGACCCCGAGTACTGGGTGCGTCAGGTGCGCGGCTGCGTCCGTTTCGCGCCCGGGGTGGCGACCGCGCTGACCCAGGGGGTACGCCGCTTCGTCGAAGTGGGCCCCGACGCGGTCCTCGCGGCGATGGTGCGCGGCACACTGGCGGAACGGTCCGACGCCGAATCGGAGGTCGCGGTGACGGCGGCTGCCCGTCGGTCGGCCGATGAGGTGGGCCAGTTCGTGACGGCGCTGACGCGGTTGCACACCGCGGGGGTGGCGGTCGATTGGCGGCCGCTGTTCCCGGGGGCGGCGCCGGGGCGGACACCGTTGCCCACCTACGCGTTCGAACACCGGCGGTATTGGCTGACCCCCGACGGTTCCGGTGATGTGGTGGCCGCGGGTCTCGACGAGGCCGGGCACCCGCTGCTGGGTGCGGCGGTCTGGCTGCCCGATTCCGCCGGCGTGGTCCTGACCGGCCGGCTGTCGCTCTCGGCGCAGCCGTGGCTGGCCGATCATGTGATCGGCGATGCCGTGCTGGTGCCGGGAACCGCGTTCGTCGACTGGGCGCTGCATCTGGGTGCGCTGACCGGTAGTCCGCGACTGGCCGATCTGGTGGTCACCGCGCCACTCGCGCTTCCGGCGCAGGACGCGGTGGAACTGCGGGTGCTGGCCGGCGAACCCGATGCCCGCGGCGCGCGGGCGGTATCGGTGCATTCCCGGCCACAGCGCACCGGCGGGTCCGCGCCCGCGGACTGGGTCCGCCACGCGACGGGAACACTGGTCGCGGCGGCCGCGACACACGAACCGGCGGCATTCCCGGAGAGCTGGCCACCGGCGGACGCGCAGTCGGTGTCGCTCGCGGACGGGTACGCCGAACTCGCCGGGCACGGTTACGGTTACGGGCCGCAGTTCCGCGGGCTGACCTCGCTGTGGCGGCGCGGCGACGAAATATTCGCAGAGGTGGCGCTACCCGGTCCGGCACAGCAGTCCGCGGCCCGGTTCGGTGTGCACCCGGCGCTGCTGGACGCGGCGTTGCACGCCCTGCTCCTCGGCGGCGCTGTCGAACTCGCGGAGCCGGGCCAGATCCTGGTGCCGTATTCGTGGGACACGGTCGAGTTGCACCGGGCCGGTGCCGCGTCGGCGCGGGTCCGGCTGACGGTGACCGCAGCCGCGGCCGGTGAGCGGCGTATCGCGCTGACCCTGCTGGACGCGCAGAACGCGCCGGTGGCCACGGCCGCCACCGTGACCTTCCGACCGGTCACCCTCGAGACGCTCGGCGCCGCGACCGGTACGGCCGATCTGTACGAGACGACCTGGGCGCCGGTCGCCGCCGTGGCGGCCGCACCGGTATCGGCCGCGGTGCTCGGGGATACGACCGTTTCCGGTATCGAGACGAGCCGGCCGACGGTGGCCGCTCTCGCCGCCGCGGGGGATATCCCGGAGGTGGTGGTGTGGCGGGACGCCGATCCGGCGGACCGCCGGTGGTCCGGTGAACCGGAACGAGTGCGGGCCCGAGTGCACGCGGCGCTCGCGGTACTCCGGTCCTGGCCGGCCGAAGGAGCCGTGGCCGGGAGCCGGCTGGTGGTCGTCACCACGGGCGGTGCGGGCCTGCCGGGAGAGGATCCGGATCTCGCGGCCGCCGCGGTCCGCGGACTGGTGCGTTCGGCACAGTCGGAGAATCCGGGCCGATTCGTGCTCGTCGACGAGGCGCCCGGCGATCCGGTGGATGCCGAGCGGATCCGGGCGGTATTGGGCAGCGGCGAACCACAGGTCGCGGTGCGCGGAGCGCAGATCTCGGTCCCGCGGCTGACCCGGGTCGGACCCGCGGCGGCGGAGCGGGTTTCCTTCGCGGATGCCACAGTGCTGATCACAGGCGGTACCGGGGGCCTGGGCGCGTTGTTCGCCCGCCATCTGGTGGCCGCGCACGGTGTACGCCGGTTGGTGCTCACCTCACGCCGGGGACCGGCGGCGGACGGGGCCGCCGAACTGGTGGACGAACTGGAACAGGCGGGAGCCCGGGCGCGCGTGGTCGCCTGCGATGTCACCGAACCCGCCGCGGTGGGCGATCTCGTGGCCGGAATCGATCCCGGACAACCCTTGGCGATCGTCCACACGGCCGGTGTACTGGCGGACGGAACCGTCGGCACACTCACCGGAGCGCAGGTGGACCAGGTTTTGGCGCCCAAGGTCGACGGCGCCTGGAATCTGGCCGAGGCGACTCGGGACCGGCCGGTCTCGGCGTTCGTGGTGTTCTCCTCGGTGGCCGGGCTGATCGGCTCGGCGGGACAGGGTAATTACGCCGCGGCCAACGGTTTCCTCGACGCGCTGGCACAGCGGCGCCGAGCGGCCGGGTCGGCGGGGGTGGCGCTCGCGTGGGGGCCCTGGGATCAGGGCAGCGGCATGACCGGTGCGCTGGATAGCGTCGCGACGGCGCGGTGGCGCCGGATGGGGCTGGAACAGCTCGACGTGGCCGCGGGCCTCCGGTTGTTCGACCTGGCTGTCGGTCGGCCGGAAGCACGACTGGTCCCGCTCGCATTCGACCCGGATACTCTTCGGCGGGAGTCGGACCCGGCCGCGGTCCCGGTGGTGTTACGCGGCTATCTGCGCCCCGCGGTGCGCGGCGCCCGGTCCGGCGCGGCGACCGGCGCATTGGGGGACCGGCTGACCGGGTTGCCCCCGGCCCGGCGGTCGGCGGCTGTCCTGGAGGTGGTGCTCGCGCAGGCGGCCGCGGTGCTCGGGCACGCGTCGGCCGCCGATATCGGGCCCGAACAGCGGTTCGACGAGATCGGATTCGATTCGCTGGGCGGCGTGGAGTTCCGGAACCGGCTGGCCGAGGCCACCGGTGTGCGGCTGCCCTCCACCCTGGTGTTCGATCATCCGACGCCCGCCGCCGTGACGCGGCTGGTCCTGGACCGGGTGGCGCCACCCGCGACCACCGGTACCCCGGCGAAAACTCCTGATACAGCGCGGCCGGTACCGGTGGACGAGCCCATCGCGATCGTGGGTATGGCGTGCCGGTTCCCGGGCGGGGTGGGTTCGGCGGCGGATCTGTGGGATCTGGTGGCCGCGGGCACGGACGCGACGGGTGAATTTCCGGCCGACCGCGGCTGGGATCTGGAACGACTGTTCGATCCGGACCCGGACAAGCCCGGGACCGTGTACGCGCGGCGCGGCGGATTCCTGTACGACGCAGCCGATTTCGACGCCGGATTCTTCGGGATCGGTCCGCGCGAGGCGGCGGCGATGGATCCGCAGCAGCGACTGTTGCTCGAGGTGTCGTGGGAGGCGATCGAACACGCCGGTATCGACCCGACCTCGCTGCGCGGCAGCGATACCGGTGTCTACACCGGCGTGATGTATCAGGACTACGAGACCGTGACCCGCCAGGCCGGACCCGAGGTCGAGGGATATGTGGTCACCGGCGCGGTGGGCAGTGTGGTGTCGGGCCGGGTGGCCTACGCGCTGGGTCTGGAAGGGCCCGCGATCACCGTGGACACCGCCTGTTCGTCCTCCCTGGTCGCGCTGCATCTGGCCTGCCGGGCGCTGCGCCAGGGGGAGAGCTCGCTGGCGCTGGTGGGCGGTGCGACGGTGATGGCCACACCGATGGTGTTCCAGGAGTTCTCCCGGCAGCGCGGACTGGCCCGGGACGGGCGCTGCAAATCCTTCTCGGCGGCCGCCGACGGGGTGGCCTGGTCCGAGGGCGCGGCGGTGCTGGTGGTGGAACGTCTGTCCGACGCCCGGCGGCTCGGCCACGAGGTGCTGGCCGTGGTGCGGGGCAGCGCGATCAACCAGGACGGTGCCAGCAACGGCTTGACCGCGCCGAACGGTCCCTCCCAGGAGCGGGTGATCGCGGCGGCGCTGGCGAACGCCGGGGTCCGGTCGGCCGATATCGATGTCGTGGAAGCGCACGGGACCGGCACCGCTCTGGGCGATCCGATCGAAGCCCATGCACTGCTGGCCGCTTACGGACACGATCGCGCGGGCGAACCGCTGCGGCTGGGCGCGCTCAAATCGAATATCGGTCACACCCAGGCCGCTTCGGGTGTGGGCGGGGTGATCAAGATGGTGCAGGCACTGCGGCACGAGCTCCTGCCCCGGACCCTGCACGCGGACGAGCCGAGCCCGCACGTGGATTGGTCGGCCGGGGAGGTCCGGTTGCTGACCGAAGCGCGGCCGTGGCCGGCGAACGGGCGGGTGCGCCGGGCCGGTGTCTCGTCGTTCGGTATCAGCGGGACCAACGCGCATGTGATCCTCGAGGAGGCGCCGGTGGTCGCCGCGCTCCCGGCCGCAATCCCCGGTGGCGCCGGGGCGCCCGGGGTTGCGGAGCCCGCCGCGGTGCCGGGGATCCCCGGGTCGGCGGCGCGGCCCGGACAGCCCGGCCCGACTGTCGTGCCGTGGGTGCTCTCGGCGAAATCGGATACGGCGCTGCGGGCGCAGGCCGAACGCCTGCGGGCCTGGGTGGCCGCCCGCCCCGATGCCGATATCCGGGCAGTGGCGCGGACGCTGGCCGGATCGCGCGCGCTGCTCGAACGGCGGGCAGTGGTCGTCGGAGCCGATCGCGACGAACTGATCGCCGGACTGGCCGAGGTGGCGGCCGGGGCGCCGGGGACGATCCAGGGCTCGGCGGTGCCCGGGCAGACGGCGTTCCTGTTCACCGGTCAGGGTGCGCAGCGGGTGGGGATGGGTCGTGAACTCTATGCGGCGTTCCCGGTGTTCGCGGCGGCACTGGACGAGGTGTGCGCGATATTCGATTCGTTGCTGTGGTCCGGTTCCGGGCCGCAGCGAGCGGGTGGACCGGCGAGCGCGGGCCACGACGGTCCGGACCCTGCGGCACCGCCGGCTACGCAGTCGTTGAAAGAGGTGATGTTCGGCGATCCCGGTGGGGTGCTGGATCGGACGGAGTTCACCCAGCCCGCGCTGTTCGCGTACGAGATCGCGATGTTCCGGTTGCTGGAATCCTGCGGTGTCGCACCGGATCTGCTGATCGGCCACAGTATCGGCGAGCTCGCGGCCGCCTGTGTGGCCGGTATCTGGTCGCTGCCGGACGCCTGTGCGCTGGTGGCGGCCCGGGGCCGGCTCATGGGGGCGCTGCCCGAAGGCGGGGCGATGCTCGCGGTCGCGGTGACCGAGGCGGCCGCGCACGCGGCGATCGCCGGTTACGGCGCACAGGTGTCGGTGGCCGCGGTGAACGGGCCGGCCGCGGTGGTGCTGTCCGGCGCGGTATCCGGAATCGAGGAGATCGAAGCCGAATTCGCCGCGGCCGGGGTGAAGACCTCCCGGCTGCGGGTGAGCCACGCCTTCCATTCGGTACTGATGGAACCGGTGCTCGACGAGTTCCGGGCGGTGGCGGCGGATATCGCCTTCCGGGAACCGCTGCTGCCGATCGTGTCGAATCTGACTGCGGCCGTGGCCGCCGGCGAACTGCGTGAACCCCAGTACTGGGCCGACCAGATCCGTGGCTGTGTCCGGTTCGCGCCCGGGATCGACGCCGCGGTCGCGGCCGGTGCGCGCCGGTTCGTCGAACTCGGGCCCGACGCGGTGCTGACGGCCATGACCCGGCAGACGCTGGCCGAGACCCCGGATATCGAGGCCCGGTCGACGGTCGTCGCGAGCGCGCGGCGCAGTGGCTCCGAGGTGTCACAGTTCGTCGCGGCGCTGGCGTGGGCGCATATCGGTGGGCTCGGGGTGGACTGGACGCCGCTGTTCGGTGAACTGCCCGCTCATCGGGTGGACCTGCCGACCTACGCCTTCCAGCGTCAGCGCTACTGGGCGCGGACGGCCGCGGTGCCCGATGTCCGGCAGGCGGGTATGACCGATCCGGGTCATCCGCTGCTGGGCGCGATGATCCGGCTGCCGGATTCCGCCGAAGTGGTGTTCACCGGGCGGTTGACCCGCTCCGGACATCCGTGGCTGGCCGATCATGCGGTCGCCGGGGTGGCACTGCTGCCCGGGGCGGCGCTGGTGGAGATGGCGTTGCACGTGGGTGCCGCGGTCGACTGCCCGCGACTGGCGGAGCTGGTGATCGAAGCGCCGCTGCCGATTCCGGAGACCGGGGCGGTGACGTTGCGGGTGGTTGCGTCCGGTCCGGGCGAGGGCGGGACCCGCACGGTCTCGGTGTATTCGCAAGCCGGAGCCGAGAACGAATCCGCCGGGGCCGGCACGGATCCGGCCGAATGGATCCGGCACGCTACCGGCACGATCACCGCCGCGCCGGCGGCGGGTGCGTTCGACGCGGACCTGGCGAACTGGCCACCGTCGGGCGCGACAGCGGTCACTGTCGAGGACACCTACACCGAGCTGGCCGAGCAGGGTTACGGGTACGGGCCGGCCTTCCGCGGCCTGACCGCACTGTGGCGGCGCGGCGCGGAGGTGTTCGCCGAGGTCGCGCTACCGGAACCGGTGCGCGCCGAACATGCCGATTTCGGGGTGCATCCGGCGCTGCTGGACGCGGCGCTGCATTCGGTACTGCGCGGCGGTCTGGCGCCCGCCGCCGGGGACGGTGCGGTCGTGGTCCCGTTCGTCTGGGAGAACGTCGCGCTGTACGCGACGGGGGCCGCCACACTGCGGATCCGGGCCACCTCCGCCGGTGCCGCGGACGGGGACCGGGTCGCGCTGACACTGGCCGATCCGGCGGGTCTGGTCGTGGCCGAGATCGGCGCGCTGACTCTCCGTCCGCTGGCCACCGATGCTCTGGGTGCCGCCCGGCGCCCGGCCGAAGGGACGGGTTACGAATTCGCCTGGCTCGAACTCCCGGCGGCGGCCGCGAGTCCGGAGACCGGGGTCTGGACTGTCGTGCCCGACGGCGAGAACGTCACCGTCGGCGGCCGAGAGGTGACGGTACTGCGCTTCGAGCCGGTGGACCGGGGCAGTTCGGACCTGCCGGCGGTGGTCCTCGAATCGGTGGTCGAACTGGGCGCGCGCATTCGGCGGTTGCTGGCCGGCGACCGTGCGGTCGTGGCGGTGACGGAACGGGCGGTGGGCGTGCACCCGGGTGAAGCGGTCGATCCGGCCGCGGCGGCCGGCTGGGGTCTGCTGCGGACCGCGCAGAGCGAGCACCCGGACCGGATCCTGCTGGTCGATCTGGACGATCGGACCGAATACCGGTCCGGGGTGGCCGTGGCCGTCGCGCACACCGGCGAACCCCAGCTCGCCCTGCGCGGCGCGACGGCCTACGTACCGCGGATCCGGCGCGCGGGCGCGGCGGAATTCGCCGTCGCACCGGCCGAGACCCGGCCCTGGGCACTCACCCTGCGCGACAAGGGCACATTGGCGGCGGAGAACTTCCGGATCATCCACGACTCCGAGGCACCGGCACCGCTGGCGCCCGGCCAGGTCCGGATCGGGATGCGCGCGGTCGGGCTGAACTTCCGCGATGTCCTCATCGCGCTGAGTACCTATCCCGACCCGCACGGCCGGATCGGCGGCGAGGGCGCGGGTGTCGTGCTCGAGGTCGCCGCCGATGTCACCGGCTTCGCGCCGGGTGACCGGGTGTTCGGGCTGATCCCCGGGGTCGGCTCGGTCGCCGTGACCGATCAGCGGTTGCTCGCGCGGATACCGCGCGGCTGGTCGTTCGCACAGGCGGCGGCGGTGCCGATCGTCTACGCCACCGCCTATTACGGTCTGGTGGATCTGGCCGCGGCCCGGCCCGGGGAGACGCTGCTGTTGCACGCGGCGACCGGCGGTGTCGGCCTGGCGGCGATCCAGCTGGCCCGGCATCTGGGACTGCGGACGCTGGTCACGGCCAGCACGCCCAAATGGGAGGTGCTACGCGAGCTCGGTTTCGACGATTGGGCGATCGGCGATTCGCGCACGCTCGATTTCGAAACCGAGTTCCTGGCGGCGACCGGCGGACGCGGGGCCGATATCGTGCTCGACTCGCTGGCCGGCGAATTCGTGGACGCTTCGCTGCGGCTGCTGCCGCGCGGCGGGCGGTTCGTGGAGATGGGCATGCTCGACCGCCGCGACCCCGACATCGTGGCAGCCGAACATCCCGGCGTGGACTACCACAGCTTCATGTTGATGGAGGTCGGCCCGGCCCGGCTCGGCGAGATCCTCACCGCGCTCGTCGCACTCTTCGAGGCCGGATCGCTGGCGCCGGCCCGCACCACCGCATGGGATCTGCGGCAGGCCCCGGAGGCTTACCGATATCTCGGTCAGGCCCGGCATATCGGTAAGAACGTGCTCACCGTTCCCGTGCCGTTGCGGCCCGGCGGCACGGTGCTGATCACCGGCGGCACCGGTAGTCTGGGCGCGATCGCCGCCCGGCATCTGGTCACCGCGTACGGGGCCCGCAGGCTGATCCTGGCGGGCCGGCGCGGTCCGGACACGCCGGGCGCCGCCGAGCTCACCGCCGAACTGTCCGCGCTCGGCGCGGAGGTGGAAGTGGTGGCCTGCGACGCGGCCGACCGGGCCGCCCTGGAGGCGGTCCTGGCCGCGATACCGGCGGCGCATCCGCTGACCGCCGTGGTGCATGCCGCGGGCGTGCTGGCCGACGGCCTGCTCACCGGTATGACACCGGAACAGTTCGCGACGGTGCTGCGGCCGAAGGTCGACGCGGCGTGGAATCTGCACGAGGCCACCGCGGATCTGGATCTGTCGGCCTTCGTGCTCTACTCCTCGATCGCCGGAGTGATCGGCAATCCGGGGCAGGCGAACTACGCCGCGGCGAATATGTTCCTCGACGCGCTGGCCCGGCACCGGCAGCTGCTGGGTCTGCCCGCGACCTCGCTGGTGTGGGGCCCCTGGCAGCAGGGCAGTGGAATGACCGCGGCGCTCGGCGCGGCCGATCTCGCGCGGCTGCGCCGGGAAGGTCTGGTGCCGGTGGGGCCCGCCGAGGGTACGGCGATGTTCGACGCGGCGCTCGCGGGCGGTGACGCGGTATTCGCCGCGGTGCGGATCGACCGCGACGCACTCGCCGAACAGGATCGCGCCGACGTGCGGGCCGTGATGCGCGGGCTCATCCGCCCGGCACGGCGACGCGCGACCGAGCGCACCGCGGAGTCGCCGGATCTCGCGGCACAGCTGGCCGGGCGCCCGCCCGCGGAACAGGAACGGATCATCCTCGAGGTGATCCGGGTCCAGGCGGCGGCCGTGCTCGGGCACAGCAGCGCGGACGCGACCGCACCCGATCAACCGTTCAGCGAGATCGGGTTCGATTCGCTCGGGGTGATGGAGTTCCGTAACCGGTTGCGCACCGCGGTCGGTACCCAGTTGCCCGCGACCGCCATGTTCGACTATCCGACACCGGCGGCGCTGGCGGGTCATCTCCGCCGGGAGATCGCCCCGGTCGAGGATCCGGTAGCGCGGATCACGGCCGAGATCGAGGCGCTGGCGGACAGTTGCGCGGCGGCCGATCTGGCACCCGCCGACCGGACCGGCCTGGTGAACCGGCTGTCCGCGCTGTTGCGCGAACTCGAGGGCACCGCCCCGGGGGAGTTCGATCCGGACGCCGACACCGCAGAAAACCTCGACACCGCGGACGACCGCGAGCTGTTCGACTTCATCGACAACCTCAGCTGAACCAGCACGATCAGGAGCTCCACCCCGATGGCCGACAACGACGAGCTACGCCGGTATCTCAAGAAGACCGCGAAAGAGCTCTACGACACCAAACAGCAGCTGCGCGAGCTCACCGACCGGTCGCGGGAACCGATCGCGATCGTCGGCATGGCCTGCCGCTACCCCGGTGGAGTGCGGACGCCCGCCCAACTGTGGGAGCTGACCGCGGGCGGGGTGGACGCGGTGGGCGACTACCCCGCGGACCGGGGCTGGGATCTGGATCGGCTGTTCGACCCGGATCCCGATGTGCCGGGCACGGTGTATACGCGGGAGGGCGGGTTCCTCGACGCCATCGGCGATTTCGACGCCGCCTTCTTCGGCATCGGCCCGCGCGAGGCCGCGGCGATGGATCCGCAGCAGCGGTTGATGCTGGAGGCGGCGTGGGAGGCGCTGGAGGACGCGGGCATCGATCCGGGGTCGCTGCGCGGTGGCGATACCGGGGTGTTCGCGGGGGTGATCCACCAGAACTACGGGCCGCGCGTCGGGTCGGCGAATATCTCCGCGGAGACCGAGGGGCACGCCTATCTCGGCGTATCCAACAGTGTGCTGTCCGGCCGCATCGCCTACACGCTGGGTCTCAAAGGGCCGGCGGTCTCGGTGGATACGGCGTGTTCGTCGTCGTTGGTGGCGTTGCATCTGGCGTGTCAGGCGTTGCGGCAGGGGGATACGTCGCTGGCGTTGGCGGGTGGGGTGACGGTGATGTCGGATCCGTCGTTGTTGATCGCTTTTGCGCGGCAGCGGGCGTTGTCGGTGGATGCGCGGTGTAAGGCGTTCGCGGCGGGGGCTGATGGGACCGGTTTCTCCGAGGGTCTCGGCATGTTGGTGCTGGAACGGCTGTCGGATGCGCGGCGGTCGGGGCATACGGTGCTGGCGGTGGTCCGGGGGACCGCGGTCAACCAGGACGGTGCCAGCAACGGGCTGACCGCCCCCAACGGTCCCTCGCAGGAACGCGTGATCGCCGCTGCTCTCGCGAGTGCCGGTCTCGAACCGTCCGATATCGATGCGGTGGAGGCGCACGGTACCGGGACGATGCTGGGTGATCCGATCGAGGCGCGGGCGTTGATCAATGTGTACGGGTCGCGGGGTGGGAGTGGTCCGTTCCGGTTGGGGTCGTTGAAGTCGAATATCGGTCATACCTCGGCGGCGGCGGGGGTGGGTGGTGTGATCAAGATGGTGCAGGCCATGCGGCACGGAGTGTTGCCGAAGACACTGCACGTGGACGCGCCGTCCCCGCATGTGGAGTGGGACCCCGCGACGGTGCGGTTGCTGACCGAGGCGGAGCCGTGGCCGGCCGGGGAGCGGGTGCGCCGGGCGGGTGTCTCGTCCTTCGGTGTCAGCGGCACCAATACCCACGTGATCCTCGAGGAAGCGCCGGCCGAACCGGCCGCTCCGGCGGACGACACCGCACCGGTCGCGCCGGCCGCAGCGACGGATCTGGTTCCGCTCGTACTCTCGGCGAAATCCGGGGAAGCGCTGCGCGGCCAGGCGGAGCGACTGCGGCAGCAGCTGCTCGCCGGGCCCGAGGCCGATCCGCACGACCTCGCCTACTCCCTCGCGACCTCGCGCGCGCTGCTGGAACAGCGAGCCGTGGTGCCGGGACGCGATCGCGGCGAACTGCTCGCCGGGCTGGCCGAGGTGGCGGCCGGGGCACCCGGAATCCTGGAGGGCCGGACGGGTTCGGGCCGGACGGCCTTCCTGTTCACCGGTCAGGGTGCGCAGCGGGCGGGCATGGGTGCGGGGCTGTACCGGACCTTCCCGGTGTTCGCGACGGCACTGGACGAGGTGTGCGCGCAGTTCGACCCGCTGCTGGGCCGTTCCCTGCGCGAGGTGATGTTCACCGACGCCGACGGTGTTCTCGGACGTACCGAGTTCACCCAACCCGCGCTTTTCGCGTTCGAAGTGGCCATCCTGCGGCTGCTGGAATCGTTCGGTGTCACACCGGACGTGCTGATCGGGCATTCGATCGGCGAACTGGCCGCCGCCTACGCGGCCGGGGTGTGGTCGCTGCCGGATGCGTGCGCGCTGGTGGCCGCGCGCGGCCGGTTGATGGGGGCGTTGCCGGTGGGCGGCGCGATGCTGGCGGTGGCCGTAACCGAAACCGCGGCGAACGAACTGGCGGCCGATTTCCCGGGCCGGATCTCGGTCGCCGCCGTCAACGATCCGGCCTCGACCGTGCTCTCCGGCGACGAGGACGCCGTCTCCGAGATCGAGGTCCGGCTCGCCGCCCAGGGGGTGAAGACCAACCGGCTGCGGGTGAGCCACGCTTTCCATTCGGCACGGATGGATCCCATGCTCGACGAATTCCGGACGGTGGCCGCGGGTATCTCCTACGCCCGGCCGAACCGGGCCGTGGTGTCGAACGTCTCCGGTGAGATCGACCGGGACACCCTGACCGATCCGGAGCACTGGGTGCGGCAGGTGCGCGGTTGCGTCCGGTTCGCGCCCGGGGTCGACGCGGCGGTCACGGCCGGTGTCCGGCGTTTCGTGGAGGTGGGACCGGATGCCGTACTGGCCGCCGCCACCCGGCGGTGCCTGGCCGAGGATCCGGAGGTCGAATCCGCCTCGACGGTGGCCGCGGCCGCGCGCCGTCCGGTCGCGACGGGGGATCGGGCACCAGAGGAAGCCGAGGTCACCCAGTTCGTCACCGCGCTGGCGCAGCTCCATATCGCCGGAGTGCCGGTGGACTGGCGGACCTGGTTCGCCGGCCGCACGCCGCGCCGGATCGCCCTGCCGTCCTATGCTTTCCAGCGTCGGCGCTTCTGGCTGAACTCCGGTGGCGATACCGGGGTCGGCTCGTTCGAACACCCGATCCTCACCGGGGTGGTCGGGCTCGCGGGCTCCGACGAATGGCTGTTCACCGGACGTTTCTCGCTGCGCACCCATCCGTGGGTGGCCGACCATATGACCTACGGCGTGGTCGTGCTGCCGAGTGCGACCATGATCGAGATGCTGCTGGTGGCCGGGGCCCGGATCGGCTGCGGCACGGTCGACGAGCTCACTCTGCAGGCGCCGATCCTGCCCACCGGCGACGACGAGATCGAGTTGCAGGTACTGGTGCAGGCCGCCGACGCACAGGGCCGCCGCCCGTTCGAGTTCTATTTCCGCGCCGCGGGTGCGGACGAATGGGTACACAATGCGACGGGCGCGCTCGCCGCGGTCCCCGCCGAGGCGCCTGATCTGTCTGCGCAGTTGCGCGACGAGCCCTGGCCCCCGGTGGATGCCGAACAGCTGGACAGCGCGCGACTTCCGGCACTGATCGCCAAGGACACCGGTCTCGAGTACGGCCCGGCGTTCATCGGCGTCCGGGCGGCCTGGCAGCGCGGGGATACCGTGTTCTCCGAGATCGCGCTGGACACCGCGGCGGCACCGGAAGCCGGACGCCATCTCCTACATCCGGCGCTGCTGGACATGGTCATGCACGCCGGTTTCTCGCGGCTGCTCTGCGGTGACGGCGACGGCGACCCCGATACCGGCCGGCTGCTGTTCCGCTGGGGCGGTGCGCGCTTCCACGGATCCGCGGCCGGCCGCCGATCCGAGGTCACGACCCTGCGGGTGATCGCGGTCGCGACCGGTCCGGAAACCGTCGCGGTGGCGACCGTCGATCCGGCCGGCGAGCCGATCGTCTCCGTCGACGCGGTCGTGATGCGTCGGTACGACGTCGCGGAATTCCGCGCCACGCTGCCCGGTGAGGCGGCGAATCTGCATCAGGTGCGCTGGGAACCGGCGGCGACCGGCGGGGACGAGCAGACATCGTGGTCGCTCGCGCTGTTGGGGGAGGCGCAGACCGCGGGAATCGAGATGCGGTTCGCGACCGCGGCCGCGGCGGCCGTGGCCGAGCGGGTACCGGATGTCCTGGTCTGGCAGGCCGCGAGCGCGGCGCCCGGTGCGCCGGTCGAGGTACGGGCGGGGGTGCGCGACGCGCTCGCCGCATTCCGGTCGTTCCTCGCCGAGGAGCGTCTCGCCGGGACACGCCTGGTCGTGGTGACCGCCGGTGGCGCCGGGCTGCCCGGGGAGGTCCCGGATCTGCGTGCGGCGGCGATCCGGGGTCTGGCCGGTGTCGCGCAGACGGAGAATCCCGGGCGGTTCGTACTCGTCGACGCGGAGCCGGAGCGGCCGGTGGACGGTGACCGCCTCGTCGCGGCGCTGCGTTGCGGTGAACCCCAGGTCGCGCTCCGGGCGGGACAACCGCTGGTACCGCGCCTGGTCCGGGCCGCGACGTCCGGCGGTAGCGGTGCGGGGTCGCTACCGCCGGACGCGACGGTGCTGATCACCGGGGGCACCGGCGGGCTGGGTGCGCTGTTCGCCCGCCATCTGGTGGCCGAATACGGGGTGCGGCAGCTGGTGCTCACCTCACGCCGGGGCCTCGACGCGCCGGGCGCCGCGGAACTGGTCGCCGAACTGGCCGCGGCCGGTGCCCGGACCCGGGTGGTGGCCTGTGATGTGGCCGACCGGGACGCGGTCCGGAGCCTGCTCGACGGGATCGGATCCGACCGGCCGCTGGCGATCCTGCACACGGCCGGTGTACTGGAGGACGCGACCGTCGAAACGCTGACCGGCGCGCAGGTGGACCGGGTCGCGGCACCGAAAGTGGACGGTGCCTGGTGGCTGGACGAACTGACCCGCGATCGCGAGATCGCGGCCTTCGTCCTGTTCTCGTCGGTCGCTGCCGCATTGGGTTCGGCCGGTCAGGGGAACTACGCGGCGGCCAACAGTTTCCTGGACGCGCTCGCTCAACGGCGGCGGGCCGCCGGGGCGCCGGCGGTCTCGCTGGCCTGGGGTCCCTGGGACCAGGGCAGCGGGATGACCGGCGGACTGGACCGGGTCGCGGTGGCGCGGTGGAACCGGCTGGGGCTGAGCCCGCTGAGCGAGACCGACGGCCGCCGGCTCTTCGACGCGGCACTGGCAGGCACCGAATCCCGGCTGGTACCGCTGCGTTTCGATCCGGGTGCGGTGCGCCGGGAAACCGATCCGGACGCAGTACCGGTGGTGCTGCGCGGCCTGGTGCGCCGGGCAGCGCGTACGGCGAAGCCCGACAGCGCCGTGGTGCACGCGGCCGGGACGCTCGGTGCCGCACTCGCCGAGGTAGCCGAGGCCCAGCGCGCGGATCTGGTGCTCGAACTGGTCCGTGACCAGGTGGCGGCAGTACTCGGCCACGATTCGGGCAACGATATCCGCCCCGATCAGCGGTTCGACGAGATCGGCCTGGACTCGCTGGGCGCGGTGGAATTCCGGAACCGGCTGAGCAAGGCCTCCGGTCTGACCTTGCCGTCCACGCTCGTCTTCGATCATCCGACGCCGCAGGCGGTGGCGAAACTGGTACTGGCCCGGGTGGTCCCGGAGTCCGGTGCTCCGGCGAAGAAGGCCGTGCGGCGGGCGCGGGTGGACGAGCCGATCGCTATCGTGGGCATGGCCTGCCGTTTCCCCGGTGGTGCCGAATCGGCCGACGGGCTGTGGGATCTGGTCGCCGCCGGGCGCGACGCCACCGGTGATTTCCCGGCCGATCGTGGCTGGGATCTCGAGCGCCTGTTCGACGAGGACGCCGACAAACCCGGAACCGTGTACACGCGGCGCGGCGGGTTCCTCTACGACGCGGGCGATTTCGATCCGGGATTCTTCGGTATCGGCCCGCGGGAGGCTTCGGCGATGGACCCGCAGCAGCGGCTGCTGCTCGAGGTGTCGTGGGAAGCCCTGGAGGACGCCGGAATCGATCCCGCATCGCTGCGCGGTAGCGATGCCGGAGTGTTCGCCGGCGCGGGCTATTCGGGGTACGTCGATCGGGTGGTGGGTGATCTGGAGGGCTATCGGCTCACCGGCACCACCAACAGTGTCGTATCCGGCCGGGTGGCCTACGTCTTCGGTCTCGAGGGACCCGCCATGACGGTCGATACCGCGTGCTCGTCCTCGCTGGTCGCCCTGCATCTGGCATGTCAGGCCCTGCGCCGCGGCGAGAGTTCGATGGCGCTGGCCAGCGGGGTGACCGTGGCGGCCAGCCCCTATCTGTACGTCGATTTCGCGCGGCAGCGCGGGCTTTCGCCGGACGGCCGCTGCAAGGCGTTCTCCGCCGACGCCGACGGCGTCGCCTTCGCCGAGGGCGTCGGGGTGCTGGTGCTGGAGCGACTCTCCGACGCCCGCCGCAACGGTCACAACATTCTGGCGCTGGTGCGCGGCACGGCGGTGAACCAGGACGGGGCGAGCAACGGTCTGACCGCGCCGAACGGTCCGTCGCAGGAGCGGGTGATCGCGGCGGCGCTGGCCGACGCGGGGCTGGAACCCGCGGATGTGGACGCGGTGGAGGCGCACGGTACGGGAACGAAACTCGGTGACCCGATCGAGGCGCAGGCGCTGATCGCCGCCTACGGCGGTGACCGGGCCGGTCGGCCACTGCGTATCGGTTCGCTCAAATCCAATATCGGCCATACGGTGGCCGCCGCCGGAGTGGGCGGGGTGATCAAGATGGTGCAGGCGATGCGGCACGAGATGCTGCCGCGCACCCTGCACGCGGAGGAGACCAGCCCGCACGTGGACTGGTCCAGCGGGGATGTCGAGGTGCTGACCGCGGCGCAGCCGTGGCCGGCCGGCGGGCGGGTCCGGCGGGCCGGGGTCTCGTCGTTCGGGGTCAGCGGTACAAATTCGCACGTCATCCTGGAAGAAGCACCCGCGCCCGGTGTCTCGGCCGAGCCGTCGGCACCGGCGACCGGGGAAGTGCCGGAGTCACCGGTCGCGCTGCTGGTTTCGGGTACGTCCCAGGCCGGGTTGCGGGCCCAGGCCGAGCGGCTGCGGAACTGGTGGTCCACCCGGCCGGACACCCCGGCCCGCGATCTCGCGGCCGCGCTGGTCGAAACCCGTGCGCAGTTGGAGTGGCGGGCCGCGGTCGTGGGCGCGGATCGCGCCGAGTTGCTCGCCGGGCTCGGCGATCTCGCCGCCGGGACCGAATCGGCCACCGTGGCCGAAGGCGTCACCGGCGCGGGTAAGACCGCCTTCCTGTTCACCGGGCAGGGTGCGCAGCGTATCGGTATGGGGGCGGACCTGTACCGTTCGTACCGCGTCTTCGCCGCGGCGTTCGACGAGGTCTGCGCGGAATTCGAGCCGCTGCTGGGGCGTTCGCCGAAGGATCTGGTGTTCGAGCCGGCCGATCCGGCGGCACTGGACCGGACCGAATTCACCCAGCCCGCGCTCTTCGCCTACGAGGTGGCGCTGTACCGACTGGTCGAATCGTTCGGGCTGGTGCCCGATATGGTCATCGGCCATTCGATCGGCGAACTCGTGGCCGCCTATGTGTCCGGGGTGTGGTCGCTGTCCGATGCCTGCCGCCTGGTGGCCGCGCGCGGCCGGCTGATGGGTGCGCTCCCGGCGGGCGGCGCCATGACGGCGGTCGCGGTCGGCGAGACCGCAGCGGCCGAGCTGATCGCCGGATACGGCGACCGGTTGTCGATCGCGGCGGTGAACGGACCGGCGGCAGTGGTGTTCTCCGGCGCCGCCGACGCGGTGGCCGAGGTGGAGCGCCGCGCCGTCGACGCGGGGTACAAGAGCAGCCGATTGCGGGTGAGCCACGCGTTCCATTCGGCGCTGATGGAACCGATGCTCGACGAATTCCGGGCCGTGGCGGCCGGGCTGACCTATCATCAGCCGGCGATCCCGGTCGTCTCGAACCTCACCGGTGCGGTCGCCGGAGCCGAGCTCACCGATCCGGAGCACTGGGTCGCGCAGGTGCGTGGCTGCGTCCGGTTCGCGCCGGGTGTCGAAACGCTCGTTGCTGCCGGGGTGCGACGGTTCCTGGAGATCGGACCGGACGCCGTCCTCACCGCGATGACTCGGCAGTGTCTGGCCGAGATCCCGGGTGCCGAGGCGAAATCGACAGTGATCGCCGCGGCCCGCCGGGCCGCGGCCGAACCCGCCCAGTTCGTGGCCGCGCTGGCGCGGGCGCAGGTGGCCGGGCTGCCGGTCGACTGGCGGCCGCTGTATGCGGGGCGCGCGGTATCGCGGGTACCGCTGCCCACCTATGCCTTCCAGCATCAGCGTTATTGGTTGCGGCCGCCGGCCGAGATCGCCGCGAGCGGCTCGGGTCACCCGGTGCTGACCGATGCGGTGCGGCTCGCGGGCAAGGACGAATGGTTGCTCACCGGGCGGTTGTCGGCCCGCACCCATCCGTGGCTGGCCGATCACGCCAGCCACGGGGTGATGGTCGTACCCAGTACCGCGCTACTGGAGATGCTGCTGGTCGCGGGCCCGCGATTCGGCTGCGCCGGGGTGGAGGAACTCACCCTGGAGGCGCCGGTGCTGCCGCCGGCGGACGGCGCGATCGAACTGCAGGTGTTGGTGGACGAGGCCGACGAAACGGGCCGCCGCCACTTCACTTTCCACTACCGCGTCGCCGGTGACGGCGCGGAATGGGTGCGCAATGCCAGCGGCATCCTGGCCGGGGAGCGGCCGGTGGCCGAACCGCTGCTCGACCGGTTGCGCGCCGAACCCTGGCCACCGCGCGACGCCGAACCCGTGGATCCGGACTGGATTCCGGCGCATATCGCGGCGGCGGCCGGGCTCGAATACGGCCCGTCGTTCTGCGGTACCGATCGCGCCTGGCGCCGTGGTGACACCGTCTTCTCGGAGGTCGCGCTGGATCCCGCCGTGGATCCGGAGGATTTCACCGTGCACCCGGGGCTCATGGACGGGCTCGGGCACGCCGGCCTCGCCTGCCTGATGTGGCCGGAGCTCGACGGCGACCCGAGCGTCGGCAAGCTGCTGTTCCGCTGGGCCGGTGCCCGATTCCACGAGGTGGCGCGACCGGGCCCGCTGCGGGTGATGGCCGTGTCGAAGGGCGCGGACGCCATCGCCATCATCGCGATGGACGCCGACGGAAACCCGGTGGTCTCCATCGACGAAGCCGTGATGCGCACCTACGACGTCGACAAGTTGCGGGGTTCGTCGACGGCGACGGCGACGGCCCTGCGGCCGGAGTGGACCGAGGCGGGGCCGGGTGCCGAGCCGTTCACCGGTGCCCTCGCGGCGCTCGGATCGGTACCGGTGACCGAGGTGGCGGACCGGTTCCCGGATCCGGCCGCGGTCGCCGGCCGTCCGGGCGAACTGCCCGCGGCGGTGCTGTGGTCGCTCGCCGGCGACGCGGCGGCGCCGGGCGGTGATATCGCCGATGCGACCCGTGCCCGAGTGCATGCGGCACTGCGGATGTTGCAGACATGGCAGGACAGCGGTGCCGCCGCCGGTACCCGGCTCGTGGTGCTCACCGGCGACGCCGCCGGACTGCCCGGTGAGGTACCGGATCTCGCCGCCGCCGCGGCGGCCGGGCTGGTCCGCAGCGCGCAGGCCGAGTACCCGGGGCAGATCGTGCTGCTCGATCTGGCCGCCGCCGACGGGCCGGTCCCGGCCGAGGTGGTCCGGCGGGCTCTCGCGACCGGTGCCGCCGATCTCGCGGTGCGGGGCGGGACCGCGTTCGTGCCGCGGTTGGTCGCCCGCGAGACGGTGGTCACGGCCCGACCGGAATTCGGTTCCGGCACGGTGCTGATCACCGGCGGCACCGGCGGACTGGGCGCGGTGCTGGCCCGGCATCTGGTCGCCGAATACGGGATCCGGGATCTGCTGCTGGTGTCGCGGAGCGGCACGAACGCGGCGGGTGCTGCGGAACTGAGCGCGGAATTGGCGGCGGCGGGCGCGCTGCCGCGGATCGCGGCCTGTGACGTCGCCGACCGGGACGCGGTGCGGGAGCTGCTCGCCGCGGTCCCGGCCGACCGGCCGCTGACGGCTGTGATCCACGCGGCCGGCACGCTCGACGACGCGACGATCGCCTCGCTGACGGCCGAGCGAACCGATCATGTCCTCACCTCGAAAGCCGACGCGGCCTGGATCCTGCACGAGGCCACCCGGGAAGCCGATCTCTCGGCGTTCGTCCTGTTCTCCTCCATCGCCGGCGTGCTCGGCTCGGCGGGCCAGGGCAATTACGCGGCCGCCAACAGCTTCCTCGACGCACTGGCGAAACGGCGCCGGGCCGACGGGCTGCCGGCGGTCGCGCTCGCCTGGGGTCTGTGGGAGCGAGCGGGGACCGGCGGTATGGCCGGCACCCTCGATGACGCCGGTATCGCCCGGCTGGCCCGTGCCGGGGTGCATCCGCTCGGCCGCGCGGACGGGCTGCGGTTGTTCGATACCGTCGCCGGCGGTGGTCCGGATCCGGTGGTGGTGCCGCTGTCCTTCGACGCGCAGACCCTGCGCCGGACGGGACAGGCGGATACGGTGCCCGCCGCACTACACGGGTTCCTCCGGAGCCCGGACCGGCCGGGTGCCCAGCGCAACCGGTCCCGGGGGTTCGCGCTGGAGCGGATTCCGGCGGACAAACGGGAGCAGGCCGTCGTCGATCTGGTGCTCGACCAGGCCGCGGCGGTGCTCGGCCATCCGTCGGCTGCCGATATCCGGCCCGAGCAGGGCTTCGACGAGCTCGGCTTCGATTCGCTGGGCGGGGTGGATTTCCGGAACCGGCTGTCCAAGGTCACCGGTCTGCAATTGCCGTCGACCCTGGTCTTCGACTATCCGACGCTGGCGGATATGGCCGGATATCTGCACGAGCAGCTGGCCGCGACGGTCGCGGCGGCCCCGCCCGCCGAAACGGCCGCCGCCACCGACGATCTGGCCCGGCTCACGGACCTTCTCGACCGGGTGCTGGCCACCGCCGGTGCCGACGACGCGACGGTCACCGCGTTGCTGGGGATCGGCGACCGGCTGCGAACGCATCTGGGCGGCCACTGGCCGGCCGACGAATACGACGACCTCGCCGCGCATTCGAGCGACGAGCTTTTGGATCTGATCGATGAGGAGTTCGGCCGAGCATGAGCAACGAAGAACGGCTCACCCGGTATCTGCGGAAACTGACCGGAGACCTGCGCGCAGCCAACAAACACATCGGTGAGCTCGAGGACCGGGCCCGCGAACCCATCGCCATCGTCGGGATGAGCTGTCGCTATCCCGGTGAGGTCCGCACACCCGCACAACTGTGGGAACTGGTCGACGCCGGTACCGACGCGGTGGGGCCGCTGCCCGCCGATCGCGGCTGGGATCTGGACCGGCTCTACGACCCGGACCCCGATGTCCCGGGCACCATCTACACCCGGGAGGGCGGATTCCTGCACTCCGCACCGGATTTCGATGCCGGTTTCTTCGGGATCGGCCCGCGCGAGGCCGCGGTGATGGATCCGCAGCAGCGGTTGATGCTGGAGGCGTCGTGGGAGGCGCTGGAGGACGCCGGGATAGACCCGGTCTCGTTGCGCGGTAGCGATACCGGGTTCTTCGCCGGTGTGTTCCACCAGTACTACGGTCCGCGCGTCGGTTCGCCGGAACTGACGGCCGAATCGGAAGGCCACGCCTACCTGGGCGCGGCCAGCTGCGTGCTCTCCGGGCGGGTGTCCTACACCTTCGGTTTCAAGGGCCCGACCCTGTCGGTGGATACGGCGTGTTCGTCGTCGTTGGTGGCGTTGCATCTGGCGTGTCAGGCGTTGCGGCAGGGGGATACGTCGCTGGCGTTGGCGGGTGGGGTGACGGTGATGTCGGATCCGTCGTTGTTGATCGCTTTTGCGCGGCAGCGGGCGTTGTCGGTGGATGCGCGGTGTAAGGCGTTCGCGGCGGGGGCTGATGGGACCGGTTTCTCCGAGGGTCTCGGCATGTTGGTGCTGGAACGGCTGTCGGATGCGCGGCGGTCGGGGCATACGGTGCTGGCGGTGGTCCGGGGGACCGCGGTCAACCAGGACGGTGCCAGCAACGGGCTGACCGCCCCCAACGGTCCCTCGCAGGAACGCGTGATCGCCGCTGCTCTCGCGAGTGCCGGTCTCGAACCGTCCGATATCGATGCGGTGGAGGCGCACGGTACCGGGACGATGCTGGGTGATCCGATCGAGGCGCGGGCGTTGATCAATGTGTACGGGTCGCGGGGTGGGAGTGGTCCGTTCCGGTTGGGGTCGTTGAAGTCGAATATCGGTCATACCTCGGCGGCGGCGGGGGTGGGTGGTGTGATCAAGATGGTGCAGGCCATGCGCCACGAATCCCTGCCGCGCACCCTGCACGTGGATGCGCCCACCCCCCATGTGGAGTGGGACTCCGCGACGGTGCGGTTGCTGACCGAGGCGGAGCCGTGGCCGGCCGGGGAGCGGGTGCGCCGGGCGGGTGTCTCGTCCTTCGGTGTCAGTGGCACCAATACGCACGTGATCATCGAGGAACCGCCGGCCGAACCGGCGGTGGAACAGACTCCGGCGCCGGAGGCCGGAGACGAACCGGTGGCGGACGATCCCGCGGTTGCCGGACCGGATCTGCCGGTGGCCGAGCCGACGATCACTTCGGCGGTCGTTCCGTGGGTCGTCTCGGCCAGATCCGAGGCCGGGCTCCGGGCGCAGGCCCGCTCGCTGCACGAGCACATGCTCGCCGATACCGGCACCGGCCTGTGGGATGTGTCCTGGTCCCTGACCAGCTCCCGGGCCCTGCTGGACCACCGCGGCGTGGTGGTGGGGCGGGACCGGACGGAGTTGCTGGCCGGTCTGGCCGCGCTCGCCGAGGGCGACACCTCGGACGCGGCCGGGGTGGTCGCCGGTGCGGCCGGGAGTGGGCGTACCGCGTTCCTGTTCACCGGTCAGGGTGCGCAGCGGGTGGGGATGGGTCGCGAACTCTACGCGGCGTTCCCGGTGTTCGCGGCGGCACTCGACGAGGTCTGCGCGGAATTCGATCCGCTGCTGGGCCGCTCGCTTCGAGAGGTGATGTTCACCGATCCCGGCGGGGTACTGGACCGGACGGAGTTCACCCAACCGGCCCTGTTCGCGTTCGAGGTCGCGATGTACCGCCTGGTGACGTCGTTCGGACCCACTCCGGATGTGCTGCTGGGGCATTCGATCGGCGAGCTCGTGGCGGCCTATGTGGCGGGAGTCTGGTCGCTGTCCGACGCCTGCGCGCTGGTGGCCGCTCGCGGCCGGTTGATGGGTGCCCTCCCGGCCGGCGGGGCGATGGTCGCGGTCGCGGTATCCGAGGACGAGGCCACCACGGCCCTCACCGGGTACGGCGAGCGGCTGTCGCTGGCCGCCGTGAACGGTGTGTACTCGGTGGTGCTCTCCGGTGACGAGGACGCGGTCGAGGAGATCGAGCGGCTCTTCGCCGAACGCGGTCGCAAGACGACCCGGCTTCGGGTGAGTCACGCCTTCCATTCGGCGCGAATGGATCCCATGCTCGACGAATTCCGCGCGGTCGCCGCCCGGATGACCTATCACACGCCGGCGATCCCGGTCGTCTCCGATATGAGCGGTGTACTGGCCGAAGCGGAACTGACCACACCGGAACACTGGGTCCGGCAGGTCCGGTGGGCCGTCCGGTTCGCACCGGGTATCCGGACCCTGATGGCGACCGGTACCCGGCGGTTCCTGGAACTGGGCCCGGATGCCGCGCTGTCGGCGATGGCGCGGCAGTGCCTGGCCACCGAACCCGATATCGATGCGCGGTCGCTGGTGGCCGCCGCCGCCCGTCGCGGCACCGACGAGGTCGCGTGGTTCACCACCTTCCTGGGCGCCGCGTTCGCGGCCGGTTCGCCCGTGCGCTGGGAACCGCTGTACGCGGGCCGGTCTCCGCACCGGGTTCCGTTGCCGAGTTACGCCTTCCAGCGGACCCGGTACTGGTTACCGGCCGGCGCGGAGACCGGCGATGTGGGCCGGCTCGGTCTGCGGGCCGCCGACCATCCGCTGCTGGCCGCGGTGACGGCGTTGCCCGGGAAGGACGAATGGTTGTTCACCGGCCGGCTCGCGATCGACGCGCAGCCGTGGGTGGCCGACCATCAGGTCTTCGACACGGTACTGCTGCCGGGCACCGGTTTCGTGGAACTGGCGCTGGCGGCAGGTGCCCGGCTGGGCACCGAACTGATCGACGAACTGGTGCTGGAGGCACCGCTGCGGCTGGACGCCGGTAGCGCGGTCGATATCCAGGTCGGTGTCGAGGCACCGGATCCCGACGGGCGGCGGCGCTTCGTGGTCGCCTCGCGGGTCGCGGGGGAACAGCCGGCCGGTGATTCCGGCAGCATCCACGCCCGCGGTGTGCTGGCACCGGGTGTGCGGGTCGGGGCGGGCGCGATCGACGACGCGGAGCCGCTGCCCGAGAGCGGATCGACCTCCGGCGAAACCCTCTACGACGAACTCGCCGCCCGCGGTTTCGGCTACGGGCCCGCCTTCCAGGGCGTGCGGCAGCTGTGGCAGACAGGCGAGGACATTCTCGCCGAGGTGGCGCTGCCCGCCGAACTCGACACCGACGCGGCCCGTTTCGGGATCCATCCGGCGCTGCTGGACGCCGCGCTGCACGCCGGCGTGCACGCCTGGATCGCCGAGCTGCCGCAGGACGAACTGCCGCTGCCGTTCTCGTTCAACGGGGTGCGGTTGTTCCGTCCCGGCGCCTCGGCGGTCCGGGTGCGGATCCGGCGTACCGGCGCGGAAACGCTGCGGGTCGAAACCTTCGACGCCGCCGGTGAACCGGTCCTGACGGTGGCGGCGCTACAGGCCCGCCCGGTGAACAGCCGGGTACTCGGCCAGGGGCGGGCCGCGGGATCGCGCCCGCTCTACGAGGTGCAGTGGACCGCACCCGAATCCGCGGCGCGGACCGAGGGCGCTCTCGTCCTGACAGCGGCCGGGCTGCCGGCGACGGCCGGTTTTGCCGGGACCTACCCGGATATGTCCGCGCTGATCGATGCCGCCCGGACCGCCGGCGATTCCGGATCCGTTGCGGGAGAACCACAGCCGGACGCGGTGGTCTGGTGTGTCCGGCCGGATCCGGTCGATGCGGCGGATCCGGCGCGCGCGATACGCGAACGAGTCCACGAGGTGACCACTGCCGTCCGGGCCTGGCTGCGCCTGCCCACCGCGGGAACCGCCCGGCTGGTGGTCGTCACCCAGGGTGGTGCGGGCCTGCCGGGCGAGGAACCGGATCTGACGGCCGCGGCGACCTGGGGTCTGCTGCGCAGTGCGCAGTCGGAGAATCCCGGGCGGATCGTACTGCTGGACACCGAACCCGGTGCCGAGGTCACCGCCGAACTGATCGGCGCCGCACTCGGTGCCGAGGACGAACAGTTCGCGGTCCGGGCGGGCGCCCTGCTGGTGCCGCGCCTGGCCCGGTACGAGGCGCCGGGGCCGGGGACCGATCTCGGATCGGGCTCGGTTCTGATCACCGGTGGGACCGGCGGGCTGGGCGCACTGGTCGCGCGCCATATCGCCGGTGCGCACGGGGTGACCGACCTGGTCCTGGTGTCCCGGCGTGGCGAGAAGGCCGAGGGCGCGGCCGAACTCGTCGCCGAACTGACCGGACTGGGCGCGAATGTGCGGGTACGTGCCTGCGATGTGGGCGACCGGGCCGCGCTGGCCGCGGTACTCGACGAGATCGCGGCCACCGGCCCGGCGCTGACGGCCGTCGTACACGCGGCCGGTGTGCTGGCCGACGCGACCCTCGACACCTTGACCCCGGAACAGATCGATACCGTGCTCGCGCCGAAGGTGGACGCGGCCTTGCATCTGCACGAGCTCACCGCCGGTCTCGACCTGTCGGCGTTCGTGCTGTTCTCCTCGATCGCGGCGGTACTCGGCTCGCCGGGACAGGGCAACTACGCGGCGGCGAACTCCGTACTGGACGCACTGGCGCGGCGCCGCGCCCACGCCGGGCTCGCCGCGGTATCGGTGGCCTGGGGACCGTGGGAGCAGAGCGGCGGGATGACCGCGACGCTGGCGGCGGGCGCCACGGAGCGGATGGCCCGGATGGGCCTGCGTTCGCTGGCGGCCGCCGACGGACTCGCGTTCTTCGACCGAGCGGGCGGGACGGCGACACCTTTCGTCGCCGCCGTCGATTTCGATACGGCGGCGCTGTCGCTCCAGGTGCGCGCGGGGCTGCTGCCCGGGTTGGTGCGTTCGCTGGTTCCGCGGTCGCGCCGCGCCGAAGGGGGCGGCGGTGACCTGCCGCGCCGGCTGGCCGGGGCGCCCGCCGACAAACACGACGCCATCGTGCTCGATTTCGTCCGCGATCAGGTCGCGGCGGTGCTGGGCTATGCGTCCGGCGCGCTGATCGAGGTCGAGAAGCCGTTCAGCGAACTCGGTTTCGATTCGCTGGGCGCGGTGGAGTTCCGTAACCGGCTGGGCAAGGCGACCGGTCTCCGGCTGCCCTCGACCCTGGCCTTCGACTATCCGACCGCCGCGGCCATCGCCCGCTATGTGCGCTCCGAACTCGACGGTGCCACGACGACCGTCGCCCGGGCAGCGCGGCGGACCCGTACCGAGGAACCGATCGCCATCGTCGGTATGGCCTGCCGGTATCCCGGGGGTGTCGAATCCCCGGACCAGCTCTGGGATCTCGTGGCCGCGGGCCGGGACGCGATCACCGGGTTCCCCGCGGACCGCGGCTGGGATCTGGAGCGGCTCTTCGATCCGGATCCGGCGCATCCGGGCACCTCGTACGTGCGGGAGGGCGGATTCCTGCTGGACGCGGCCGAATTCGATGCCGGATTCTTCGGTATCGGACCGCGTGAGGCGGTCGCCATGGACCCGCAGCAGCGGTTGCTGCTCGAAGTGTCCTGGGAGGCGATCGAACACGCCGGTATCGACCCCACCTCGCTGCGGGGCAGCGATACCGGTGTCTACACCGGGGTGATGTACCAGGACTACGACGTACTGACCCGCCGGGCGGGGCCCGAGATGGAGGGCTATATCGCTACCGGTGCGGCGGGCAGCGTGGTTTCGGGCCGGGTGTCCTACGCGCTCGGCCTGGAGGGCCCGGCGGTGACCATGGACACCGCCTGTTCCTCGTCGCTGGTCGCACTGCATACGGCGTGCCGCGCGCTGCGGGCCGGGGAGAGCACGCTGGCGCTGGTCGGCGGTGCGACGGTGATGTCGACTCCGTCGGTGTTCGTGGACTTCTCGCGGCAGCGCGGGCTGGCCGCCGACGGCCGGTGCAAATCCTTCTCGGCCGCCGCCGACGGGGTCGCCTGGGCCGAGGGCGCGGGTGTGCTGGTGCTGGAACGGTTGTCCGACGCCCAGCGTGCCGGTCACCGGGTCCTGGCCGTCATCCGTGGTTCGGCGGTGAACCAGGACGGTGCGAGCAACGGCCTGACCGCGCCGAACGGGCCGTCACAGGAGCGGGTCATCGCGGCCGCGCTCGCCGACGCCGGACTGGTGCCGGCGGATGTGGACGTGGTCGAGGCGCACGGTACGGGTACTGCGCTCGGGGATCCGATCGAAGCGCAGGCACTGCTCAGCGCCTATGGCCGTGAGCGGCCCGAACCGCTGCGGATCGGCTCGCTGAAATCGAATATCGGGCACACCCAGGCCGCCGCCGGTGTCGGTGGTGTCATCAAGATGGTGCAGGCACTGCGGCACGAGGAACTGCCGCGCACCCTGCACGTGGACGAACTGTCCCCGCACGTGGACTGGTCGGCCGGATCGGTCGAGGTGCTCACCGAGGCCCGGGAGTGGCCCGCGGCGGCCGGCCGGGTACGGCGGGCCGGGGTGTCCTCGTTCGGGATCAGCGGGACCAACGCGCACGTGATCGTCGAGGAGGCCCCCACCGCACCGGTGGCAGCCGATACGGATCCGGCGGGGGCGGTCGATATCGGGGTGGTGCCGCTGCGGGTCTCCGCGAAATCCGATGAGGCACTGCGGGCACAGGCCCAGCGGCTGCGGGATCTGCTGGCGGACCGGCCGGCGGCCGAGCTGTGGTCGGTGGCCCGGTCGCTGCTGGATTCACGGGCGGAGCTGAACCGGCGCGCGCTGGTGCTCGGCGCCGATCGAGCCGAACTGCTGGCGGGATTGACCGCGCTGGCCGGCGGCACGGCGAGGCCGGGCGTGTTCGCGGGCGGCCCGGTCGCCGGTCGGACGGCTTTCCTGTTCACCGGTCAGGGTGCGCAGCGAGTGGGGATGGGTCGCGCGCTCTCGGCGGCGTTCCCGGTGTTCGCGGCGGCGCTGGACGAATTGTGCGCGGAGTTCGATCCGTTGCTGGGTGGATCGCTGCGGGAAGTGATGTTCGAGGATCCGGCCGGGGTCCTGGACCGGACGGAGTGGACCCAACCGGCGTTGTTCGCCTTCGAGGTGGCGATGTTCCGGCTGCTGGAATCCTTCGCAGTGGTACCGGACCTGGTGACCGGGCATTCGATCGGCGAGCTCGCGGCGGCCTGCGTGGCCGGAGTGTGGTCGCTGCCGGACGCCTGCGCACTGGTCGCGGCACGCGGCCGGCTCATGGGCGCACTGCCCGAAGGCGGCGCCATGGTGGCCGTCGCCGTGACCGAGACCGAGGCGACCGAGGTCGCGTTCGGTTATCTCGGCCGGGTGTCGGTCGCGGCGCTGAACGGGCCGTCGTCGGTGGTGTTCTCCGGTACCGAGGAGGCGATCGAGGAGATCGAGGAGCGGTTCACCGACGAAGGTGTGCGGACCGCCCGGCTGCGAGTCAGTCACGCGTTCCATTCCGAGCTCATGGAACCGATGCTCGACGAGTTCCGTGCGGTGGCCCGGAGCCTGACCTACCGGGAACCGCTGTTGCCGCTGGTGTCGAACCTTTCCGGCGCGCTGGTCGCGGCGGAACTCACCGACCCGGAGCACTGGGTGGACCAGGTACGGGAATGCGTACGGTTCGCGCCCGGCGTGGACGCGCTGGTGGGGTCGGGGGTCCGGACCTTCGTCGAAGTGGGACCCGATGCGGTGCTGACCGCGATGACCCGCGAATGCCTGGCCGAATCCCCGGATGTCGAGGACAGGTCGGTGGTCGCCGCGGCGGCGCGCCGATCGGTCGACGAGGTCCGTGGGCTGGTGTCGGTTCTCGCACAGCTGGCGGTGGCGGGCGCGCCGGTGGACTGGGCGCCCGTATTCGCCGGGCGCCGGGCACACCGGGTCGACCTGCCCACCTACGCTTTCCGCCGGCAGCGGTACTGGCCGCAGCCGGCGCCCGAGCCGGCGACCGGTTCGTTCGGGCATCCGTTGCTCACCGCCGCGGTACCGCTCGCGGCGAAGGACGAATGGCTGTTCACCGGAGTGCTGTCGCTGCGCACCCATCCGTGGCTGGCCGACCACGCGGTGCTCGGTTCGGTACTGCTCCCGGGTACCGCGTTCGTGGAGATGGCGGCGGCCGCCGGTGCGCGACTGGAACTGGATACCGTCGCGGACCTCGTACTGGCCGCCCCGCTGGTGATCGCCGCGGGAGCCGAAGTGGATATCCAGGTGGGTCTGGCCGGGGCGGACGGCTCCGGGCGGCGCGCGTTCGAGATCCATTCCCGCGCGAGTGGAACCGAGTCGCCTGCCGCGACACCGTGGGTGCTGCACGCCAGCGGTGTCCTGGCCGCTGCCCCCGAGTCCGCCCCGGTGTGGCACGAGCAGGCGTGGCCGCCGCCGGGTGCCCAGCGGGTGGACGACACCGCCTTCTACGACCGCCTGGCCGAACGCGGTTTCGACTACGGTCCGGCCTTCCGGGGCGTCACCGCCCTCTGGAAACGGGGGACCGAGACCTTCGCCGAGGTCACCCTCGACGAGAGCGCGAGCGGTCCGGTCGCGGGCTTCGGCGTGCACCCGGCTCTGCTGGATTCCTGCCTGCACGCGGCCGTCGACGGCTTGACCGGTGAGGTCGCGGCCGGGCAGGTGCCGCTACCCTTCTCGTTCGCCGGGGTTCGGCTGGGGCAGGCCGGTGTCGCGGCCGCGCGGGCCCGCGTGGTCTCACGCGGGGACGGACAGATCGGTATCGATATCGCCGACGGCACCGGCGCGTTCGTGGCGTCGGTCGAGTCGGTGACCGCGCGCGGGGTGACTCCGGAGGCACTTGCCGCCGCCGGTGCGAAGGCGGGTCCGGCACCGCTGGTCCTGCGCTGGGTACCGGCCCGAACACCCACCGCGGGAAGCGGAGTCCTGGCACCGGCGGTGCTGGGGGCGGTGCGCGTACCGGGCATCGACCGTCACTTCGCCGATACGGCGGAACTCGTCGCGGCCGAGGTCCTCCCGGATACCGTGGTGTGGTCGCTGCCCGATCCCGCCGCGCCGGAGGTGCTCGATTCCGCCGCGCCGGAGGTGCTCGATTCCGCCGCGCCGGAGGTGCTCGATTCCGCTGCGCCGGAGGTGCTCGACCTCACTGCGCCGGAGGCCGGCCGGGCGAACGCGGTCCGGGCCGCGGTACACACGACCCTGGCGATGCTGCGGGCCTGGCTGGCCGCCGAACGGACGGCCGATATCCGGCTCGTGGTCGCCACCCGCGGTGCGGCGGCGCTACCCGGCGCCCCGGTGGACCCGGTCGCCGCCGCGGTGGCCGGTCTGGTGCGCAGTGCGCAGTCCGAGCATCCCGGCCGGTTCCTGCTGCTGGACCACGACGGCGGACTGGACCCCGCAATCCTGCGCAGCGTGCTGGATACCGGGGAACCGCAGGTGGCCGTGCGTGATTCGCAGCTGTCGGTACCCCGGTTGACCCCGGCCGAGCCACCGGCCGCCGATACCGCGACCGGGCGCAGCGGTGCCTTCGGGTCCGGCACCGTACTGATCACCGGTGGTACCAGCGGCCTCGGCGCGGTGACCGCCCGGCATCTGGTTGTATCGCACGGGGTCCGGCAGTTGCTGCTGGTATCGCGTCGCGGCGACGCGGCGGCGGGCGTTGCGGAGCTGGTCGCCGAACTGGCGGAACTGGGTGCGCGGGCCCGGGTCGCCGCCTGCGATGTCGCCGACCGGGCGAGTGTGGCGGCCGTCCTGGATTCCGTCGGTACCGAGTATCCGCTGACCGCGGTGATCCATTCCGCCGGAGTCGTCGACGACGCCACCATCGATACGCTGACCGCGGAGCAGGTCGACCGGGTACTCACCCCGAAGGTCGACGGCGCGCTGAATCTGGACGAGCTGACCCGCGGCTCCGAGCTGGCGGCATTCGTGGTGTTCTCGTCGGTGGCCGGGGTACTCGGCGCTCCCGGGCAGGGTAACTATGTGGCGGCCAACTCCTTCCTGGACGCACTGGCGCACGAACGCCGGGTCGCCGGTCTGCCCGCGCTCTCGGTGGCCTGGGGCGCCTGGAGCCAGGAAGTGGGGATGACGGGGGCGCTGGACCGGGCCGCGGTGGCCCGGCTGCGCCGGATGGGTATCGCACCACTGAGCGATACGGCCGGGACCGCCTATCTGGACGCGGCAGTCGCCACGGATGCGGCGACCGCCGTCTGCGTCGATTTCGACCGGCCGACACTGGCGGCGGGCGCCCGCGACGGCCGCCTGCCCGCCGTACTCGCCGCCCTGGTTCCGGTACCCCGGGCCCGGCGGGAGTCCGGACCCGAGATGCCGGGCGCCGGTGGCAATGCGCTGGCCGCACGATTGGCCGAGGTGCCGGAGGAACAGCGCGACACAGTGGTTCTCGATGTGGTGCGTGCGCATGCCGCGGCGGTGCTGGGCTATTCGGACACCGCAGCCCTGGATCCCGAAACGCCCTTCCAGGAAATGGGATTCGATTCGCTGGCCGCGGTGGAACTGCGTAACCGGCTGGCGGAGGCCGCGGGGGTCACCCTGCCCTATGCGCTGGTGTTCAACTATCCGACCGCTGTAGCGGTGGCGGGCATGTTGCGCTCCCTGGTCGAGGAGGCAGCCGCCGCCGCTCCGGTGGCATCGAACGGGTCGGCCGTGGACGACCAGCTCGATGCACTGCGGACCATGTTCGTGAACCTCCCGTCCGCGCAGGACAGGTCGCGGCTGGCCGACGGCCTGCGCGCACTACTGGCCGACGCCCTGCCGGAATCCGAGGCCGATACCGGTGTCGACCAGGCCGCGGTCGAACAGGCCAGTGCCGAGGAACTCTTCGCGCTGATCGACCAGCAGCTCACGGCGGAATGAACCGGCCGGGTGGGGCCGGCGCGACCGGCCCCACCCGCGCGGTACCCCGCATCACCCCGATCGAAGGATTCGACCATGTCTTCCCCGTACCCCACGCCGACCCTGCCGGGGTCGCGTGCCGACGCCCACGACCTGTACCTGCGTGATCCGGAGGTGGTGGGCGGTGCCGCCGCGGAACTGCTGGACGAGCTCGAGCGGCGGGTGTTCGTGGTCGCACCGGACGCCGAGCCGGTACCGGCGGCGGATGGACGGCTCGTCCCGGCCGCCGACGCGGTGGCCGGTGACCATCCGGTGCTCGGAACTGTCGAACCGTGCGCCGTGACGACGCTGGGTTCGGCGGCGTTCCGGCGGGCGTACGGGGTGCGGTTGTCGTATGTGGTCGGCGAGATGGCCCGGGGGATCGCGTCCGCCGAGATGGTCACCGCCGCCGCGCGATCCGGGATCCTGTCCTTCTTCGGCACCGGTGGGCTGAGCCTCGCCCGGGTGGAGCGGACGGTGGCCGAGCTGGCCCGGCAGCTCGACGGTCTGCCGTGGGGGGCGAATCTCCTGCACAATCCCGGCGAACCCGAACTGGAGGAGGCCACGGCCGCCCTGCTGCTCGAACACCGGGTGCCGGCCATCTCGGCATCGGCGTTCATGGGGCTCACCCCGGCCGTCGTGCGGTGTGCCGCGTCCGGGCTGCACCGGGGTCCCGACGGCCGGATCCAGCGCCCCACCAAGATCATGGCGAAGGTGTCCCGGCCCGAGGTCGCGCGCCTTTTTCTCGCGCCCGCTCCGGAGAAGATCCTGCGCAAACTGGTCGCTGCCGGGCAGCTGACCGCGGCCGAAGCCGAACTGGCCGCGCTGATCCCGGTCGCCGACGACCTCACGGTGGAGGGGGACAGTGGCGGTCATACCGACGGCCGCCCACTGCTGGCACTGCTGCCGCGGATGATCGCCCTGCGTGCCGAGATCTCCGGGCAGTACGGATACGACCGGCAGGTCCGGCTGGGTGCCGCGGGCGGCCTGGGCACCCCCGAGGCGGTCGCCGCCGCCTTCGCGCTCGGCGCGGACTATGTGCTCACCGGTTCGATCAACCAGCTCGCCCCGGAGGCCGATCTGTCGGCGGCGGCGAAAACCTTGCTCGCGGCGGCCGATATCGCCGATTTCACCACCGCTCCCGCCGCCGATATGTTCGAGATCGGCGCCCGGGTGCAGGTGCTGAAGAAGGGGAGTCGTTTCTGGACCCGCGCTCAGTGGCTCTACGACCGCTATACCGCCCACCCCGGCCTGGAGGAATTGAGCCCGGCGGATCTGAAGAAGCTCGAGACCGAGATCTTCGGCGCGAGTGTCGACGAGATCTGGGCGCAGACCAGGGATTTCTGGCAGGAACGCGATCCCAAGCAGCTCGCCCGCGCCGAGCGGGACCGCAAACACCGGATGGCGCTGTGCTTCCGGTGGTATCTCGGTATGTCCACTCGCTGGGCCACCGAGGGCGAGGTCGAGCGCCGCGGTGATTTCCAGCTGTGGTGCGGTCCGGCGCTGGGGGCGTTCAATCGTTGGGCCGGCCCGGATATCGGCAGCCCGGGTGTGGTGGAGATCGCCGAGAATCTGATGCGCGGTGCCGCCGTCCTGACCCGGCGTGACGCGGCCGGCCGGCTCGGGGTCGACCGGGTGTTCCCGACGATCGGTTATCGGGTGGCGGCTCGGGGGTGACATCCGCTCCGAGTCATCCGGTTCCGGCGGCGGATCGTCGCGGGGCGAAGTCGTCCAGTCCGTTCGCCCGCGTATTGTGTGCCGCCCGGATGAGCCAGGAGCCGTCGCGGTGGACCAGGACCAGGGTGATGTATCCCCATCGGTCTTCGGCAGTGGCCGCGCCGGGCAGGATGTGTCCGGGCCAGTGCCAGCGGGTGTGCGCGAGTACGACGCCCGGTGCCAGTTCGTCGAGCGCGACGATCTCCTGCGTGTATCCGCGTTTCTGCGCGATCACCGACTCCGGTACGTCCAGATGGCCCCGCACGTTCGCCTCGCGCGAGCGCCACCAGATCCCGCGATGGGTGACGAAATCCGAATCCGCGGTGAAATATGTTCCCCACCGGTGCATCTCGTGGCGCACCCACAGTTCGGTATGAGTCGCCAGGGTGGCCCTGATGTTCCGTTCGTCGTCCGCGTCCATGCCACCACTGTGAAACCTGAACTAACCTTGAAGTCAAGCGGCCGGGGACCGGACCTATCCGAGGAGTCGTTCCTCGACCGGAGTGCTGAGCGAGGTTCCGTTGAGTTCGAGGTAGAGCTGGCGCTCGGTGACCGACACCGTGGCGGTGTTGCGGCGTTCCAGGGCTGCCGCCGCGGCGGCTACGAAGGCGCGATCGAAGGAGACGAGGGGAATGGTCTCGGCGCGGTGGATCCGCTTACCGGTGAGCTGTGCCAGCACCTTGGCGGGGTCACGATGGGTGTACACCGCGACTCGGCCGGCCAGTTTGCTGCCGCGATGCACGCGGTCGGAATCGGGGGCGCCGACCTCTATCCACGCGGTGATCCGGCCGGTGAGATCGCGGACCAGGACCGCCGGTTCGTCGGTGGAGGAGACCCCGCCGTCGCTGAAGGTGATGCCGTCGGTGTATTCGAGGCAGTAGGCCAGTAGTCGGGTGATCAGGAATTCTGTGGTCTCCGAGGGATGCCGGGCCATCCGCAGGTCCAGCTCCTGGTAGACACCCCGGTCGATATCGGACAGGTGCAGGGAGACGGTGTGCAGAGTCGCGCCGGTAGCCATAGGAGAGTCAGCTTAGTGAACGCGGCCGGGCGGGCCCGCTCGGCGTTCGGCACCGGCCGCGGTGGCGGGGTGTGCCCGGGCCGCTGTCCCGAGCGGACGGCCGGATCGCCGGATGCGGCAATCCAGGTGTTTTTGTGCAGTGTCACAAACAGGCCGAGCGAACGGACCGGGACGCAGTGGTGTCGAGGCGCAAATGCGCCGAGCCGCGCGAGGCGCTGTGGGCCCGTGGGGTCTGCGACGCGCGCACCGGCCGGGCGCGCACAGCGACAGCCCCGGCCGTGCGGCCGGGGCTGTCGCCGTCGAACGAATCCGGCTGGACCCGATCAGCCGATGCTGAAGGGCTGACCCCAGACGCGGAACTCGGAGATGCCCTGATCGGTGGTCGTCTCGACCCGCACGAAGGAGCGGGCCTGGGCGTAACCAGCGCAGCCGTTGAGGCCGATGGTGGAATCCGTCCAGGTCACCGAGCCGTCCTTACCGGTGAACTTGACGGCGAAGGTATGGCCTTCGTCGCCGTAGACGTCCGGCTTCTCGATATCGAGCAGCAGGAACGAGGTGGCCTGACCCGGGCCGAGGGTCAGGTTGGCGCCGGAGCTGAGGTTGCCGCTCAGGTTCTCACCCGACTGGGTGAGCCCGGCACCGCCGTTGGCGGCGCCACCGCTGATATCGACCTGGCAGCCCACGACATAGCCGGGGGTGATCTTGGTGCCCTTGTGCGGACCGTGCACCTCGACCTGCGCGCTACCGGAGACCCACGCGTTGCGGTGCAGCGGGGTCGAACCCATCGAGGGGTTGATGGTCGCCGACTCGTTGGCGATCCGGGCGGTGATGTTGAGCCCGTTCGGCAGCGTGTGGTTCAGCTCCGCACCCGGCAGCGGGACGAAGGTGTCGGCATTGGCCGCGCCGGTCGAGAGCAGGCCGACCGCGGCGACGGACGCGGCCGCCAGGCCGGCGACCCGTGCGGCGCTTTTCTTGATGACAGACATGACAGTTTCCCTCTCGGAAAAGAATTCCGTTCAGCGACGGATTGATCGACCAGATACGACGTGCGTCAGCCGATGCTGAACGGAGCTCCGTACAGGGTGGTCTTCGAATAGTGGTCGCCGATGATCTCGACCACGGCGTAGGAACGCGCCTGCGCGTATCCGGCGCAACCCTCGATATTCATTTCGACGTCTTTGTAATCGACCCAGTAGACGCCGGGCTTCGGGATATCGACACCCTCGACATTGACGAACTTGACCTCACCCGGGCCGAGTTTGAGGCCGAGCGAGCCGCTGGCACCCAGGCTGGAGGTGCTCAGGCTGGCGGACAGGCCGGCCGAGATCGCGTTGTCGGCGATGCTGACCTGGCAGCCGACGATGTACCCGGCGCTGACGCGGGAGGCGCCGTGGGTGGACGAGTTGTTGGTGCCGGGGGCGTTGGTCGGGCCCTTCCAGGGGCCGGGGGTGCCTTCCGGGGTCTGGCTGACGTCCGCGAAGACGCGGCCGCTCAGCCAGGCCACCCGGCCGGCGCCGTTGGCGGACAGGGACGGCGAGATGACTGCGCTCTCGTCCACACGGCTCAATTTCACGCCGGGTCCGAGCTTTTCGCCGCCGGGCAGCGGTACGAAGGTATCGGCATTCGCCATGCCTCCGGCGACGCCCATAACCGCCGCCGCCGTCATCGCCGCGGTGGCAGCAATCGACTTGATGTTCATCGTTTTCCCTCATGGTTTTGCGATTTGTCGCCGTATTTCGGCCGGACGGTGCCGCCCGGCGAAAACGGCAGCAGTGATCCCCGGGCTTTTCGCGCACGCGCGTAAGCCACGGTTCGGGGGGTTTCTGCTCAATCGCAGGTGAAATCCGGTGGCCAAGAACCCACCGGCGGTGTCAGATCGTCTTCCTGGGCGATCAGGTGACGAATGGCTGCGTCATCTATCCCTCATCCCTGTCCATCTTCTTACAACCCGGTCGGGTTCGACCGGAAACTGTGCGGCGAGGGGGAAGGCAGGCGCGGGCGTCAGCAGCGTCGGAGTCCACATCCCTCACACCTCTCGCTCGTGCGTCGTTGCGCCGGCGGGCCGCTCACCCCGGTCGGGGGCCGAACACCGCTCGCGGACACCGTGGGTGCGGTGTCGGCGCATTCTGTTGCCAGCCGGTATTCAGTTAGGTTAGCCTTCGCTCACTATAAAGGGTTGCTAACGATTTTTGTGAGCGATGACAGTGACCTACGTCATACGGGCCGGGAAGGGGACGATTCGATGCACAGAGGATGTGACACCGCCTCATGACCGCCGGTTCGTCCTATGAATACCACACACATGTGGGTGTCCGCAGGTGGTCTGGATGGTTGCTGGCAATCGTCGTTCTGGTAATCGCCTGCATACTCAGCCTTGTGGTCGGGGTAACCCATATTCCGATCAGGGAAATCATTAGTGCACTGTGGGCCCCCGATGGATCGCCGGACGACCTGGTGATAAGCGAGTACCGCCTGCCCCGCACGCTGCTCGGATTGCTCGCGGGTAGCGCACTCGGGGTCGCGGGCTGTCTGATGCAGGGCCTCACCCGCAACCCGCTGGCCGATCCGGGACTGCTCGGAATCAATGCCGGTGCCGCCTTCGCCATCGCGGTCGCCGTCGCCTATCTGGGCGCCGACGGCATCTCCTCGTACGTCTGGTTCGGCTTCGCGGGCGCCGCCGTGGTGTCGGTACTGGTGTACCGGCTGGGCACTGTCGGCCGCGGCGGGACCGATCCGATCCGGCTCACCCTGGCCGGTGTCGCGGTGACGGCCGTGCTCACCGGAGTCACCAAGGGGCTCATCCTGCTGAACTCGACCGCTTTCGACAAGATGCGCCAGTGGGACGCCGGCGCGCTGACCGGCCGTGGCTACGATGTGCTGGCCGGTGCGACCCCCTTCATCGTGGCCGGAACGATCCTGGCCTTCGTCGCCGCCCGATCGCTCAACGCCGTGGCACTCGGCGACGATCTGGCCCGCGCGCTGGGCGTGCACGTCAACCGGACCCGGGCCTGTACCGCGCTGGCCCTGATCCTGCTCTGTGGCACCGCGACCGCGGCGGTCGGCCCGATCACCTTCGTGGGGCTCGCCGTGCCGCATATCGCCCGCTGGATCGTCGGTCCCGATACCCGCTGGATCGTCGCCTATTCGCTCGTGCTGGCGCCCGCGCTGGTCCTCTTCGCGGATGTGGTCGGCCGGGTCGCCATCCCGCCCGACGAACTGTCCGCCGGCGTGGTGACCGCGTTCCTCGGCGCGCCGGTGCTGATCTGGCTGGCCCGTCGCTCGGAGATGAGGCAGTCGTGACCACTGTGCGCAAGACGTCGCGGTTCGGTGTCGCCTCCACCGTCGACTTCGGCCGTTCGGTCCGGGTGCTGCGCCTGCGGGGTGTGACCACCCGGATCGGGGTGCGCGGCCTCGTGGTGACGGTCGTCCTGCTGGTCGCCGCCTGTGTGGTGGCGCTGCTCGCGCTCGGCACCGGCGATTTCGCCATCCCGCCGGACCGCGTACTGCGGGCGCTGCTCGGTACCGGAGTGGGCGGCGACGAACTCGTTGTGCGGGAATGGCGGTTGCCCCGGGTGCTCATGGCGCTCGTGCTCGGCGCGGCGCTCGGGATCAGCGGCGCGATTCTGCAGTCGGTCACCCGTAACCCGCTGGGCAGTCCCGATATCGTCGGGTTCAACTCCGGCGCCTACACCGGGGCGCTGCTGGTCATCCTGTCCGGTGGCGGCTACTACGCCACCGCGGCCGGGGCGGTCGGCGGAGGCCTGTTCACCGCGCTCGCGATCTTCCTGCTGGCGTTCCGGCAGAGCGTCAAGGGTTTCCGGCTGATCATCGTCGGTATCGGTGTCGGCGCGATGATGGCCGCGGTCAATACCTGGCTCATCCTGCGCGCCGATCTCGACGAGGCGATGTCGGCGGCCGCGTGGGGCGTCGGGACGCTGGACGGGCTCACCTGGGACGAGATCGGTCCGGCGCTGATCGTATTGGCACTGCTGGCCGTTGCGGTGATCCCCGCCGCGTATCGATTGCAGGTGCTGGAACTGGGTGACGACGCGGCGCGCGCGCTCGGTATCCGGGTCGGCCGGGCGCGGCTGGTGCTGACGGTGCTCAGTGTCGCGTTCACGGCGGTGGGCACCGCGGTGGCGGGTCCGATCGCATTCGTCGCGCTGGCGGCACCGCAGCTGGGCCGGCGCCTGGCCCGCACCCCGACGACCGCGTTGCTGCCGGCGGCGGCGATGGGGGCGCTGCTGCTGGTGACGTGTGACTGGATCTCGCGGCGGCTGTTCGCGCCGACGAGCGTGCCGGTCGGCGTGGTCACCGCATCGGTCGGCGGCGCGTATCTGGCCTATCTGCTGGTGGCCGAGGCCCGACGGAACTGAGGGAATCATCGTGGACGAAGAACTCGAGCACAGCACCGCCGAGGCGACCGCGGTCGCGCCGGATCCCGGCGCGACGGCGCGGCTCCGGGCCGACCGGCTCCGGCTGGGCTACCGCAACAGGGTGATCAGTGACGAACTGACCGTCGATATTCCCGACGGCACCTTCACCGTCATCATCGGCCCGAACGCATGCGGGAAATCGACCCTGCTGCGGGCGCTCTCGCGGCTGCTGGCACCCGAATCCGGCGCGGTCCTGCTGGACGGCAAGGAGATAGGCAGTTATCCGGCCAAGGAGGTCGCCCGGCGGATCGGGCTGCTGCCGCAGACCTCGACCGCGCCGGAGGGAATCCGCGTCGCCGATCTGGTGGCCCGGGGGCGATATCCGCACCAGTCGCTGATCCGGCAGTGGTCGCGCCGGGACGAGGAGGCGGTGGCGGCGGCCATGGCGGCCACCGGTGTATCCGAACTGTCCGGGCGGCTGGTGGACGAACTCTCCGGCGGTCAGCGGCAGCGGGTGTGGATCGCGATGGTGCTCGCCCAGGAGACGCCGATCGTGCTGCTCGACGAGCCGACGACCTTTCTCGATATCGCCCACCAGATCCAGCTGCTGGATCTGTGCCGCGAGTTGAACCGGGAGACCGGCCGGACGATCGTCGCGGTACTGCACGATCTGAATCACGCGTTCCGCTATGCCGATCATCTCGTCGCCATGCGCGACGGCGCGGTGGTCGCGGCCGGGGCGCCGCGCGAGATCGTCACCGCCGGACTCGTGCAAAAGGTCTTCGACCTGGGCTGTCGGGTGATCGACGACCCGGAAACGGGCACCCCGCTGGTGGTTCCGTTGGCCGAACAGGCGGTCCGCACGGTCTGAACAAGGCAAACTAGGACAAAATTCGTACCTGGTAGATATTTCCCTTCAGTAAAGGTTAGGCTAACCTCAACTGTGGTTGTGTGTCGTGCCCGCGGATAAGGGGCGGGCATCGGCACCCCACCGAAAGTGGTTCACAGCGAAGGGAGTTGCCGTGCCGGCGGCAGTGCAGGACGCCTCGAGGGCAAGCGATCCCGGATTACCGCTCACCGGTCCGCAGCTGGGGATCTGGAACGCACAGCAGTTCGACCCCGAATCCGGTCGCTATCTGGTCGGCGAGGTACTGGAGATCTCCGGTGACACCCCGATCGACGTGACGGCACTGGCCGAGGCCATCCGCCGGACCGTGGCCGAAGCGGAGAACATGCGGCTGCGTTTCCGCGATACCGATACCGGCCCAAGGCAATTCGTCTGCGACGAGCCGGCGGTCCTGCAACCGATGATCGACCTGCGCGGTGCCGCCGAACCCCGTTCGCTCGCCCACGAGGCAGTGGCCCTGGAACGTCATCAGGCGGCGCAGCGCTGCCGCGGCATGGTCGACCGGCGGCTCTACAACTACACGCTGATCAGGCTCACCGACTCCGAGGTGTGGTGTGTGCAGCTGTACCACCACCTGATCGTCGACGGTTACAGCGCGGCACTGCTGTCCCGGCGCGTCGCCGCGCACTACACCGCCCTGCGCAGGGGCGGCGAACCGCCGAAGGCGACCTTCGGCGCGATCGCCGACCTGGTCGCCGACGAACAGAACTACCGCGACAGCGAGCAATTCGCGCAAGACCAGCGCTACTGGCGCGAACAGCTCAGTCCCGCACCCTCGTTGGACGGGCGCGGTACCGCCCTCGGCGGTGCGGTGGAGCGCACCCTCCGCGCCGAGGCGATCCTGCCGGTGGAGACGCTGGAGCGGCTGCGCGGTTGCACCGAGCGGTACCGGATCACCTGGGCCGACGGGCTCATCGCCTGCTATGCCGCCTATGTTCAGCGGCTGCTGGGCAATTCCGATGTGGTGCTGTCGATGCTGATGATGGGCCGGGTCGGCCGGGTCGCGCTGAGCACGCCCGCGATGGCGGTGAACGTCCTGCCGCTGCGGTTGCCGGTACACGCCCACGACACCGTCGGCGAACTCGGTGTGCGGGTCGCGCAGACCCTGCGCGAGATGCGCCGGCATCAGCGCTACAGCGGTGCGGACCTGGCCCGCGACCTCAGCGGTTTCGGAGCGGGTGAACTGCTGCACGGTATCGGGATGAACCTCAAGGTCTTCGACTTCGCCCTGGATTTCGACGGTGCCGAGGGCGTGCTGCGCAATGTGGCCGGTGGGCCGCCGGAGGATCTCGGCCTGGTCGTGACCCCGCTGCCCGACAAGTCGGTGCTGCTGGGTTTCGAATGCGATGCGCGGACCAATGATCCGGAGACCGCCTACCGCCGGGTGGCGGGCCTGGTGCGGGTCGTCGAGGCGTTCACCGAACTGGACAAGGTGGCGGTCGGGACACTGGAGCTGATCGATCGGGACGAACGCGAGCGGTTGCTCGCCGGCCGTGCCGGTCCGTCGGCCGCGGTGGCCACCGAATCGGTACCCGCCGCAGTGGACCGGATGGTCGCGGAATACGCCGGCAGCACCGTTCTGGTCGGTGGGACACGGCATTACACCGGCGGCGAACTCGGTGGCCGGGTGTATCGGCTGGCCAGGTATCTGCGAGCTCGGGGTGTGACACCGGGCCGGCCGGTCGGGGTCGCCCTGCCGCGCACCGTCGATCTGGTGGTCGCGTTGCTCGCGGTCTGGCGAGCCGGTGGTACCTACCTGCCGCTCGATCCCGAACATCCGGTACCCCGGCTGCAGACCATGATCGACGATGCCGCCCCGGTCCTGGTACTCACCGATTCCGCACTGGCCGCCGAACTCGTCTGCCCGGCCGTCGAACTCGACAGCGAACCGGTTCTCGACGCATTGCGCGACTACCCGGACGCGCCGCTCACCACCGCCGAAACCGGGCAGATCCGCGGCGATCACCCCGCATACGTTCTCTACACCTCCGGCTCGACAGGCACGCCGAAAGGCGTGGTGATCGATCACACCGCCCTCGCCCAGCTGGTGGCCGGGCACCGCGACGGGATATACGCCGAAACCGTGGCGCGCGCAGCGGGCCGCCGCCTGACGGTCGCGCACACCACCTCGTTCGCTTTCGACGCCGCACTCGATCCGTTGTTGTGGCTGCTCGACGGGCACCGGATCCATCTGTACGACAGCGAGATCCGGCGTGATCCGGCGGCGCTGGTCGCGGCCTTCCGCACCGACGGCGTGGACGTCGTGGACGGCACCCCGACCCTGGCCGCGGCGCTGTTCGCCCACGGACTGGCCGAACTCGCGCCGCGGCTGCTGGTGCTCGGCGGGGAGGCGTGCCCACCCGATCTGTGGCAGCAGGTGCAGCGTTCCGGGATCACCGCCGTCAACCTCTACGGCCCGACCGAGGCCACCGTCGACGCCATCGGCGCGCCGGTGCACGGTACGGATCCGCATATCGGTGTCCCACTCCCGGGGGTGCGGGCCTATCTCCTGGACAACGGCCTGCAGGTGGTGGCGGACGGACAGCCCGGCGAGCTCTACCTCGCGGGTGCCGGGATCGCACAGGGCTATCTGGGCCGGCCCGGTTTCAGCGCCCAGAGTTTCGTGGCCGACCCGTTCGGTCCGCCGGGGTCGCGGATGTACCGCACCGGCGACCGGGCCCGCTGGGTCCCCGGTCGCGGTTACTTCTACGCCGGGCGGGCGGACGCCCAGGTGAAGATCCGCGGGCACCGGATCGAGATCGGTGAGGTCGAAGCCGCGCTGAGCGGGCTGCCGGAGGTGGCCGCGGCGGCCGCGGATATCCGGGATATCGCCGGGCGCGCGAGCCTGATCGGATACATCGTCGCGGCACCGGATTCGCCGGACGCGCCCACCGGACCCGGGGACCTCGGAGCCCGCCTGCGCAACCGGCTGGCCGAATCTCTGCCCGACGCCATGGTTCCGACCCGCATCGTCGTGCTCGACGAACTGCCGTGGACAGTGAACGGGAAGGTGGATCGCACCGCGCTGCCCGAACCGGCCGAGCCGACCGGCGGTCGCGAACCCGGCACACCGGCCGAACAGGCGGTGGCCGAGGTGGTCGCGGAACTGCTCGGCAGCGATACCGTCGATATCGACGACGATTTCTTCGGCGCCGGTGGCGACAGCATCACCGCGATCGGGGTCTGCACCCGGTTGCGGGAGCGCGGACTGATTCTCGCCCCGCAGGACCTGCTGACCCGCCGCAGTCTCGCCGACCTCGCCGCGGCCGCCGGAACCGCCGACCCCGCAGCGGATTCCGGTACCGCGCGGACGCCGCGCGCCGACAGCGTCTCGATCGTGCTCCCGCCCGACGGCGCCACCGAGCTCGCCGCCGCATACGGTCCGATCGCCGACGTACTGCCGTTGTCGCCGCTGCAGGAGGGTCTGCTGTTCCACGCACTGCGGGACGGCGCGGCCGATGTGTATACACTCACCGCCCGTTTCGAACTGTCCGGTCCGGTGGATCCGGATCGGCTGGGCGCGGCGTTCGCGACCGTGCTGCGCCGGCATCCGAACCTGGGCGCGGCGTTCCGCTACGAGCAGTTCGACCAGCCGGTACAGGTGATCCCCCGGGAACCGCGGGTGGCCTGGCGGGTCGAGGACCTGCGCGACCGGCCGGCCGCGGCCGCCGAGGAGGCGGCGCTGGAGCTGGAAAACCGGGCCGGTGCGGAAACCTTCGATATCGCCGAACCGCCCCTGCTGCGCGCATTGCTCATCCGGGTGGCCGATACCACGCACCGGCTGGTCCTCACGGCCCACCACCTCCTCGCCGACGGCTGGTCGGTGCCGATCGTGCTCCGCGAGATGCTCGCCCGCTACCACGGTGAGCAGTTGCCCGAACCCGGTTACTACGGGAGCTATCTGGCGTGGCTCGCCGCCCGCGACAGCGCAGCGGCGATCCGGCTCTGGGGCGCGTATCTGGGCGGATTGTCCGCGCCGAGCCTGGTCGGTGCGCCCGGGCCGCGGTCGGCGTCGGTGGGCCTGAACGTGCCGCTGGCCGCCGATACCGCGGCCGCGCTGGAATCGTTCGGCCGGTCCAACGGGCTGACCATGAACACCCTGTTGCAGGGTGCCTGGGCACTGGTGCTGGCCGAGCAGCTGGGCCGGGACGACGTGGTGTTCGGCGCGGTGGTGTCGGGACGGCCGAGCGAGCTGCCGGGGGTGGCGGGGATGGTCGGGCTGTTCAGCAATACCGTGCCGGTCCGGATGACCCTGGATCCCGGCGCTCCGGTGGCCGGGCAGTTCGCCGAATTCCAGCGGACCACACTCGAATTGCAGAACCAGGGTTATCTGGGCCTGGCCACCGTCGAGCGGGCGGCCGGGATCGGCCGCTTGTTCGACACGCTCGTCGTCTACGAGAACTTTCCGAAAACCGGTGTCCAGGGCAACGACTCGCACGAAATCGGGGTGGCCGGTGTCACCGTGCACAGTCTCACCCACTATCCGGTGACCGTGACGGCCCTGCCCGGTGACAGCTTCCGCCTCATGCTGCACCACGATCCGGGTGCGGTGGACGCCGATTCCGCGGAGCGGCTGGCCGCGCGGCTCGGGTCCGTGCTCACCACCCTCGTGGCCGATCCCGGCGCCACGGCGGGAGCAGTGCTGGCCGCCACTCGCCATCCGGACACCCGCGGGTCCACCATGGCCGACTGGGGTCCGCGCACCGCACCGGATCCGGTCGCGCCGGCGATCACCGTCGCCGATGCGACGATCGGCTACCGCGAATTCGGGGCACGGGTCAATCGGCTGGCCCGGTGGCTGGTCGCACGCGGTATCGCGCCGGAGACCGTGGTCGTCGTCGCCATGGCGCGCGGCGCCGATTCGGTGATCGCGGCGCACGCGATCTGCCGGGCCGGTGGGGTGTACCTGCCGGTCGATCCGGGGCAGCCCGCCGGACGAGTGGACACCATCCTCGCGACCGCCGCCGCCGCGCTGGTGCTGACCACGACCGCCGACGCCTACGAAACCGGCCGGGCGCCCGTCGTATCCATCGACACCCTCGATACCGCCGAATTCGCGGATACCGCACTCACCGATGCCGACCGGCTCGCGCCGCTGCGCCCGGAGAACGCGGCCTACCTGCTGTTCACCTCGGGCTCGACCGGGGTGCCCAAGGGGGTGACGGTGCCGCACGAGGCCATCGTGAACACCTTCGCCTGGTTGCAGGAACAGCATCGGTTCGGGGTGGGCGATACCGTCCTGTACCGGACCCCGGCGACTTTCGACGCCTCACTGCTGGAGATCTTCCTGCCGTTGCTGGTGGGTGCCCGGATCGTGGTGGCGAAGCCCAACGGTCACCGCGACCCCTACTACCAGGCGCGTCTGATGGCGGACGAGGGGGTCACCGCCATCCAGATGACCTCGTCCATGCTCACCACCACGGCCGAGGAGAGCGACCTTTCCGGTTGCGCCGCGCTGCGTTGCGTATTCACCGGCGGCGAACCGCTGCCGCCGTCGACCGCCCGCGCTTTCCGCACGGCGACCGGAGCCCGGGTGAACAACCTCTACGGTCCCACCGAGGCCGCGGTGTGCATCACCTATCACGCGAGCAACGACGCCGATACGGTGACGGTGCCGATCGGCCGACCGCCCGGTGGCGCGGGGGTACGGGTACTGGACGACGCCCTGCTGCCCGTACCGTTCGGATCGGTCGGGGAGCTGTACCTGACCGGTATCCAGCTCGCCCGCGGCTATCTGCACCGGCCGGAGCAGACCGCGCGGACCTTCGTCGCCGATCCGGCCGGTAACGGCGAACGGATGTACCGCACCGGAGATCTGGTGCGCTGGGGCGCCGACGGTGAACTCGAGTATGTGGGCCGCGTCGACAGCCAGGTGAAACTGCGTGGTCAGCGCATCGAACTCGGTGATATCGAATCGGCGATCATGCGCCGCCCCGAGATCGCCCAGGTGGCGGTGATCCTACGGGAGGACAATCCCGGCGATCAGCGCCTGGTGGCGTATCTGCGGACTCGCACCGGAGCCGCCCTGGACGTCGACGCGGTCCGCGCGACGGTGCGCGACACCCTGCCGGAGTACATGATTCCGGCGGCCTTCGTGGAACTCGACGAGATCCCGATGACGATCAGCGACAAACTGGACCGCAAAGCGCTTCCGGTGCCGGAATATCCGGTGGATGTGCCGGTGGCGGCCGCGCCCGCGCTCGTGGACCCGGATCTGCCCGCGGTCACCGGGGCGGTGCTCGCGGCCATGGCGGCGGTGCTGGGCGTCGCGGCGGTCGGGCCGGACGACGATTTCTTCGCCGCGGGCGGTCATTCGCTCACCGCGGTCCGGCTGGTCGGCCGACTGCGCCGGGCGGGCCACGAGGTCGTCGTGGACGATATCTTCGAGGCTCCCACGGCCCGCACCCTGGCAGCGCGGATCGAGGGCACTGCGATCGACGTGGAACCGCGGGCTGCCGAACTGCCGCGGGACACCGGAATCGACCTACCCTCCGAAGAGATCGCCATGCTGGGCCGGCGACTCGATCATGTGCTCGAACTGCGGACGCGCGGGTCGGCCGAACCGCTGTTCTGCGTTCACCCGGTCGGTGGAACCGCCTGGCAGTTCACGCCGCTGGCCCGCCGCCTGCGCGCCGACCGCCCACTGGTCGGACTGCAGCTGCCGGCGCTGCGCGGTGTGGAATCGGGTGCTGCGAACCTGGACGAACTCGCTGCGCGGTATCTCGCGACCATCCGCGAGATCCAGCCCGCCGGGCCCTATCACCTGCTCGGCTATTCACTGGGCGGCAATATCGTGCACGCGATCGCCGCCGCGCTCACCGGCGGTGGTGAAGAGGTCGCGTTCGTCGGACTGGTCGATTCCCATCCGCTGGCGAATCTGGCCGAACAGGCGAGCGAGGCCCTCACCGACCCGGCCCGGCTGGCCGCACTGCTGCCGGAACTACCCGAGGACGCCCCCGATCTCGCGGCCCGGATCCGGGCCGCGGCCGGTGAGCTGCTGCACCTGGTCACCGTTTCCGAGACCCCCGGATACGCCGGGCCGATGGCGTTGTACGCGGCCGATCCCGGCGGCGAGGACGATGCCGCGCGGGTCGCCGCCCAGCTGTCGGGCTGGCGGGCCGCCGGTGCCCGGATCACCGCGCGCCGATTGCCCTACACCCATTTCGGAATCGTCTCCGAGGACGGCTGGTCGGAGGTCGCCGCCCTGCTCGATACCGAACCGGCCCTGCGGACCTGACCGTGCGTCCGGTGAGCACCCCGAGCGTTCCCGGCGCCGGGCACATCGCGCGTCCCCGACGCTGGTACACGGCGCGTCTTCGACGCTGGTACACGGCGCGTCTTCGACGCTGGTACACGGCGCGTCTTCGACGCCGAGACTTCGCCGCGGCACCATCCGGTGCCCCGGCGGTTCGAGAAAGAAAGTAGAACACCTATGTCGCTGTTATCCCACAGCCGCTTCGCGGCCTGGCTACGTCTTGTGGTCGGTCTGTTCGTCGCGGTCGTCGCGGTCGCCGGCTGCAGCTCCGATACCGAGCCCGCCGCCGCATCCGGGACCCGTCCGATCCAGACCGAGAAGGGCACGATCGAGGTGCCCGCGGATCCGCAGCGGATCGTGGTACTCAACGGCGCGCTGGCCGGCTACCTCTACGACCTGGATGTTCCGGTCGCCGCGGCGGATCCGCGAGTGCTCGGCGTCAGCGGCCGCAATGCCGATTTCCCGCAGACCTGGGCCGACGCCGCGAAGGAGCAGGGCACCCAGATGGTGCCGGTGGGCCAGGCCGTGAACGTCGAGTTCGTCGCCTCGGCGCAACCGGATCTGATCATCGGTGGCGGACAGGGCTTCCCGGCAAAACAGTCGGTGGACGCCTACGACCAGCTCAGCGCGATCGCGCCGACGGTCCTGCTGCCCGGCAATGTGACCGGCTGGCAGGATCAGCTGAAGCAGATCGCCGATGTGGTGAACCGCGCCGACAAGGTCGCCGACCTGATCTCGGCCTACGACGACAAGGTGAAGCAGGTTTCCGCGGCCATCGATGTTCCGGGGCAGCAGATCGGCTATTTCCAGTCCGCCGCCGACGGCCAGCCGAAGATGATCCTGCCGAACGCCGCGCTGCCGACCCTGCTGGCCGAACTCGGCTTCCAGGCCGACGACAAGGTTCTGGCCAAGGCCGGTAACCCGGAAGTCAATCCGTCGGCCGACTGGTTCGGATTCAGCCCCGAACTGCTGACGAAGGTCGTGGACGCGCCTGTCCTGTTCGTCGTCCCGCTCAGCGGCGCCAAGAGCGCGGCCGATCTCGCGAAGGATCCGCTGTACGCCCAGCTGCCCGCGTTCAAGGACAAGTTGGTCTACGAACTTCCGGCCACCAGCTACCGGCCGGACTACCGCGGCGTCATGAACACCCTCGACCTGATCCAGGAGAAGTTCAATTGAAAGCCCCCGCCGGCCTCCTCATCGATACCTCTCCGCTGCGGGAGAGCCGGCGGTTTCGCTGTGCCTTCGGTGCGCGACTGGTCTCTGTTCTCGGTATCGGCCTCCTGATGGTGGCCCTGCCGGTGCAGGTCTATCAGCTCACCGGTTCGAGTCTGCACGTCGCCGGGGTGTCCACAGCGATGGCGGTCGCGTTGTTCGCCGGCAGTCTGGGCGGGGGCGTGATCGCCGACCGGTACGACCGGCGTACCGTGATCTCCTTCTCCCGGTCGGCCGCGGGACTGGCGTTCCTGGCGCTGGGAATCAATGCGTTGCTGCCCGATCCGTTCCTCACGGTGATCTACGCCGCGGCCGTGACCGACGGACTGGCCGGGGGTATCAGTGGCTCGGCGCTGATGGCGCTGGTGCCGATGCTGGTATCACGGGAGAAGGTCCCCGCGGCCGGGGCGCTGACCACGCTCACCTCCGATCTCGGCACCATGATCACCCCGGCCGTCGCCGGTGTGCTCATCGCGAAGATCGGGGTGTCGTTCGCGTTCTTCGCCGCGGCGGCGGCGACCGTGGGCACCGTGACGCTGGTCCGGGCCATCGGGCCGGCGCCGCCGCCGGCCCGCGAGATCCGCAATCCGCTGGTCGAACTCGGCCACGGGATCTCTTTCGCAATGCGGCACAATATTATTCGCGCTGTATTGTTGAGTGGTCTGCTCGCTATGCTGGTCAGCGGACCCCTGGTGCTGCTGCCCGCCTTCGCCGATCGAGCCCTCGACGCGGGGCCCGCCACACTCGGCCTGCTCTATGCCGCGCCCGGCGCGGGTGCGGTCCTGGGCTCGCTCACCAGCGGCTGGATCGGCCGCGCCCGGCGCAACGGCCTGGTCCTGCTGTCCTCGCTGGCAGTCATGCCGCTCGGCGTCGTCATGGCCGGTATCTGGCCGCAGGCCGCGTGGAGTTTCCTGGGTCTGGCCGCATTCGGTGTGGCCCGGGCCGTCAACGGCATCCTGCGCTACGCGGTGCTCCAGCAGAACGCGCCGGAAGAGATGCGCGGCCGGATGTCGGGACTGCTCATGGTGCAGTCGGTGGCCGGCACCGCGGTCGGTTCGATGGCGGCCGGTGTGATCGGCAACCTCGTCGCTCCGGGTACCGCGCTGGTGGTCTACGGCGCGGCCGTACTGGTGCTGTTCGTCTTCGCCCTGGTGCTCGTGTGGCCGCTGTACCGGCTCACCGCGCCCGCGGGCGGGCCGCCGCCGCCCCCGCCACCGGCCCAGGTTCCGGTGGCCGGGAACGTGGTCGAGGAGAAGGCTGCCGGGAACGTGGTCGTGGAGAAGAAGGACGGTGTGTGATGGTGGATCGCGGAGCGTACCGGGAACGGATCGCCGAGGTACTCGCCGGTTCGCACGGGGCCAAGGTCGGCTATCCGATCGGGTTGCGTGAACTGGAGGTGATCCGTACCGCCACGGTGGGGTCCGGTCTGATCCGGATCACCTTCGGCGGTCCGGAACTCGACGGATTCCACAGCTATGTGCCCGACGAGCATGTGCGGCTGGTGTTCCCGGACACCGACGGCACGCTGCGGCTGCCGATCCGTGACGGCCTGTCGCTGGATTGGCCCGCGCCGCGGCCGATCTCGCGGGAGTACACGGTACGCCGCCTCGACCGCGACGCCGGTGAGCTCGATATCGACTTCGCGCTGCACCCCGGCGGTCTCGCCTCGGACTGGGCGCTGGCAGCCCGGCCGGGTATCCGGATCCATATCGCGGGCCCGCCCGGTGGGGTGGTGGTGCCCACCGCCTACGACAACTATCTGTTCGCCGGCGATATCACCGCGCTGCCCGCGATCGCCCGGTGGCTGGAATGGCTGCCGCGGGACAAGGCGGGGTGGGTGTTCGTCGAGGTGGTCGACGAGAGCCAGGAGATCGAACTGGCCGCACCGTCCGGTGTCGAGGTGCGGTGGCTGCACCGCGGTGATGCCCGCGCCGGGACCGGCGATCTGCTGGAGAAGGCGATCCGCACCGTCACGGTGCCCGATGGGCAGAACGTGTACGCCTGGGTCGCCGGCGAGGCCGGGCAGTTGCGGCCGATCCGCAGATGGATCCGCGGCGAACTCGGTGTCCCGGCGAAGGACTGCCTGATCGCGGGCTATTGGAAGCACGGAGTCGCGGATTTCGACCGCGAAGAATGAGGAGGACAGAGATGACGAACGAGCCTACGGCGGTGGCCGACCGCGACAGTTTCATCCGCGATGTGGCCGATCTGCTGGGCGTCGCGCCGGCGGAACTGTCCACCGACACCAATCTGCTCGACGCCGGACTGGATTCGGTGCGCATCATGCAGTTGGTGGAGAAGTGGCGATCCGAGGGACACGAGACCGTCGACCCGCTGCTGCTGGCCGGTGACCCCGTTCTGGGGTCCTGGCTGGAGGTGCTGTGCCCGTGACCGGGCGCCGCGAACCGCGCGTACGGCGCGGTTCGCGACACCGGGGGTCATGGGGCGCGATGACCCTCGGCGAGCAGCCGGCGCAGATCGCGGCGGCTGGTCTTGCCCACTCCCGTTTCGGGGAATTCGGCGATGGTGACCACCGCGTCGGGCATCTTCCAGGCCGCGATACCGCGCTCCCGCACGAAGGTACGGACCGTGGTCAGCGTGGGTGGGGTCGCGGGGTCGAGCGGTTGGACGAAGGCGCAGATGCGCTGTCCGAGTACGGGGTCGGGCGTGCCCACGATCACCGCGTCCCGGATCCCGGGATGCTCCAGCAGATGGGCCTCGAGTTCCTCGGCCGAAACCTTCTCACCGCCGCGGTTGACCCAGTCGCCCGCCCGGCCCTTCACCACCAGATTCCCGTCCGGTCGCAGCGCGACGATATCGCCGGTGCGGTACCAGCCGTCCGCGGTGAAACTACGGGCGTTGGCTTCGGGATTGTCGTAGTAACCGCGAATGGTGTACGGCCCCTGGGTCATCAGGTTCCCGTCGGCGCCCGGCGCGACCTCCTCGTCGGCGTCGTCGACGATCCGGATCCGGTCGTGGTCCGACATCGGCCGGCCCTGGGTGGCGACCACAGCGTCGATCGGATCGTCGAGCCGGGTGTAGCAGACCAGGCCCTCGGCCATCCCGAACACCTGCTGCAGGGTCACCCCCAGCGCGGGGCCGACCCGCCGGGCGAGTTCGTCGGGGCAGCGGGCTCCACCCACCTGGACGACCTGCAGACTGGACAGATCGGGCAGCTCGCCGCCCTTTTCGGCACGTTCGACCCACAGGCGCGCCAGCGGCGGCACCAGGCCGGTGATGGTGACACCGAAACGTTCGATCGCCGCGAACGCGGTCGACGGGGTCGGATCGGGTGTCATGGCGACGGTGCCGCCCGCGTAGAGCGCGCCGAGGATGCCCGGGGAACTCATCGGGAAGTTGTGCGCGATCGGCAGCGTCGCCAGGTAGACGGTATCGGGCCCCAGTCCGGTGATCTCGGCGCTGCGGCGGACGCTGTACAGGTAGTCGTCGTGGGTGCGGGGGATGAGTTTCGGGATGCCGGTGCTGCCGCCGGACAGTTGCAGGAACGCGACATCGCCGGCGTCGACCTCCGGCAGGTCGCCGGGGTCGTCCCGGTGGTCGGCGAGGTCGGCTGCGCCCTCGGCGAATTCGTGGGCGGTGTCGTCGACGACCAGCAGGACGTGCCGCAGGGTCGCGACCTCGCGCCGGACCGTATCCGCAAGCGCCGCATGGTCGAAACGCTGATGTTCGGCGCAGGTGATCATCGCCACCGCACCGCTCGCCGTGGCGATGGGGATCAGTTCGGCTTCCCGGTGTGCGGGCAGGCAGAAGACCGGCAGCGCACCGAGCCGGAAGAGCGCGAAGACCACTTCGACGAATTCGGCGCGGTTGGGCAGCTGGACCAGGACGCGATCGTGCGGGCGGATTCCCATCCGGGCCAATCCGGTGGCCAGCGACCGGGACCGGTGGTCCAGCTCGGCGTAGGTCCAGCGGTTCGCCGCGTCCACGACCGCGATCGTCTCGGGGTGCGCGCTGGCGCGCGCCGTGAGCAGGTCTCCGAATGTTTCACCTGTCCAGAGCTTTTCGGCTCTGTAGTGATCGATCAGGTCCGGCGGCCACGGTGTGAAACCGGGGAGGGCGGGTGATTGCATGGAGCACCTCTTTCCGATCAGCGATCTTGTTGCACGTCACACCGGAATGCTGGCCTTACGGTGTAACTTCAGGTTAGGCTAACCTAATGGGCACGAAGCAGTGGGGCGAAGGGGTCATCGTCACCGGAGCCGCAGGGGGAATCGGCGCGGCGATCGCATACGAACTCGCCGGCGATTCCGCGAATATCGCCCTGTGGGACCGGGACTCCCGGGTACACGAGGTCGCCGCACGGCTCGGACAGCTTTACGAGGACACCGGCGTCACGTCGGCGGAGGTCGATGTGAGCGATGCGGCAGTCGTCGCGGCGGCCTTCGACAAAGAACTCGCCGAACGCGGCACCCCCCGGGTGGTCGTGCACGCCGCCGGATCGATGATCGGTGGATCGGCACTGGACACCTCCCCGGACGAATGGCAGCGCTGCGTCGCCGTCAACACCAACGGCGCGGTGTACGTGGCCCAGCGCGCGGCCCGCGAAATGGTCACCGCCGGGCGCGGATCCATAGTGGTCGTCTCCTCCAACTCCGCCACCGTCCCCCGCGTGAATCTCGCCGCCTACGGTGCGGCGAAGGCCGCGGCCACGGCATTCACCCGCTCACTCGCGCTCCAGGTGGCGCCGCACGGAGTGCGGGTCAACCTGGTCTCCCCGGGGTCCACCGACACCCCGATGCTGCGCGGAATGTACGCGGACTCCGACGCAGGCGGTCTCGGTACGGCCGGACGAGCGAGCCTGCTCGACGGTGACCCCGAGAACTACCGGCTGGGCATCCCGTTGCGCCGGATCGCCGATCCCGCCGATATCGCCGCCGCCGTCCGCTTCCTGGTTTCCGACGCCGCGCGCCACATCACCATGCACGACCTGCGGGTCGACGGCGGCGCAACGCTGGATATGTGACACGAGAGGATGATCATCATCAACGCCGAGAACCCCGCCTATCCCGCGGATCCCGCCTTTGTCCTGTCCCGGCCGCAGCGCACCGTGACCGCGTCTGCCGGCGGGCGTGTCTTCCACAGCGCCGCCGAAGCCGTCGCGCAACTGCGTGCGCGGCGGGTGAACCATATAGTCGGAGCGCTCCCGTTCCGGCCCGGTGCCCCCGCGGCGCTCTGGGCGCCCGAGACGATCTCGGTGACCGACGGCCCCCGAACCGCACGTGCGGTCACCGCACCCGATATCTCGGTCACCGAGCATCTTCCGGAACCGGAGCAACATCAGCGCCGGGTGGGTTCCGCGGTACGCCTGCTGGCCGACCCCGACAACCCGCTGCGCAAGGTCGTCCTGGCCCGGGCAGTGCGGGCCCGCGCCGATCGCACCGTTCGCGCGGCCGATCTGCTCGATCTACTGGTTTCCACCGACCCCGCCGGAAACGGCTACCTGGTCGACCTGACCGCGGCCGGCGGCCTGTTCACCGGCCGCCATCTGGTGGGCTCCAGCCCCGAGATCCTGGTGCGACGCATCGGCACCGAGGTCACCAGCCACCCGCTGGCCGGTTCGGCCCGGCGGGTACCGGAGAACCCCCTGGCCGACCGGATCGCCGCCGAGACGCTGCTCGGCTCGGCGAAGGATCAGCACGAACACGGCTATGTGGTCGACCATGTGGCCGGGGTACTGCGGGACCGGTGCATCGATGTGCGCACTCCCGCCCGCCCCGACCTCACCGAGACACCTGCCATGTGGCATCTCGGAACCACCCTGAGCGCGACCGTTGCGGCCGGGGGGCCGTCGGCGCTGGAACTGGCCGCGGCGCTGCACCCCACTCCGGCGATCTGTGGTACTCCGACTGCCGCCGCCGCCCGGCTGATCGCGGAGCTCGAGGGTGAACGCGGTTTCTACGCCGGCGCCGTGGGCTGGTGTGACGCCGACGGTAACGGCGAGTGGATGGTCAGCATCCGTTGCGCGGAACTCGCCGCCGACAACCGGACCCTGGTGGCCTACGCCGGGGGCGGCATCGTCGCGGAATCCGATCCGGAGGACGAACTGGCCGAGACCACCGGGAAATTGCAGCGGGTCCTGGGCCCGCTGGGAGTGGCCGGCCGTCCCGCGGCGGTGCCCTGACCGACCCTTTTCGCTACTGCGCCAGGACCCGCAGCCCACCAGAAGGTTGCGGGCCACAAGAAGATGAGGAGTTCTGGACATGCCCATGCAGCCGATCGCGCCCTATGCGATGCCGTCGTCGGAAGACGAGATCACCAACAGAGTCGGTTGGCGACTCGATCCCGATCGCACCGCCTTGCTGATCCACGACATGCAGAACTACTTCCTCGATGCCTATCAGTTGGATCGCGATCCGGCCCGGACGATGATCGACAACATCGTCCGGCTGCGCGCCCGGTGCCACGAACTGGGCATTCCGGTGATCTACAGTATGCAACCGGGCGACCAGCATCCCGACCGGCGCGGACTGCTCGCCGATTTCTGGGGCACCGGTATGTCGGACGGGCCGGAGACCGAGGTACTCGCCGAACTGGCGCCCGCCGAGCAGGACATCCAGGTCACCAAATGGCGCTATTCGGCGTTCCAGCGCACGGATCTGCGCCAATTGCTCGGCTACCGCAATCGGGACCAGCTGGTGGTCACCGGTGTGTATGCCCATATGGGCTGTATGCTCAGCGCCGCCGAGGCGTTCATGAACGATATCCACGCGTTCCTGGCGTACGACGCGGTGGCCGATTTCAGCCGTGAAGAGCATTCGATCGCGCTGAAGTACACCGCCCGCCGCTGCGGCATGGTGCTCGGTACCGACGAAATGCTGAACCAGCTGCAACCCGCGGTGGTCGCTTCGGGGGCCTGATCCCGGAGTGGGCGCCCGGCGCCTCCGGCCGATGGCTGTGTGGAGCCGGGCGTCTCATCGTGTCTCACCCAGTTCGCCGGAGCGGCGCCAGGATTCGCGCTCGGCCGCGAAAGCGGCCGACTGCCGGGTCCGGAACGATTCGATCGAATCCGCCTGGTCGGCCAGGAACCGGCGGTACTCCGCGAGGCGGAATTCACCCGGCCCGATGCGCATCTCGCCGCGGCCGGCGGCCGTATCGGCACGCAGGTCGAGCAGTTCCTCCGCGCTCACCGGGTACCAGCGGATCCGGTCGAAGAACCGCAGCAGCCACGGTGTCCCGGTATCGGTTCGCCGACTCCAGACCTGGGTGGTCCGGCCGACGAACTGATAGCCTCCCGGCCCCTCCATTCCGTATATGCACAGGTACGCACCGCCGATACCGACCGCGTTCTCCGGGGTCCAGGTGCGGGCCGGATTATATTTGGTGGTGACCAGCCGGTGCCGGGGGTCGATCGGGGTGGCCAGCGGCGCACCGAGATACACATCCCCGAGTCCGAGGACCAGATACTCCGCGGCGAAGACGGTGTCGAACACTTCGGCGACGGTATCGAGCCCGTTCATCCGCCGGATGAACTCGATATTCCACGGGCACCACGGGGCGTCGGCACGCACACCGTGCATATACCGGGTGATGGCCTCCCGGGTCGCCGGATCGTCCCAGGAAAGCGGTAGATCCACGGTGCGACTGGGTACCACCAGATCGTCGGCGGCCGGCAGACCGGCTTCGATCTCGGTCAGCATGTCCAGCGCCGAACCGATACCGCGGGCACGCGGGTCGACCCGGACCTGGAGCGAGCGGACCCCCGGGGTGAGCTCGGTGATACCCCGTTCGCCGCGGGCCCGGAGGCTCTCGTACAGGGCGTGCACCCGGGCCCGAAGTTCGAGATCCAGTGTCATGGCGCCATATTCGACGAGGATTCCGTCGTCACCGGCTCGGCGATAGGTCACCGGCGTACCGTCCGCCGTCTCCGCCTGCCGCAGCACCCCGTCGTCCCCGTCACCGCCGCGCGACAATACGATCGGCCAGCCCGCGCGGCGCGCGGCACCGAGCTCGTGCGGCGAGGCGGTCCGGTCCGCGCGTACGGCCACGAAACGGACCCGGTCGCCGGGGCACAGCTGGCCGAGTTTCCACAGTTCGGCGGCGGTCACCGTCACGGGGCAGACGAAACCGCCGAGGCTGGGCCCGTCGGGGCCGAGCAGGATGGGTGTGTCACCGGTGAAATCGAGCGCGCCGACGCTGTAGGCGGTGTCGTGGATATTCGACGGGTGCAGACCCGCTTCGCCGCCGTCGGGGCGGGCCCAGCGCGGTTTGGGCCCGATGAGCCGCACCCCGGTGCGGTCGGAGTTGAAATGCACCTCGTAGGTGGTGTTGTGCAGCGTGTCGATATCTGCGCGGGTGAAGAACTCGGGCGCCCCGTGCGGGCCCTCGGTGACCGCGATCTCCCAGTCGTGGGTCAGTACCGGCTGTTCGCCGCCGGGTACGGCCCCGGTGGGCGGGCCGGGCGCGGGCCCGACCGGCAGGACATCGCCGGCGGCCAGTGCGCGCCCGGCCACGCCGCCGAAACGACCCAGGGTGAACGTGGCGCTGCTCCCGAGGTACGGCGGCAGCCGCAGGCCGCCGGAGACCAGGAGATAGCAGCGCATTCCCGGGCCGCGGACGGATCCGATGTCGAGCAGTTCGCCGGCGGGCACGAGAACCGGGCGCCACAGTGGCACAGGGTGTCCGGCCACCGTCACGGTGACAGGCGCCCCGGTGACGCAGACCCAGGTCGGTTCGGCGAACCGTAACGCCGGTCCCGCCATGGTGCATTCCAGTCCGGCAGCGCCCTCGGAGTTGCCCAGAGCGCGATTGCCGAGACGGAAGGACAGATCGTCCATGGGACCCGACGGCGGCACTCCGACATGCCAGTAGCCGGTCCGGCCGGGCCAGTCCTGCACGGTGGTGAGCAGGCCCGGGCGCTCGACCACGGCACCGTGAGTTCCGGCGGCCGCCGGCTCGGGCGCCGGGGCGAGCGCCACCGGCGCGGTCACCGGGTCACCACCATGCGTACGGGGGTGGGATCGAAACCGTTGCAGGGGTTGTTGATCTGCGGGCAGTTCGACACCAGGACCAAGGTGTCGATCTCGGCGCGCAGCGATACGGTCTTGCCCGGAGCCGACCTGCCGTCGACGATGCCCAGGGTTCCGTCCGGTTCCACCGGGACGTTCATGAACCAGTTGATATTGGACACCAGGTCCCGTTTGCCCATACCCCATTTCGCGGCCTCCACGAGGAAGTTCTCCACGCAGGCGTGCTGGTGGCGGGTGTGGTGGCCGTAGCGCAGCGTATTGGATTCCCGGGAGCAGGCTCCGGCGATGGTGTCGTGATTGCCGACCTCGTCTGCGATCACCGTCATCAGCGCGGTGCCCGCGTCGGTGCGCAGCACACTGCCGGTGGTGAGGAAGATATTGCGCTGCGCGGTGACCGTGGCCTGGGCGCTGTACCGGTCGGTGTGATCGGCGGCGGAGTAGAGCAGGCAGTCGACCGCCTGGTTGCCGTGCAGATCGATGATGTCCAGCCGTTCACCGGCCCGCACGATCGCCGACCACGGCGCGCGGGCGGGAACCGTTTCGTCGAGTACGACTGTCGCGGCGGCGGTGTTCATATCCACTCCTGTCGGGTACGGGCGGCCGACCAGGCCTGCTCGGTGTTCTCGACGGCCCGCAGGTATTCCGGGTCGTTGTTCGCGGCGGCCGCCGCGGCACGGTCGCCCGGCCAGGCGACCAGATCGAGTTCGGTGACCGGGGAATCGTCGAGCGGGTGCCCGGCGGCCGCCACCAGTACGGTCACCGGCAGCTGGACGATCAGGTCGATATAGGCGCCCGCTCCCGCCGACCCGGTTGTGGCGAGAGTGCCGTCGGCGCCCACCCGCACCCCGCGGAACAGCGAGAGTGTCGGGCCGATATCGCGCGGGGACAGACCGTGTTTGGTGGCGGCGCGCTCCAGTAGCAGCCGGCCTGCGCGAGTGGGACCGCACAGTGTGTCGTGCCGGCCCGAGGTATCGGCGACCACGGTGGCCAGTAACCGGCCCTGATCGGACAGCAGCGGATGCCCTGTTCCGAGATAGGCCTGCCACGGGACTTTGACGGTGTCGGCGATATTGAGCCGCTCCCAGGGAGCTTCCGCGCGCAGCAGGAACAGATGCGCGCAGGCCGCGCCGTGCGGATCGGCGACACGCAGCCGGGTGCCGCGCCCCAGCACGGTGCTGGTGTGGCCACCGGGTGGCAGCCGCACGGTCCAGGTGGTGTCGTCGAGCCGAACTCCGTCCGGCAGTGCCGGAGTGGCCGTGGTGGCGGTCGCCTGGGCGCGGGCGCCGGTCGTCGAGGCAGTGGTGGGTGACATGGCTTTCCTTGCTCGTCGGGGTACGGAAGGGGGATCAGCCGTGCTGGACGACGGGTTCGGGAACCGGTAGCGACGCGGGTCGTGTCTCGTGGGCCGGTGTCTCGGTGCGTCCGCGCAGACGCTGGACGGCGAGGGTGCCGAGGAAGGCCAGCAGTGAGGCGAGGAAGCCGAAGAAGGTGGGCCAGCCGTCGAAACCCGGTCCGATCAGGGAATTGTCGATGTGCAGGACCGTGTTCGGGACCCCGTACATCGTGGGGGTGAGCACGAACAGGATCAGCCGGACGCCGAGTCCGGCGACCATGGCCGCCACCGCGGCCGCGGTGGTGATCCGCGTGGTGAGGTGGGCGGCGACGAACGGGACGATCAGCCCGGCGAGCATCAGATCGAAGGCCAGGGTGAGCAGAATGCCGGTCTGCGGTACCTGTATCGCGAAGAAGATCGCCACCGCGACCACCGGGACCATGGTGATCCGTACATCCCGCAGCAGGGTGTCCCGGCCGGCGGCGTCGGCGCGTTCGATGCGCCCGGCCACATTGCGGGTCGCCACCGAGGCCGTACCGAGGATGGCGCCGTTGGCCGTGGAGCACGAGGCCGCGACGATCGCCGACAGCACCAGGATCGCCAGTCCGGCCGGAGCGTGATCGTCGAGCAGGGACAGCAGTCGCGGCCCGTCGCCGGAACCGGTGAGATCGGTGGTGGCGAGTGCGACCAGGGCGTACGGGATTCCGACCAGGGCAGTGCCGGCGGCACCCACGAAGCAGGCGCGGCGGGCGATTTCGGGGGAGCGGGCCGAGAAGATGCGCTGCATGAAATCGATGGCGACGATATCGCCGATTCCGAGCGCGATCAGCGTCGCCCAGTTCACCACCGCGCCCTGCGAACTGTCACCGAGCTGGCCGAAGTCGAACGGGCCCATACCGTCGGGAATGTGGATCCCGTAGGTCGACCCCACCCAGATCAGCAGGGCGAGCGAGCCGATCACGGTGATCACCATCTGGGCGAGCGCGGTGTAGGCGTCGCTGAACATCCCGCCGGTCACCGTGTAGGTCATCACGATCGCCACGATGAGCAGGACCCCGGCGGTGTAGGGGATTCCGAGGAAACGTTCGAACAGGAAGCCCCCGGCGACGAGATTGCCCGCGAGCAGGATGCAGAAGCTGAAGATCATCAGGATCGAGGCACTGAGCTCGACCCCGCGTCCGTATTTGATCCGATAGAAATCCGGCAGGGTGAGCAGACCCATCCGGTTCATCGGCCGGGCGAAGAAGAGCCCGGTGAGCAGGAGGCACAGACCGAGGCCGAGCGGTAGCGAGGCGCCCGCCCAGAAGCCGAGCGAACCGGCCAGATCGGTGTTTCCGAGCGTGGCGTTGGAGTCGACGGCCTGGCCCATCAGGCCCGCCGCGACCAGCGGTAGCCCCAGCGACCGCCCGGCGACGAGGAAATTGACGCTGTCGCCGTCCACCTTGCGGGCGACCAGCAGGCCGATGCCGATTACCGCGAGCACGCTGATCGCGATTCCGAGAATGATCATGGCCGGGGGCCCTTCATCCGACACGAATATCTATCGGATGAAAGTTTTCCCCGGGCCGATGCCGTGGTGGTGACGGCGATGTATCCGTATCGGTGCCGCGGGTAACGTCTGCGTTGCCCATATTTCTATCAAGTGACAGGAATATGCCTCCCGGGTCGCGCCGCCGGTCGGCGACAATGGATCCATGACCCAACTCGGTCCGGGCCGCCCACGTCTCGCGCCACGCCGCCGCCAGGGGCAGACCCCGCGCGCCGAAATCCTCGATGCCGCAGCCGAACTGTTCACCACCAACGGTTACGGCAGCACCTCCACCCGGGTCATCGCCGAAGCCGTCGGTATCCGGCAGGCCTCGCTGTACCACCATTTCGCGGCCAAGGACGATATCCTCGACGCCCTGCTCGGCGAGACCGTCGCGGCCGCAGCCGAACTCGCCGAACGCCTGGTGGACCGGCCCGAACCGGCCGCCGTCCGGTTGTACGTGCTGGCCCGCTTCGATATCGGCCAGCTCTGCGACGCTCGCTGGAATATCGGCGCCCTGTATTTCCTGCCCGAACTGCGTGGTGAACGGTTCGCACGATTCCGGCACCGACGCGACGCGCTGCGGGCGAGCTACGAGCGACTGGCCGAACAGGTGGTGGTCGCGGCCGGTCCGTCCGGGGTGCCCGAGGCCCGGGTCCTTCCGTTCCGTTCGGTGGAGACGGTGATCAATATCCGATCGGATGCCGGCGAAGTGCCCGAGGAGACCCGCCGGGCGATCGCCGAAGCGGTCCTGCGGGTGCTCGGCTGCCCTGCTGATCCGGCCGGAGTCCGGGTCGCGGCCGACGATCTGGCCCGGGAGTTGCGGGTCTGAACCGCGGCTACCGGCCCCTTCGTGTGCTCGAGAAACTAGAACGTGTTGTAATTCTGCGTACGGGTTCGCACGAGAGGGGCCGATGGACGTGTTCGCGTTCTTCACCAGAGAGGGTGAGCAGTATCTGCCCGCCCCGGTAGCCATGTCCAGCTGGAGTCCCACTCAGGTGAGTGGTCCGGCGATCTGCGGGCTGCTGGCGCGCGAACTCGAGACGCGATCGCCGGGCGAGGAGTTCGTACCGGCCCGGATGACCGTCGATCTCTTCCGTCCGGTCGTCGACGAAGCGGCCACCGTACGCAGCGTGGTGGTCCGGGAGGGGAAGCGGATCTGCGTCGCCGACGCCGAACTGCTGCAGCGCGGGGAAGTGCGCACGCGGGCCACCGTGGTGTACCTGCGCACCGGTGAGGTGCCCGGCGGGGAACTCTGGCAGCCGCCGCACGACTACCCGGTTCCCGGCACCCCCGATGCCGCGGAGGCGGGTGCCCATCCGCTGTTCAAGAGCGGCGACGGCGACTGGACCCCCGATTTCGCCGCCACCCAGAACGCCGAACGCAAAGCGATCTGGCAGAACATGCTGCCGGTGGTTGCGGGCGAACCGGTGACCCCGCTCCAGCGGGCCGGGATGGCCGGCGATGCCGCCAGCCTCATGTGCAACTGGGGGACTGCCGGGGTCGGCTACATAAACTCCGACGTCACGCTGACGCTCGCCCGGCTCCCGGTGGGACCGGGTATCGGGGTATTGGCCCAGGATCAGGTCGCCTACGCGGGCGTCTCGGTCGGCACCACCACCCTCTACGACCGGAGCGGTCCGCTGGGTACGGCGGTGGTGACCGCGGTGTCGAATGTGCGCCGCCAGGTCGATATGCGGCGCTACTGATCCCGATGCCGAGGTCGGGACGACCGCTCGGTACGTGAGGGCCGGGGCCAAGGGCGCGCCTCCCGGGCCTCGAGGTCGGTGTTGAACCGTTCGAGATATCCCGCGAACGTCCGCACATCCTCGTCGCTCCAGCCGCCCAGCAGCCGGTCGAGTGCGTTGATGTTGTAGTCGCGGTCGGCCAGGACCCGCCGCTCGCCCTCATCGGTGATCCGGAACTTGCGCGCCACCCCGCCTTCGGGGTCGTGGATACGTTCGACCAGGCCGGCCTTGAGCATGGCCGCGGTCTGCCGGTGCACCGTCGAGGTGTCCAGGCCGAATGCCTCGCTGAGTTCGCCGATGGACATGGGACCTTCGATCCGCAACCGGCGCAGGACCAGATAGGCACTACGCTCGAGGTGGTCCGGCCGGCGCAGATGGGCGTTGAGGCTGTGCCGACCCAGGAGCATTGTCTCGAACTCGATCAGATGCGTGGGTTTGTCCATGGCGGGTGTCCTGCTCGTTCTCGGATGCCGTGGCGGCTCGGAGGGCGTCCCGCCAGTCGTTATACCACGCGGCTGGGAATGAGTTGCATCATACACATCGTATGTACGGTGCAACTCGCCTGCGGCGTGCATCCGGAGCGGAGATCGTCAGCCGGGCCGCGCGCTCGCGCTGCGCCGGGAGCGGCGCTCGACGAAGAACCGGGCGGCGCGGGCCACCGCGTCCAGGACGGGTTCGGGTTTCCAGCCGAGCTCTCGCTCGGCTTTGCCGTGGTCCATCCGGGACATGACGTGCATCAGGTTCACCGAGGTCACCGTGAACCGGCTGTCGCGGCCGCGCAACCGGGCCGCGGCGGAGGCGATCCCGGCCGCCGGATAGAGCAGCGGCAGCGGAACGGCGACCCGTGGCGGTTCGCGGTCCACCGCGTGGGCCGCCGCGGTGAGCAGTTCGGCATTGGTCAGATAGCGTTCGGCCACGATATAGCGCTCACCGGGGCGCCCGGCCGCGCCCGCCAGGATCAACGCCCGCGCCGCGTCCTCGATCCCGACCGATTCCGATCCGGTGGCCGTGAACCGGAACGGGAGTCTGCCCAGTGCGGCGGCCGCCACGAAGGCGCCGTGCGGGGTCGGCTGCCAGTCGCCGGGGCCGTAGGTGTTCGCGACGCACATCGCGACCGCGGGCAGACCGCGTTCGGTCGCGTAGCGCAGTACCAGGTTCTCGGCCTCGACCCGGGAACGTACGTACGGGCCGCCGAGCCGGGGCCAGTCGAACGGCACCGTTTCATCGGCGATGCCGCCCGGCCGGCGACCGATCGTGGCGGCGGAACTGGTGAAGACGAATTTCGCCGGTCCGGCGGCGCAGGCCGCGTCGAGCACATGACGCAGGCCCGCGATATTGGTCCGGAACAACGGTTCGGGATCGCGGAGCCAGGCCCGGGTGTCCACGGCGCAGTGGTAGATCACATCGCACTCGCGGACCGCGGCGCGCAGGGCGTCGTCGTCGAAAAGATCGCCGTAGTGGATCTCCACCGGCAGATCCGCGATCGCGCGGATATCGCTGGTGCGGCGCACCAGGACGCGGACCGGCGAGCCCGATTCGACCAGTTGGCGGGTCAGGTGTGAGCCGAGGAATCCGGACGCTCCCACCACCAGTTTCGCCGGTTCGGTCATACCGGTTCGCCTCCTGTTCCGGCCGTGCGGATCGTCGGTCCGGGTACGAGTGTCGCAAGAGTGCGCGAAGCCTGTAGAGGGAACCGGTCAATCGACCGGACTGATATATGGACAAGTGTCTGCCCGACCCGGTCCCGGGCTGCCTTACACGACGCTGGATCCGGCGCGCCACCGGACCGTTACGTGTTCGGCGCAGCCGCCGCATCCGGGGCGAGTACGGTTTTTCCCGGTACATCCCGTTCGGCGATGCGGTCGCGGTTGCGCGGAGGAGTCGAGTCCACGGCTGGTCCGCACGACGCGTGTGGTCCGCCGCCGGACGCAAGTGCGATCTGAAAGGACTCGTCCATGGCGATCGACACCGGCGGGAAACCCGCTACATACAACGGTGACTTGCCGGGCTTGCCGAGACACAAACCCTCGGGGCGCCGCCTCGACTGGCTGGTCTTCGGGATCACCTCGATCGGGTCGGTGGCCTTTGTGCTCTGGGGCATCATCGATCAGGACAGTCTGGCCACCTTCGCCTCGAACGCCCAGTCCTGGGTCATCACCAATACCGGCTGGATGTTCGTCCTGGTGGCGACGTCGTTCGTGGTCTATGTGATCTGGCTGGCATTGAGTCGGTACGGCAAGATCCCACTCGGCGCCGACGGTGAGCAGCCCGAATTCCGGACAGTGTCATGGATCGCCATGATGTTCAGCGCGGGAATGGGAATCGGCCTCATGTTCTGGGGCGTCGCGGAGCCGCTGACCCATTTCACCTCTCCGCCGCCGGGCACCGCCGAAGCCGGCAGCCCGCAGGCCGCCGAGGTCGCGATGGCGACCACACTGTTCCACTGGACCCTGCATCCCTGGGCCATCTACGCCGTCGCCGGTCTCGCGATCGCCTACGGCACTTTCCGGCGCGGTCGTTCGCAGCTGTTCTCCTCGGTGTTCCGCCCGCTGCTCGGCAGGCACGCGGACGGCTGGGGCGGTAAGGCCATCGATATGATGGCGATCTTCGCGACGCTGTTCGGTTCGGCTGCCTCGCTCGGGCTCGGAGCGTTGCAGATCGGCGCCGGTCTCGAGTTCAACGGCTGGATGGACACCGTGGGCAAGGTCGGGCTGGTGGTGGTGATCGCCGTTCTCACCGTCGCGTTCATCGTCTCCGCGGTCTCCGGTGTCGCGCGCGGTATCCAGTGGTTGTCGAATATCAATATGGTCCTCGCGGTGATCCTGGCGGTTTTCGTCTTCATCGCCGGGCCCACCCTGTTCATGCTGAACTTCCTGCCCACCGCGGTCGGCGACTACATCGCCGACCTGCCGACCATGGCCTCGCGTACCGGGATAACCGGCGGCGAGGAGATGCAGGCGTGGCTGTCGAGCTGGACCATCTTCTACTGGGCGTGGTGGATCTCGTGGACCCCCTTCGTCGGTATGTTCATCGCGCGGATCAGCCGCGGTCGCACCATCCGGCAGTTCGTGGCCGGTGTGCTGCTGGTGCCCAGTCTGGTGAGCTTGGTGTGGTTCGTGATCTTCGGTGGGGCCGCGATCCGGCAGCAGACCGATACCCACGATCTCACCGAGGCCGACGGCAGCGTGAACCCCGATTTCGCGCTTTTCCACCTGCTGGAGGAGTATCCGCTCACCGCGATCACCACCGTGCTGGTGATGATCCTGGTGGGGATCTTCTTCGTCTCCGGTGCGGACGCCGCCTCGATCGTGATGGGCACGCTGTCGGAGCGGGGCAGTATCGAACCGTCCCGGCTCACCGTGATCTTCTGGGGTACCGCGACCGGCGCGGTCGCCGCGATCATGCTGGTGATCGCCGATTCCGACGATCTCAGCGGGGCGCTGACCGGTTTGCAGGCACTGACCACGGTGGTGTCGCTGCCGTTCATGGTCGTGATGGTGCTGATGTGCGTCTCGCTCTATCGCGATGTGCGGCGCGATCCGATCATCGTCCGGGAGAACCTGGGCGTCGAACTGGTGGAGGGTGCGGTGCTGCAGGGTGTGGCCAAGCACGACGGCGAGTTCGAACTCGTCACCTCGCCCATCGAGATCGTGGACGGTGAACCGGTGGACGGCGATCGGTGAGCCGGTAGCGACGGTGTTCCCCGGCCCGCGTCGCGCGCGGGCCGGGGGTCAGCGCAGATGCCCGCGGAAGTCCAGGCACGCCCGGCCGGATGCCGCCGACCGGGGAGTGCGCGGTGCGCGGTTCTGGGTCGCCTCGATGTAGATGCTCAGGCCGGTGCTGAGTTTGCCGGCCAGCGCCTCGAGCTGATCGGGGGAGAGGTCCTCGCCGAAGGCTGCCGCGGCGAGGAGTCGTTCCCGTACCTGTTCGAGATTGAGCCGGGCGAACGGGATGGGGGCGAGTTCGGGCATGTGCGTAACCGTACCGGAATTCGAACATATTTTCGATAGAAGTTCGGGGGTCGTCCGGCGGCCTCCGCTCCGCCGTCTCGGGCGCTCAGGCCTCCGGGTCGCCGTAGTGGGCGGCGATGTCCCGGGCCGAACTCCAGCGGCTGTAGGTGGGCGACTGCGGCCATCCCTCGGGGGAGTCCTGCCATTGCTCCTGGCGGCCGTAGGGCAGCAGGTCGATCAGCGCGAAACTGTGACTCAGCTGCTCGGTACCCCGGCCGTCGGTATGCCAGGTGCGATACACCGTATCGCCGTCTCGCAGGAAGACATTCACGGCGAACCCGCCGCCCGCGGGTGCGCCGACATCCGCACCGAACGAACTGTTCGCCGTGGAGTACCAGGTCATCCGATTGCCGACCCGGTGTTTGTAGGCCAGCGCCTCGTCGATCGGTCCCTGCGTGACGATCACGAACTGCGCGTCGTAGTTGTCCAGGAACTCCAGCCGGGTGAACTGTGCGGTGAACCCGGTACATCCGCCGCACTGCCACGTCTCGCCCGGGAACCACATGTGGTGGTAGGTGATGAGCTGCGCGCGCCCGTCGAATACATCGGCCAGGCGAACGGGCCCGTTCTCGCCTTCGAGGGTGTAGCCGGGCAGCTCGACCATCGGCAGCGCACGTCGCTGTGCGGCGATGGCGTCGAGTTCGCGGGTCGCCGCCTTCTCCCGGGCGCGGAGGGCGTCGAGGTGGTGTTGCCAGTCCCCGGCGTCGACGACGGGCGGCAGGGCATTGCTGCTCATGAGATCCTCACTGATCGCTGACACGGTGTGCGGGTTCGTCAGTGCAGACTCCGTCCGATCGCCGAATTCATCGGGACCGTCGGTATTTCCCACCTCGCCCGTCCGGCCGATCCGCCACCGGTGGTGCGGGCTGTCAGCCGGCTGGCCCCCGGGCGACCGGTCCGCTGCCGGATCGAGCCGCGGACGTGGGCCGGGGGCCGGTGAAGGCGCCGGCCCGTGCGGCCAGCGTCGCGACTCCGGCCGCGCGGTCGGGCAGGTCCGGATCGGGCGGGGTGCGCAGCAGCGTCAGCTCGTGGTAGAGCGGTGCGGTGGCGGTGATCAGCAGCGCCCGCGCGTCGATCGGTGGCGCGATCTCGCCGCGCCGGATCGCCCGGTCGATGATGATCTCGGACTGGGTGTACCGGTCCTCCCACAGCCGCCGCAGGGCCCGGGCGGCCTCTTCGGAGCGGAACGAGACCGCGATGAGTGCCGCCGCGATGGACGGCTGCTCGGCCATCGAATCCTGGATCTCCTGGTTGAGTGCCGCCAGGTCGCCGTGCAGGGAGCCGGTGTCGCGCGGGTGCCAGTCGATATCGGCCGCGGCGGCGATCGCATCGCTGAGCAGGCCGCCGATATCGCGCCAGCGCCGGTAGACCGTGGTGCGGTGCACGCCGGCGCGGGCGGCGACCGTATCCACGGTGAGTGCGTCGTAACCGTGCTCGGTCAGTTCCGCGTGTACCGCTTCGAGTACCTGGGCGCGGATTCGCGCGGTCCGGCCCCCCGGCCGCGGCGCGGGGGTGGGGATATCGCTCGGTGGGGAAGTCATCTCGCTCATCCGGTTGCTCGACGGTTCGGCCTGTGGCACCATGCTAATGCAACAGTCGTCGCACTAGTGAGGTAGCCGATGCTCATTCGAAGTGTTCACCCCGTCCTGCGGTCCGCCGGGATCGCGTCGTATGCGAATGCTTCGGAGTGTGTCCATGCCAACCCAGATCACCGCGCACGCGGTCACCAAATCCTTTCTCGGCAGGATCGTTCTCGATGAGGTGACCTGTTCGCTCGCCGCCGGCGAGCGCACCGGGATCATCGGCGAGAACGGATCCGGTAAATCCACGCTGCTGCGGCTGTTCGCCGGCCGCGAGCGACCGGACAGCGGCGAGATCGTCGTCTGCGCCGACGGCGGTGTCGGCTACCTCGCCCAGGACGAACAGCTGCCGGGCGGCACCACCGTCGGGCAGGTCATCGACCGGGCCCTGCGCGAACTGCGCGCGATGGAGCACCGGATGCGCCGGCTCGAGGCCGCGATGGCGGCGGGCGACGAGGCCGCGATGTCCGAATACGGTGAACTGACCACGATTTTCGAACTGCGCGGCGGATACGACGCCGACGCCCGGGTCGAACGTGCCCTGCACGGGCTGGGACTGGGACTGGTCGCCCGGGACCGCACCGTGGGTGGGCTGTCCGGTGGCGAACAGGTCCGGCTGCGGCTGGCCGCGGTACTGGCGGCCGGGTCCGAGGTGCTGCTGCTCGACGAGCCCACCAATCACCTCGACGACGACGCCCTGACCTGGCTGGAAGATCATCTGCGCACCCGGCGCGGTACCACCGTGACGGTATCCCACGACCGGGTGTTCCTCGAACGGGTCGCCACCTCGCTGCTCGAGGTCGACGCGGACCGGCGCTGTGTCGTCCGATACGGCAACGGGTACGCCGGGTTCCGCGCCGAGAAGGCCGCGGCGCGACAGCGCTGGATCCAGGCCCACACGCAATGGCAGACCGATATCGAACGGCTCCGCGAGACAGCGGCCACCACGGCCCGCCGGGTCGCGCCGGGCCGGGCCATGAAGGACAACAACAAGATGGCCTACGACCGGGCGGGCGGCCGGGTGCAGCAGTCGCTGGCCGGCCGGGTCCGCAATGCCGAGGAGCGGTTGCGCCGACTGCTCGCCGACCCGGTGCCGCCGCCGCCGGAGCCGTTGCGTTTCGCGCCCGCACTGCGGACCGGAAACGGGCACGGGGTCGTGCTGGAGGCCACCGATATCGCGGTTCCGGGGCGGCTCGAGCGGACCACCGTCACCGTCGCCGCGGGCGACCGCCTGCTGGTGACCGGTCCGAACGGGGCCGGTAAATCCACCCTGCTGCGGGTCCTGGCGGGCGCGCTCGTACCGGACACCGGTACCGTCACCCGCCGTGGCCGGATCGGTTGTCTCGCGCAGGAACCACCTCCCGCCCGGCCCGGCGAGACCTTGCTGGCCGCGTTCGCGCGCGGTCGCGCGGGTGCGGCCGGGCAACACACCGAACGACTGCTGGCCCTGGGCCTGTTCGACCGGTCCCGGCTCACCACCCGGGTCGAGAATCTGTCCACCGGACAGCGGCAGCGCCTGGCACTGGCCCGGCTGGTGACCGAACCCGCCGATGTGCTGCTGCTCGACGAGCCCACCAACCATCTCTCGCCCGGCCTGGTCGAGGAGCTCGAAACCGCGCTCGCCGACTACCCGGGCGCCGTCGTGATCGTCAGCCACGATCGCCGGCTGCGGGCCCGCTGGGGCGGTGCCCAGCTCGCCCTGCGGGCGTCGGTCACCGTCTGACCCGCTCTCGATCACATATTCACCGAAGGAGTTCCGCTGTGCCCGAAAGAACCGACCCGCTGCCCACCGACCCGTCCGTACTGCACCCCATGCCCGGGCAGCCGCGCGTGGTGCTGTTGAAACCGCTGCTCACCTCGCCCCTGATCGAGGCCGGCGAGTTCTCCTACTACGACGACCCGGACGATCCCACCGCGTTCGAAACCCGCAATGTCCTCTACCACTACGGCCCGGAGAAACTGATCATCGGGAAGTTCTGCGCGTTGGCGACCGGCGTGCGGTTCATCATGAACGGCGCCAACCATCGCATGGACGGCCCCTCGACCTTCCCGTTCCCGACCATGGGCGGCGCGTGGTCCCGCCATATCGACCTGCTCACCGACTTGCCGAACCGCGGCGACACCGTCGTCGGCAACGATGTCTGGCTCGGTAACGGGGTGACGGTGCTGCCCGGGGTACGGATCGGCCACGGCGCGATCGTCGCGGCCGGTTCCGTGGTCACCCGCGATGTTCCGGATTACGGGATCGTCGGCGGAAATCCGGCCCGGCTGATCCGGTCCCGCTACGACGAGCCCGATATCGCCCGGTTGCTGGCCGTGGCCTGGTGGGACTGGCCCGTCGAACACATCACCGACCATGTGCGCGCGGTCATGTCGGGCAGTATCGCCGACCTCGAAACCGCCGCCGCCGACCTGAAATGAGTGGAACCACCATGCCTTCCCACCCTGCCCATATCGCGATGGCCGGTATCCCGATCGTCAGTCATGTGTTGCCGAGTCTGCCGATCATCGCCGAACTGGTCGCCCGGGGCCACCGTGTGACCTGCGCCAACGATCCGGTCGTGGCCGATCTGCTCACCGCCACCGGTGCCGAATTCGTGCCCTGTGTCTCCGGTCTGCCGGTCGCCGACAACGATTGGCCCGACGACCCGATCGCCACGATGGACCTCTTCCTCGACGATGCCGTCGCCGCCCTGCCGCAACTGTCCGCCGCCTACCGGGACGACCCGGCCGACCTTTATATGTACGACATCGGGGCGTATGCCGCGCGGGCTCTCGCCGAGGCGCAGGGGCGTCCGGTGCTCCAGGTGTCTCCGACCTTCGTGGGCTGGGACGGCTACGAGCAGGAGGTCGCGGCGCAGCTGCGGCAACTGCCGGGCGCCGACGCCCACCGGGCGAAATTCGCCGGGTGGCTCGCCGAATGCGGTGCGGTGACCACCGATGTGGACGCCTTCTCCGGTCTGCCCGGCCGAGCGCTGGCCCTGATACCGCGGGCGATGCAACCGCACGCCGACCGGGTCGACACCGCGAAGGTGACCTTTGTCGGACCGTGCTTCGGCCCGGACGGTCCCGAGGGCAGTTGGGCCCGCCCGGCCACGGCGGACAATGTCCTGTTGATCTCGCTGGGCTCGGCCTACACCCACCGGCCGGAGTTCTACCGGCAGTGCCTGCGCGCCTACGGTGACCTGCCGGGCTGGCATATCGTCCTGCAGATCGGAAAACACACCGACCCGGAAGAACTCGGTGCCGTCCCGGCCAATGTCGAAGTGCACTCCTGGGTCCCGCAGCGGGCCATCCTGGAACAGGCGGACGTCTTCCTCACACACGCCGGGATGGGCGGGTGTGGCGAAGGCCTGCTGGCGGGTGTCCCGATGATCGCGGTACCGCAGGCGGCCGAACAGTTCCTCAATGCCGATCGGCTGGTGGAACTGGGTGTGGCCCGTCGTATCGATACCAGCGAGGCCACTCCCGAGAACCTGCGGGCGGCTCTGGTCGATCTCGCCGGTGACGCCGCGGTGGCCGAGCGGTCCGCGCGGTTGCGCGCCGATGCGCGCGGCGAGGGCGGCACGATGCGCGCTGTCGATCTGATCGAGTCGTTGCTGCGCTGAGGATGCCCGGCGACCGGGGGCCGACCAGCACGGTGCGGACCGCGGCGCCGGATCAGCCGATCACGGCGTTCATGATGGTACCGGCGCTGGTGGCGATGACGCCGCCGATCATGGCTCCGGCCACCATCTTCGGGGATTCCAGACCGCCGCCGGACCATTTCTCCCAGGCGAACTTGCCGCCGGCGTAGATGATCGCGCAGATTCCGGCGAGCAACACGAACCAGGTGAGATACCTGACCAGTTGCAGGAATTTGTCCGAGATGGGGGGTGCTTCGGGTGTGGGGTTACCGATTTGCGCAAGCGTGTCGGTCACGGCGGCCAGTATCATCTCGCAGCTCACTCTTGTTTCGGGGTGGGCGGGAACGCTAACGCATCGTAACCGCTCGCCGGGTCGATCGCAGTAATCCCAGGTCGGGGTAGGTCTTCTGGTCACCAGCGGTTATAGCGTGAAAGTCGCTGCGCGGCAAGAACTTGCGCTGTGCGGGTGCCGGTCTGGATGATGGAGGCGGGGCCGTGGGCCCGCACGGCATCGGCGAGGGAGCAGACGGTGAGCAGCATTGCGGCGTCGGTCTTTGACGCAGTATCGGTATACGCACAGGTCAGCGACCCCACTCCGGAGCGGCCGCCGTTGGCGGACAAGATCGATCAGTTCCTCCGGTACGGTACCTGGCTGGCCATTCTGTCGGGCACGATCAGCATTATTTTCGCGGGCGCCAAATTCGCCTGGGAGAAGTGGTCGGGCGGCGGTATGGAATCGCCGAAGATGGTGGCCTCGGCGATGATCGGCGGTGTCGTCGCCACCAGTGCCGGTACCATCATGAACACCGTCCTGTCCATCTGAGAGCGGCCGCGCCGTCCGCGCGTCCGCTACGATTCAGCTATCTCCGCGTATCCTGCTGGCAGTCCTTCCGACAGCGATGAGCAGGGAGAATGTCGATGCGCGATGTGCCCGCCGCGGTAGCTCCGGACACCACGGACCCACCGGTGGCCGACCCGTCGCGAATGACCCGGCGTTCGCTGCTCGGCCTGATCGCGGTCACCGGACTGACGGCCTGCGGGGGTAGCGAATCCGGAAGCCGGATCGAGCCGTCCGGCTCACCCGCCGACCGGCGTGAGGTGGCCGCCGACGCGTACGTCTTCGGCTACCCGATGATCCTCATCGATGCCATTCGCACCCGGGCCCTGCGCGCTGTCGCGGTCAACCGTTTCCAGCACAGTTCGGGAATACCGGATGCGAGTCAACGCAGTGTCGTCCGGGTGGACCTGGACAACCTGTACTCGGTGGCATGGCTGGATCTGCGCAAGGAACCCGTGCTCTTCGCAGTGCCCGATATCCGGGACCGGCGCTGGGTGATGCAGGTGCTCGACGCCTGGTCCAATACCGCCCACACGCCACGCAATCTGGCGCCGGAGGCCCCGCCCGGTACGGAACCGCCGTACACCTACGCGGTGACCGGGCCCGAATGGAGCGGGAGTTTGCCGCCCGGCGTGGTGGAACTGCCGGTGCCCACTCGCGATGCCTGGCTGTACGGGCGGATCGAGGTGCGGGGATCGGCGGATGTGCGGGCGGTACGCGATATCCAGGCGCAGCTGCGGCTCGCCCCACTGAGCGCATGGAACACGCGGGCGGCCACCGAATCCGAGACCATTCCGGATCCGGGCGACTGGTCGGAATCGGTGGGGCAGGACCCGGTCGCGCAGATGTCGTCCCGCGCGTATTTCGAGAAGCTGTGCGAGCTGATGGAGGACAACCCGCCGGCTCCCGCCGACGAACCCGCCATGCGCCGGTTCGGCACCATCGGAATTCGTCCCGGCGGCTCGCCGGACGGGGTGAGCACCGGTGAACTCGACGCGGGAGTCGACGCGGCGAAGAAGAAGTTGGCCGCCTATGTCGACCCCGGTACCGTCATGCGCGACGGCTGGCTTCTGGATATGCGCCTCGGCCGGTACGGCACCGACTACCTGTTGCGGGCTTCGACCGCGGAGCGGGGAGTCGGCGCGAATGTGGCCGAGGCCGTGGTGTATCCGGCGCTGTTCGAGCAGGCCGACGACAGCGGTGTGCCCCTGGAGTTCACGCTGCGGTTCCCTCCGGGGCAGGCGCCACCGACACAGACCTTCTGGTCGCTCACCGCGTACGGGGCCGAGGGCTTCCTCGTGCAGAACCCCGCCGGTATCCAGACAGTGGGTCATACCGTGGCGCCGGAATTCGCGCCGGACGGAGCGCTGGAGTTCGCGGTTCAGGCTGCCGACCCCGGCCCCGGAGTACCCCGATCCAATTGGCTGCCGATTCCGGAGCAGGGCCAGTTCTCCCTGGTCCTGCGGGTATACGATCCGGAGCCGAGGGTGCTGGACGGTAATTGGTTTCCACCACCGCTGGTGCCCTAGACCGGTCACCGCGTACCTCGGCCGGTCCAGGACCGGGCCCGTGGCCCGGGCTCAGATATTGGCGCCCTTGGCCCGATTGCAGCCGCGGCACAGGATCTGCAGGTTCGCGGCGCTGGTGGCGCCGCCGCGGCTGAGCGGGATCACATGATCGAATTCCAGATAGTGGCTGTCCCCGCATTCCACGCAGCGGCCGCCGTCGCGCTGCCACACCTCCGCCTTCACTTCTTGGGAGATACTGCGCGAATCGCGCTGGCCCGGTGCCAGGACGAGGCGTTTGGCGATACGCAGTGCCCCCTCCAGCGCGGCCGCGAGGTATTCCGGGTCGGCCACGGCGAAGATCGCGCCGCCACGCGCCGAGGTGGCCGCGACCACCACGGTGTCGTATTCGGCCGCCACCGAGACGATCCGGGACCACGGCAGTTCGACCCCCGCGCCCGCACCCACGAAACGCAACTTCTTGGTGCTCACGATCAACCGGCCCTCGGTGTGCTTGGGCCCGCGGGCCAGCTCCCGGATATGGGTCGCGGCGATATCCAGGTAGACCAGTTCCTCGGCGTCCAGATGTAGATCCGGGGTCGCGATCGCGGGTAGATCACCCTCCCGCAGCCGGGACAGCGCCCGCCCCCGGCCCATCCGCGACCGCAGCTCGTCGATCAGCGGCCCGGCCAGGCCGAGATCGGTGATCGCGTACTCCACATCGTCGTATTCCGCGGCCGAGATCTGTCCGTCGGCGAAGGCGAACGCGACCCGTCGTTCCACATATTGCCGCGCCGCCGGTTCCAGTGCGGCACGCGCCGCGGCCGCATCGATGCGCTGGTAGCGCAGCGAAGCCCACAAATCCTCCCATTCCGGGCCCCGCGGTCCGGAGGTGGCGAGCAACCGGGCGGCCCGGGTATGCCAGTGGATGAGGAATTCCTCGGTCTCGGTGGCACAGGCGGTACACCGATGATGTCCGCCGAAGACCCGGCGACGGCGGCGCGCGCCGCAGCGCTCGCACTCGTGGGCGTCCGGCCGTCCGGCCGGACGCCGTTCGGCGGTCCATTGCTCGCCGTCCCACCAGCGCAGTCGCAGGGGATCCTCGGGGTCGCGATACCAGTCGGCGCGGGCGGGATCCGGGGGTGCGGGCAGACGCACCGGTTCGGTGGTGGCGAGCCGGCGCAGTGTCACCGTGCCGGGGAGTTGCCGGGTGGGCTGCGGCTCGGCGAAGCGGTCCCAGGGTGCGGCGGGAGCCGTGGCATCCGGGGTTTCGTCGAGGCGGTAGCGGGCGTTGCCGGGATGCGCCGCGGCGGGCGCGCGGGTCGTGCCGTTCGGGCGTGCGGTGGTCCGGTCCGGGGTGCCGGGGGCGGCGGGTGGCCGGGTCCCGGGGCGGTGCGGGTCATCGGTCGCTGTGGCGGCGCGGCGATCACCGGCGGCGGGCCGGTCGAGGACAGCGGTCCGCAGGTCCGCGGGGTCGGCTCCGGATGCGGCAGGCCGGTCCGCGGCCGCCGCGGCGGGAGTTCGCGACGAACTCGTTCCGGGATCGGCGCCACGGCGTGGGGGTGTCGTCCGGCCGGGGCCGTCGTCGACCTGGATTCCGAACTCGGTCACCAGACCCGCCATCCCGGCGGCCCAGCCCTGTCCGACGGCCCGGAACCGCCAACCGTCGTCACGGCGGTAGAACTCGCCGAACATCATGGCCGAAACCGATTCCGAATCGTCGACCGTGAACACCGCGACCGGGCCGTCGACCGCGAAAACGGTGAGTGTGAGCCCGTTCAGCTCCGGGAAGGTCGCACCTTCCACCGAGCCCGACACCACGATGCGGTCCACCTCGGCCTCGGTCCGCGGGAGCGATACGCTCAGCCGGGCCGTGCCCGGATCCGGGTCCTGGTCGAGCGTGACGGCCTGGGAGATGTGGCGGGGTGCGTTGTAGAAGACCAGATCCCGATCGCCGCGCACCGACCCGTCACTGCCCAGCAACAGGGCATGCGCGTCCACCACATGGTCCGACCGCCAGGAGATCACCACGGCCAGAAGGGATGTCGGGATCGGCGTATTGGCGCCCTTGCTCAGTTCCATCGCCGTCGAACTATGCCACGTAGTGCCGACACGCCCGCAGATGTGCTGGTCGTAGCGGTTTTCGGGGGAGATGCGGCAGAGTTGTGCACATGACCGATCCGGGGCAGCCGGGGGACAAGAAGCCGGGATCCCGGCGAGTGCCCACCCCCGCCGATGTACTCGCGGCCGCGCAGTCCGCGGTCGACGCCGCGCAGTCCGCGGCCGGCCAAGCCCTCGAAGCCGCTCAGCTCACCGCCGGGCAGGCGTTCGACGCGGCGGTCCGGTTGCCGCCCGCCTCGGCACAGCTCGCGGCGCAACTGCCCGATGTGATCGACAATCTGACCACCGCGGTCGACCGGCTCAATGCCACCATCGACCGGCTCGACCGCACTCTTGCCCTCGCCGACCCCGCGTTCGCCGCCTACGACCGGCTGCTGCCGCGACTGGAGGCCCTGATCGCGCTGGGCGAGGATCTGTTCGGCGCGTTGTCGCGACTGCCCGGCGTCGGCCGGCTCGGCCGGATGGCCGGTCTCGGCGCGCCCGAACCCCCCGAACCCGAACCCGAACCGAAGAAGCGGTCCCGGCGCAGGTCCTGAGCTCGTCAGGCCGTATCGAGTGCCCGGCCGTTGTAGGGAGCGTCCGGGCCGGTGCGGTCGTGCGCCGGCCGGACCCGGACCTCCTCGTCGTCGAAGGTGATCTGCGCGTTCTTGTTCGCGCTGAGCAGGATGAGCACCAGTTGATCCGCGATCCGTTCGGCGGTCTCCGCGCCGGGGTAGCGGCCCAGCACCCGGACACTGGGTCCGACGGTGCCGCTGCCCCGGTCGTAGTCCCATTGTCCGCTGCCGGTCGTCACCGCCAGCCGGGCCACCACCTCCACTGCGCCCGCACCGTCGTTCGGACCGCGTTCCCGCGCCGATTCGGTGCCGATCTCGATGATCTGGTCGGCCCGAAGCCAGTCCCCACCATGTGTTTTCACCCAGAGCTGTGCCATCGCTCCATTGTCGCGCTGTTCGCGGGATCGGGTCGGTCGTTTCTCCTGGGCCGCAGGACTTCTCACCCGGGTGGTCAACCGGCCGCCGGGACCGCCGTGGATCGCGCGGCCGCGACGGCCGGTTCAGCTGCCAGCGCCCGGTATACCGCGGCGGCCTTGAGCAGCATCTCCTCGTATTCCGCTTCGGCCACCGAATCCAGCACGATCGCACCGCCGGCGCCGATCTGCCAGCGTCCGCCGTAGCGCACCGCCGTACGGATGACGATATTGAGATCGGCGGTGCCGCCGAGCCCGAGGAATCCGATCGTCCCCGAGTACACCCCGCGCGCCCGGGTCTCGAGCGCGTCGATGATCTGCATGGTGCGGATCTTGGGTGCCCCGGTCATGGAGCCTCCGGGGAAGCAGGCGCGCAGGCAGTCGACGACGCCGGTCTCGGGGCGCAGCGTGCCGCGGACGGTCGAGACCAGCTGGTGCAGGGTCGAATAGGTTTCGGTGACCAGCAGTTCGTGAACCCGGACGCTGCCGATCTCACAGACGCGGCCGAGATCGTTGCGCAGCAGATCCACGATCATCACGTTCTCGGCCCGGGTCTTCGCGTCCTCGGTGAGCGCACGGCGCAATCGCTCGTCCACGACCGGATCGGGGTCGCGGCGGGCGGTGCCCTTGATCGGTTTGGTCTCGACGACGCGGTTCCGGTCGATCTTCAGGAAACGTTCGGGGGAGGAGCAGGCGATCTCCAGATCGCCGAACCGCAGGTAGGCCGAATAGGGGGCGGGGTTGGCCCGGCGCAGCGTCCGGTAGACGTCGAGTCCCGCCGTGGCGGCGGGAAAGGTGAGCTGGTCGGTGAGGGTGATCTCGTAGGATTCGCCCGACCGCAGTGCGCTGTGGCAGTCGGCGATATCGCGCAGATAGCGGGTCCGGCCCCGGACCAGATGGTCCGCGAGGCCGGTGGTGTCCTGCTCGCCGGTGACCGGGGGCGGGTTCGACCAGGTGGGCAGGGTCTCCAGCACCGCCGCGGTGGTGCGCAGCCAGGTGTGGGCGGCGTCCTCGCCCGATGCTCCGGACGGATCGGTGCCGGCCAGTGCCAGCAGATGGGTGCGTCCGGCGAGATGGTCGACCACCACCACCCGGTCCGCGAAGATCCACTGGGCATCGGGGGCCGGAGCCCGGTGCGCGGCGGACCCGCCGCAGTCCGCCTTGACCTCGTAGCCCAGGTATCCGACGTAGCCGCCCGCGAAATCGAACGGCAGGGCCTCCGGTAGCGCCACGGACCGGGTGCGCAGGGCCGCCGCCAGGTAGTCCAGGATCGTGCCCGGTTCCCGGCGGACCCGGCCGTCGCCGGTGCGCACGGTGACCGCGCCGCTGCCGACCCGGTAGCGCACCACCTCGCCCAGCGGCCCGGCGGCGTCGCCGAGGAAGGAGAACCGGTCCAGCCCCGGTTCCACATGCTCGCTGTCGAGCCAGAAGGCGGTCGCCGAGGTACCGTACAGCCGCAGGAAGGCCGCTTCGGTGTCCACGGCCCGCTCGAGTACACGGTGCTGGAGGGTCACAACGGAAGACATCGTGGTCCGAACCCTACGCCGCGGCCGGGCATCGAACTGTTGTCGGTTGCCTGCAGTTTGTCCGGGCGGGTGGGGCACAATGTCAGGCATGTCTGTTGCGCAGCCGGTAGGCGTGGATCGTGAGCACGTCGACTTCACCGTGGTCGGAAATTGGATGGACGAGCGGGGGCTCACCGGCGGTGAGTTCCAGGGGGTGAAGGCGCTGGGCGGCGGAACGCAGAACATCATGCTGCGTTTCACCCGGGGCGGGCGCGACTATGTGCTGCGCCGTGGTCCCGCGCATCTGCGGCCCAAGAGCAACGAGGTGATCCGTCGTGAGGCGCGGCTGCTGGGCGCGCTGGCCGATACCGACGTCCGCGCGCCGCGGGTGATCGCCGCCGAACTGGACGAGTCGATACTGGGTGCGGTCTTCTACCTGATGGAGCCGATCGAGGGGTTCAATCCGCAGACCGAACTACCCGCGCCCTTCGCCGAGGACCCCGAGGCCCGGCGGCAGATGGGGTTGTCGGCGGTCGAAGCCATCGCCCGGCTGGGCGCGCTGGACTACCGGGCCCTGGGCCTGGACGACTACGGCAAGCCGGAGGGTTTTCTGGAACGCCAGGTCGGCCGCTGGATGCACGAACTCGAGTCGTATTCGGCGAACGAGGGGTACCCCGGCCCGCAGATTCCCGGTCTCGACGCGGTGGCGGACTGGCTGGAGCGGCATCGCCCGGCCGAATGGACTCCAGGCATCCTGCACGGCGACTGTCATCTCGCGAACATCATGTTCTCCTACGAGCGGCCCGAGGTCGCGGCGCTGGTCGACTGGGAGATGTCGACGATCGGTGATCCGCTGCTGGACCTCGGCTGGCAGATCGCGACCCGGCCGGAACCGGGCACGTCCGGAGCGGCCTTGATCGGCAAACTGGGCGAGGCCGGTTCGCTGCCGACGAGTGCGGAGATGATCGAGCACTACGGCAAGTTCTCCGACCGTGATCTGAGCGCGGTCACCTGGTACACCGTGCTGGCCTGCTTCAAGCTCGGCATAGTGCTGGAGGGCACCTACGCGCGGTCCTTCGCGGGTAAGGCACCGAAGAAGGTCGGCGATTTCCTGCACGCCAACACGCTGGAGCTCTTCGCGCGGGCGCGCGGACTCATGGAGTGAGAACAGGTTTCATTATTTCGGCCGGTTCCGGAGCCGGGTCGCACCCGCCGGTGTGAGCTCCGGTCGTATCTCCCGACTCATCGGCGGGGACCGGCGCGCGGGGAGCATCGGCAGTGGAAGCGGACGATTCGGGAGCTCTCCGGGATGCGGTCGGTGGTGGATCGATACCGCCGGCCGCGCCGGAATGGTCGATCGACCAGTTCTCCCCGGAAAATCTTCTCCAAACCACTAGAACGTGTTCCAGTTCGTATCGTACTGTGGAGGCTGTCACATGAAAGCCCGCGCATGCGAGAGGTCGGACACGAATGAAGACGAAGGGCGCGATCCTCTGGGGGATCGACGAACCGTGGTCGGTCGAGGAAATCGAACTCGGCGATCCCCGCGCCGGTGAGGTACAGATCCAGCTGGAAACCGCCGGAATGTGCCATTCGGACCACCATATGGTCACCGGTGCCACCCCGATGCCGTCGTTCCCGGCCATGGGCGGACACGAAGGCGCGGGCGTCATCACCAAGCTGGGCCCCGGCACCCCGCCCGATCTCGCCGTCGGCGATCACGTGGTGCTGTCGTTCATCCCCGCCTGCGGCCGCTGTCCGTCCTGTGTGGCGGGCCATATGGCCCTGTGCGATCTCGGTATGGGCCTGCTCTCCGGGCAGTCCATCAGCGACGGCAGCTACCGCATCCAGGCCCGCGGTAAGGACGTCATCCCGATGTGCCTGCTCGGGACGTTCTCGCCGTATATGACGGTGCACTACAGCTCGGTGGTCAAGATCGATCCCGAGATCCCGTTCGAGGTCGCCTGCCTGGTGGGCTGCGGGGTGCCCACCGGTTTCGGTTCCTCCACCCATGTGGGCAATATCGGCCCCGGCGATACGGCGGCCATCGTCGGCATCGGTGGTGTCGGGATGAGCGCGCTGCAGGGCGCGGTGCTGTCCGGTGCGCAGAAGGTCGTCGCGATCGACCCGAACCCGTGGAAGCTGGAACAGGCCAAGAAGTTCGGAGCCACCCACACCTACAGCAGCATGGCCGACGCCATCGTGCCGTTGATGGAGGCCACCGAGGGCCGGATGGCCGACAAGGTCATCCTCACCATGGGGGAGATGCAGGGCGAGTACATCGAAGAGGGCCTGATCCTCACCGCGAAGGCCGGAACGCTGGTCGTCACCTCGATGGGCCGGATGGACTCCTTCGACGTGAAGCTGAACAGCTTCCTGCTGTCCATGCTCCAGAAGACGGTCAAGGGCTGCATCTTCGGCGGCGGCAATGCCCGCCAGGACATCCCGCGGCTGCTCTCGCTGTACAAGGCGGGTCAGCTGAACCTGGACGATATGGTCACCCGCAGCTACTCCCTGGAGGATGTGAACCAGGGCTACAAGGACATGCTCGACGGCAAGAACATCCGCGGCATCATCAAGTACACGGACGCGGATCGCTGATATCGCCCCGCCGGGTCACCGGCGGATGGGCGGTGTGCCCCCGGCGGGCCGGATGTTTCCCGGCCCGCCGGCACCGGCCGGTATCCGGCCGAACGCGGCACGCCGGCGCCTCGGATTTCCGCCGGCCGGTGGCGCTCTTCCGCGCCGCGGCAGCGTGTTTCCGGCGGATCCGGGGCCGGGTGGCGAGCCGGCCCGCACGAACCCCTGCCGGGCGGATTCCGTGGGACCGGTTCCGTCTCGTAACCTCGGGGTGTGCGCGCACTCGAGCAGATCCAGCAATGGCCGGTCCGGCATGCGTCGGCGGGTGTGGTCACCCGGGACGGCCGGTGGTCGGCCGGCGAACCCGATCGGGTCTACCGGCTCGCCTCGGTCACCAAACCCCTGGTCGCGTACGCGGTGCTGGTGGCCGTGGAAGAGGGGGCGATCGAGCTCGATCAGCCTGCCGGACCGCCCGGTTCGACCGTCCGTCATCTGCTCGCCCACACCTCCGGTGTGGCCTTCGATACCACCGATATCCTCGCCCGCCCCGGCGCCAAGCGGATCTATTCGAGTGCGGGGTTCGAACTGCTGGCCGATGCTGTCACCGAGCAGGCCGGTATCCCGTTTCCGGAATACCTCCGCGAGGCCGTATTCGAACCGCTGGGTATGTCCGATTCGGAGCTGGCCGGGTCGGCCGGGCACGGTGCCCAGTCCACCCTCGCCGATCTGCTGCGTTTCGCCGGCGAACTCCTCGAACCACGACTGATCTCGGCACAGACTCTCGCCGAGGCCACCACCGTCCAGTTTCCGGGCAGCAACGGTGTCCTGCCGGGCTTCGGTTCGCAACGGCCCAACGACTGGGGCCTGGGCTTCGAGATCAGAGACGGTAAATCGCCGCACTGGACCGGCACCACCAACTCGCCCGCGACGTTCGGTCATTTCGGCCAATCGGGGACATTCCTGTGGGTGGACCCGCGCCACGACGTGGCCTGTGCGGCCTTGAGCGACGAGAATTTCGGTGACTGGTCGCGTGAAGTATGGCCTCCGTTCAGCGATTCGGTCATTGCGGAGACGACGCTCGCGCGCAACACGGCAGAGAAGTAACACGTGTAACACCGAGCACTCGAGTACACTCGGGCAACGCCTTTTCGACGGACCGTTGGGGAAGACGAGAATCGTCGAAACCGGAGGTGTACGTGGTGCGCGCATCGTCCCGATACGCGGAGGCAACGGCGGGTGTGGTGTACATCCACTCGTCGCCCACCGCGCTGTGCCCGCATATCGAGTGGGCCCTCGCGGACGCGCTCGGTGTCCCCGCCTGTCTGCGCTGGACCGCTCAGCCCGCGGCGCCCGGCCAGCTGCGCGCGACGACCGATTGGGTGGGCCCGGCCGGTACCGCGTCCCGTATCGCGCAGTCGCTACGCTCCTGGCCGGTGCTGCGCTTCGAGGTGACCGAGGATCCCAGCGAGGGTGTCGACGGTGAGCGCTACAGTTTCGTGCCTGCCCTGGGCCTGTGGCACGGTTCCACCAGTGCCAACGGTGATGTGATGGTCGGCGAGATGCGGCTGCGGGTCCTGCTCCGGGCCGATCGAGAACTGGGCCGGCATTCGAGCTTCGATCTGGCGGGCGAGCTCGATCGAGCCCTGGGCACTGCGTGGGACGCCGATCTCGAGGTCTATCGGACCGGCAGTGAGGGCGCCGAGGTCACCTGGTTGCGCCGCGAGGTCGGCTGAACTCGTTTTCGCTGGAGGGGATCGCTCCGGCCGTCAGGGCCGGTGCGGGCCTGTTCATCTGGTCGCGGCGACGGCCGGTGTTCCCGCCGGCGGCGCTGAAGGTGCCGGAACACGAGCCGCACGAACAGCCGGATGCCCGGTCCGCGCCATCCGTCCTCGGACTCGACCTCTCGCAATCACGCCGAACCACCACCACCGTGCCGAGCCGGTGGCGCCCGGTTCGATCTCGTCGGGAAAAACCCGCGGAGCAGCGGTGCGACGACGTATGCGAACAGTTCCGGGAGCTGCGCCGGCGGACAGGCGTCCCGGGCGGGGATCGGTAGTTCGGTCGACAGCGTGACCTTGCTCATCGACCCGTGATCGCCAACCGCGCCGCGCCGGGTAACGGCCGATGTCCAGCCTTTCGGGGCAAGGCTGCCGCCGGGTCGGTTATGGACAGTTCGTTACATAATGAGTTACGGTGAGCGCATGGCACGCCCTCGCAGCTTCGATCGGGAACAGGTCGTCGACGCCGCGACACGTCAGTTCCGGCGCGCCGGATTGCATGCCACCTCTGCCGAAGATCTATGCCGTGCAACAGGTCTGGGGCGCAGCAGCCTCTACAACACCTTCGGCAGCAAGGATGAATTGTTCGCAGTGTGCCTCGAGGCATATCTGGGCCGGACGCTGGCACGCACCGAGGAGATGATCGGCGATTCCGATCGCGGGGTGATCGAACGGATCGAGATGATGCTCCGGGCGGTCGTGGACGAAGAAGCGGAGCGGGCGGCGTCCGGCGCTCCGCGCGGATGTCTCGCGGTGAACACGGTGACCGAACTGGCCGACGACCCCGATCACGTGGGGAGTGTCGAACGGATCGGCCGGGATACGACCGCGCGCCTGGCGCTGCTGGCCGCGGTGCTGCGGATGGGGCAGTCGACGGGTGAGGTCACCACGAGTGTGTCCGCCGAAGGGCTTGCGGCCTTTGTGAATTCCGCTGTCGCGGGTCTGCGGGTCTCGTCGCAGGGCCGGGTCGCCGCCCCGTGGTGCGACGAGATCGTCGCGGCGGCGGTGCGTGCGCTGCGACCGGGCCGGGCGGGCGGCTGAATCGGATGAGGCGATCGGGATTTTCGGATGCGCATGTTTTGAACCGTTCGTTACAAAATGAGTCGCCGACTCTTCCGGCGCCGGTGAGTCGCATCCCCCCGTGAGGATTGCTCGTCGAGTCCGCACCGCCCCTGCCCGAATTTTAGAACGTTCGTTACAAATTGGGAGATTGTTGTGATACCGACTCCGTCGTCCGCCCGCACCCCGGTGGTGCCGATCGCGGTCTACGTGCTGGCCGTGGGTATTTTCGCCATGGTCACCAGCGAATTCGCCGTCGCCGGACTCATGCCGCAGCTCGCCGAGAGCCTGCACACCGGACTGGCGCAGATCGGTTATCTCGTCACGGTATTCGCCGCCGCCATGGCACTGGGCGGACCCCTTCTCGTGCTGACCCTGCTGCGCATACCGCCGAGGCCCGCGCTCATGGTCGTCTTCGCGATCTTCTTCAGCGGGAATCTCCTGGCCGCGCTGGCCCCCTCGTATCCGGTGATGCTCGTGGCTCGCGTGGTGACCGGAATCGCCGCGCAGGCATTCTTCGGCCTGGCGATCTCACTCGCCCTGCGGCTCGTCGACACACAGTTCCGTGGCCGGGCCGTATCCGTCGCGATGAGCGGGCTCATGCTGGGCACGCTGCTCGGATTACCGCTGGCCACCTTTATCGGCGGCCGGTTCGGCTGGCAGGCCGCGTTCTGGGCGGTGGCCATCCTGACCGCGGTCGCGGCGGCACTCACCCTGGCCTTCGTCCGGGAACCCGACCGCCCTGCCGTCACCGAGGACGATCCGGCACCTTCACCGGCCGCCGAACTACGGGCGCTGCGGCGCCCCCAGCTGGTCCTCGCGCTGCTCTCCAGCACCCTGATCATCGGCGCGACCTTCTCCGTTTTCAGCTTCCTCGCCCCGGTTCTCACCCGGCTCACCGGATTCGGGGAGGGCGCGGTCCCGCTGCTACTGCTCGCCTACGGTGCCGCGACGGTGGTGGGTAACGCGATCGTGGGACGCCTGGCGGATCGGCACACGGTCGCCACACTCCTGATCGGCACCCTGCTGAATATCGTGTTCCTGGCCGGTTTCGCCGTCTGTGCCGGCTCCCGGCCGCCGGCGGTACTGTTCATGCTCGGCATCGGACTGGTCGGCGTGACGATGAACCCGGCCATGGCGGTCCGGGTCCAGCGCGCGGGCGGCACCGGCGTGGTGGTGAACACGGTGCACACATCCTTCATCACGCTCGGCGTCATCATCGGTTCGGCCGTCGGTTCGAGCCTGGTGCCCGCGTTCGGCCTGCGTGCGCCACTGGTACTGGGCGTCGTGCTGGCGATTCTGGCGGTCGTCGCGATCGCCCCGGCGCTGAGGTCCCCGTATCTGCGCCACGGTGACCGCGCGCCGGCCCCGGAAAAGACGGAAGCCGAACTCGACTACGCGCGAGCCTGAGGGGCGGCGACAGCCGTGTCCATCCGTCGGCGGCAGGGCCGAACCCCCGATCCCGTCGCAGGGCGACCGGCGTCGGCAAGGAATACCGCGGCCCGGTCACCGGAATGAGGTCATCAAGTGGTGATCGTGGTGACGGTGTTGTCTCGATCGGCAATGGTCACCGACTCGGCCCTCTCCCGAAAATCCCCATGACAGAAATGTTGCCGATTCGGCAGCCGTGGTCGTTCTGTCGCTCGACTACTTCGGACGGCTGCCTCCACTGTCCGGTTCCCGGACGCCGCCGTCCGGTTCGGGTTGTCGTCCCGCTAGTGGACCGAACACGAGGGCGACGTGGGCTGAATCCTTTCTCCGTGCCGCGCCTCTTATATAGGTCCCCGTCGACGCGGGGACGAGATAGGGAGGTTGTCGTGATCATCGGTACCGGTATCGCCGTCGGGCTGGTATTGCTCTGCACGTGCATGTACGTCATGAAGCGCAAACGAGGTGGACGTGACTGACGCGAACTGGCCCGGCGAACAACTGGTCGTGGCCGCGCAGGGCGGTGACGTCGACGCGATCGCCGCGCTGGTATCGGGCTCCCACCCGAACGTCCAGCGTTTCGCTCGCTCGCTGTGCGCCACCCCGGAGGATGCCGAGGACGCGGCGCAGGAGGCTCTGATCATTCTGTACCGCAAGATCGGGATGCTCAGGGCCTCGGGCGCACTGGCGTCGTGGATGTTCCGCATCGTCCGCAACGAATGCCTGCGGCGTGCGCGGCGCAGGCCGCTGGACCACACACCGCCGCGGGACATCGCCGTAACGGCCTCGGCCGAGGACGAGGTGCTGCGACGGCTGGAAGCGGGCAGAGTAGCGGCCGCGGTCGCTACGCTGCCTCCCGATCACCGTCGCGTGCTCATTCTGCGCGATATCCAGGGTTACAGCGGCCGGATGACCGCGGAGACGCTGGGTATCGGCACGGCGGCCATGAAGTCGCGGCTGCACCGCGCCCGGGCAGTGGTCCGGGAAACACTCCGGGCATCCGACCCGGCTCAGGGAGGAAATCATGACCGGAACACGATCTGACCGTCCCGATTTCGCGAGTGCTTCCTTGTCCGAGCACCTGGTACGCGGCGTGGTGGGGTTCGGTGCGCTGATCGGCTCGGTCGCGCTGATCCCCGTCGTCGGGCCGCTCGGACTGATACTGCTGCCGCTGGGCATTTTCGCGCTGCGTGGGTGCCCGACCTGCTGGGCGGTCGGGCTGATGCAGACCGTTTCGCGAGGGCGGTTGCAACGCTCCTGCGCGGGGGATCGGTGCACGCTGACCGTCGCCGGTGGCGACGAGCGTCGCGAGAAGATCGCGGCCTGATACCGCGGACCCGGGCCGGGCCGGTCGATGCCCTGGGGCTTCGGCCTGCCCGGCCCGGGGAAGCCGTGCGGGGCACGGCAGGTACGCCGAATGTGCTGGTGTTCCAGGGACACCGACGGTAGGAGTGTTCTGTGCCAAGCTCTCTTGTCGAAGTGCGTAGAAACTATGACCGGGATATCGAGACCGCTCTCATCGAGGCCGTGCACGGCGCGTTGGTCGCGGCGTTCGGGATTCCGCCGGAAGACAAACATGTCCGGCTGGTGGTTCACGAGCCGGAACGGTTCGCGGTGCCCCCGGCGCTGTCCTCGCCCGAGCACTACACACTGGTGACCGTCGACTGTTTCGCCGGGCGTACGGTGGCGGCGAAGCGGCGGCTCTACTGCGAAATCGTCGATCGCCTCGGCGCGTTCGGCATACCCCGGGACCATGTGACCATCGTCGTGCGGGATATACCGACCGAGAGCTGGGGTATCCGCGGCGGGCAAGCCGCGTGCGATGTGGAACTCGGCTTCGATATCGAGGTGTGAGGCCCTGCCGCCGGGCGTCCGGCGGCAGCGCGATCGCCCGGACCGATGTGCTGCCCGTGCCGGGCCTGGCACGGGCAGCACCGAATCCGCTCGGATCGTGCGGCAAGAGGGGGACGCTCAGGCCTCGGGCGCACTGGATATGGCACCCGTGCAGCAACCCGACGACGCCGGTCACCGGGCGCGGAACCGAAGGCCCGGGCGCGACGCCGTACCGCGTATCCGTTGCCGGGAGCCGCTCAGCCCTCGCGGTCGAAGGTGAGCACCACCAGCGGCATGGGCCGGTCGACCTTGGACTGGAAGTCCGCCAGCAGGGGATTGTTTGCCAATGCCCAGGCCGCGAACTCGTCGTAGTCCGCGCCCTCGAGCACTTTGCCGGTCGCCTGATGGGTCTTGTCCCGGAGCTCGATCGTGACCTGCGGATTCGCCTTGATGTTGTACCACCAGGCCGGGTATTTGTCCTCGATGAACGAGCTCACGAACATGGTGTCGCCGCGGTACATGGGGCCCAGTGGAGTCGTGTGCCGCTTGCCGCTCTTGGCGCCGGTGGTGGTGAGCAGGATGAGGTCCCCGCCCGCGTAAGCGCCGCCCACCTTCCCCGAGTTCTTCCGGAACTCCTCGATCACGTCATCGTTCCAGCCGGCGATGCTGCCCTGCTGATCCCACGCCTGGTTCCACGGCGCGTTCGGATCGTCGTAGTCGGTGATGTCGGTCTGATTCGGAGTCGCTTCGGTTTCGCTCATGATCAGAGTGTGCCGCGAATATAGGCCAGTTTCTGTCCTGAATCGAGAAATACATGCCTTTGTGGCCCCTGAGGCGCGATCAGCGAGTACGCCGATCCGAGATCACCTGCACCGCCGCGCGCTGCCGCTGCTGTCGGACGCGCCGCCGCCGGGCACGCCTGAGGCTCATGCGGAAGGCCGAATCGCCGGTCCGGCGGTTCCCCGCCGCTGACGCGGCGGGAGCCGGTGCCGGAACAGCGGCCCCGCCCGGGATCCGGCCGCCACCGGCGACCAGGGCACCGAACTGACACAGGCGTTGGAAGCGCTGATCAGTATGCGGATCAGCGCGCCGACGCTGGAGGCGTTCCGGGCCAACCAGTTCCGCGACTATCCCGAGCACTGCCGGATCACGCAAGACGACCCGCAGCTCCACACCTTCTTCGCTGCGGACGCCGCCGCCGAGGCCGGCCCGCATTTCCGGCGGCGAGCGCTCTTCGACGTCTGCACCACGCTCACTCGGCAACTGCGGTCGCCCCTACGCCACCCCCTGCGCACACGAACACGCCTACTTCTCCGAACTGACTGACCATGCCATCCTGGCATCGCCCGAACGCACGCTCGTACCGAATTGAGGATGCTGGTCGATCCGAGCCATTGAGCGAACGGGCGTTCTCCGGAATGTCCGGTCATGCCGTTTACAAGAGGCGGATGCGAGGTCGATCCGAGCGATGGACGCTCTACGGTTTACGACGGTTTACGACGGCCCCCAACGACGGTACCGAATCGTCGCTTGCGAAATGGGCCCCAAACCGCCCATCGGTCGCCGGGAGCGGATCGGGCCCGACGTCGTCGTCGGTGACGGCGTCAGCACGGTCCACATCGGAGGAGTTCGTTGATTCAGCAGCGATCCGTGCGCTACCGCTCATCGAGTGAATCGACTCGCCCGGCTCCGCCCGACCCGGCGGGTGGTTGTCATGCAACGCACTCACATACCGCATTTCGCGCTGATGGCCGTCCGGCCGAATGGACATGCCGCCCACTTCGGCCAGGGGTAGGGCCCCGCTGCGTGATCACATCGTGAGACCAGCCCAAGGGGTGTACCGCCACGTTGCCCCAACGTCGCGGAGTGCCCCGCAAAGCCCCACGAAAACCGCGTGGGGCACGACGGCGATGCCCTTCCGGCTTGATTACCTGGGTGTTCCTGGTGGGCGCAGAGGGGTTCGAACCCCCGACCGCTGGTGTGTAAAACCAGAGCTCTACCACTGAGCTATACGCCCGGACCCCCGGACATCGTCCGGGGGTAACGGTCTATGAATCTAGCGCGGCGAGCGCTTTCTCCCAAGCCGCCTGGTCACGGGGCTCTCCGGGGCCGTTCATCTCCGCGAAACGGATGATTCCCTCCCGGTCCACGACGAAGGTGCCGCGGTTGGCGAAGCCCGTGGTGTCGTTGAAGACGCCGTACTCCTGGGCGACCGCGCCGTGCGGCCAGAAATCCGACAGCAGCGGGAACGTGTAGCCCTGTTCGGCCGCCCAGATCTTGTGAGTGGGCGGCGGACCCACCGAGATCGCGAGGATCTCGGTGTTGTCGTTCTGGAAGCGCGGCAGTTCGTCGCGGACCTTGCACAGCTCGCCCTGGCAGATGCCGGTGAAAGCGAGCGGGTAGAAAACGATCAGGACGTTCTTGTCGCCGCGGTAGTCCGACAGCGAGACTTCCTGATTGTTCTGGTCCTTGAGGGTGAACTCCGGCGCCTGGGTGCCGACCTCGAGGGGCATGGGATCCTCCGAATCTCGGGCCGCGCACCCCGGACCGGGGCGCGCGGACAGCTGTGGGCGGCTCAGCGCTGTTTGGTGGGGGCCTTGGGCTGCACCAAACGGCTCGCCGACCATTCGCCGAGTTTGATGGCCGAGGTCTGGGTGAGACCGGCGGTGGGGGCGGCCTCGGCGATCTCACTGGGATCGACATGGCCGTCGTTACCGGTCTTGGGGGTGAGCACCCAGATGAAGCCGTCGTCGGCGAGCGGGCCGATCGCCTCCATCAACTCGTCGACCAGGTCTCCGTCCCCCTCCCTCCACCACAGCAGGACGACATCGATGACCTCGTCGGAGTCGTCGTCCAGCAGTTCACTGCCGGAGGTCTCCTCGACGTCGGCCCGCAGGTCGTCGTTGGTGTCCTCGTCCCAACCCAGCTCCTGGACAACCATGCCGTGGGTGATGCCAAGCTTCTGCGCGAAATTCTGATCCTCCGCCGCGGCGACCACGGTGGCGTCCTCCTCAACTCCCGACTACAGATATCTGCAAGCGAACATGGTTATCGGCCCTAACGCAAGCCGATCGGGTAGATCGAATTTTCGATGTCGCGGGAAACCCCTGGTGACGGGCGATACGGGTCAGCTGGGGCAGGCATCGCGCACCGCGTTGCGCGCGTCGTTCACACGCTTGCTCGCATCGTTGAGCGGACCCACCGGGGAGGTGTAGGTCATCTCCCGGGTGGCCTGGGACAGGGCGCGCGCGGCGTCCACGTAGGCGATGAATTTCGTCTTCAACTCCTCGGGCAGCTGGGCGCCCGCAGAGTTCACGCCGCCTTCGACCTGCCGGGCCGCGTCGTCGAGCGCGGTGACCGCGCTGTCACGTTTTGCGTCGTAATCCGGCGCATTGTTGTCGTGCGCGTCGACGAACTCGTTGTATTCGGTCACCCCGACACCGGTGGTGCCGGGGAAGAGGGTGCAGTTGTCGGAGATGGCCTTGTCCCGGGAGGCCGCGATCTGCGACGACGTGGCGGCGGCGGACGAGGACGACGCATAGGCGCGATAGGCGGTCGCCTCGGCGGCGTTCGGCGTCGCGACACCCTCCACCTGCTGTGCGCAGCCGGCGACGGTCGCGCAGGCCACCAGTGCCGCCGCGGCGCACACCAGGCCCACACGGCGCGGGTCCAGCCCTTCCATCGTCCTCCCGACTCCTCGGTAACCGCTGCCTGTCGCACGGTACTGGATCGAGGACTGACATGATGATGTGGGACGCGCCACGCGAGGATGCGGGCGCGCCCGGAAAAGTCGTCACGAGTGGTCAGCACACCAGCGGGCCACTCGGGGTCACCGCAGCCATCAGCTCGACCACCCCCTGTACGAGGAGCAGTTTTGACCGATCTGATCCACTCTGGCGTCCCGGCGGAATCCGCTGTGCCGGGTTCCGCTCCCACCCCTCGCGACGCCAACGGCGTACCGCCCGGTGGCCGAGTCCGTGTGATTCGTGAAGGAGTGGCGTCCTACCTACCGGATATCGACCCGGAGGAGACCAGCGAATGGCTCGAGTCCTTCGACGAGATGCTCGACCGCGAGGGTCCCGGCCGGGCCCGCTATCTCATGCTCCGGATGCTGGAGCGCGCCGGCGAGCGCCGGGTCTCCATTCCCGCGCTGACGTCCACCGACTACGTCAACACCATTCCGACCGAGAACGAGCCCTGGTTCCCCGGTGACGAGGAGACCGAGCGGCGCTTCCGGGCCTGGATCCGCTGGAACGCGGCCATCATGGTGCACCGCGCGCAGCGTCCCGGTATCGGTGTCGGCGGCCATATCTCGACCTACGCGTCCTCGGCGGCGCTCTACGAGGTCGGCTTCAACCATTTCTTCCGCGGTAAGGACCATTCCGGCGGCGGCGATTCGATCTTCATCCAGGGTCACGCCTCGCCCGGTATCTATGCTCGTGCATTCCTCGAGGGCCGGCTGAGCACCGATCAACTCGACGGTTTCCGTCAGGAGTACAGCCACGGGGGCCTCGGCAAGGGCCTGCCCTCGTATCCGCATCCGCGGCTGCTGAGCGATTTCTGGGAATTCCCGACGGTGTCGATGGGCCTGGGCCCGATGAACGCCATCTACCAGGCGCGGTTCAACCACTACCTGCACGACCGCGGGATCAAGGACACCTCCGATCAGCATGTGTGGGCGTTCCTGGGCGACGGGGAGATGGACGAACCCGAATCGCGCGGCCTCGCCCATGTGGCGGCCCTGGAGGGTCTGGACAATCTGACCTTCGTGGTGAACTGCAACCTGCAGCGCCTCGACGGCCCGGTTCGCGGTAACGGAAAGATCATCCAGGAACTGGAGTCGTTCTTCCGCGGTGCCGGCTGGAACGTGATCAAGGTGATCTGGGGCCGGGAGTGGGACGCGCTGCTGGGCGCCGACCGTGACGGTGCGCTGGTGAACCTGATGAACAGCACGCCCGACGGCGACTACCAGACCTACAAGGCCAACGACGGCGCTTACGTCCGCGACCATTTCTTCGGCCGCGACCCGCGCACGAAGGCGCTGGTGCAGGACCTGTCGGATCAGGAGATCTGGAACCTCAAGCGCGGCGGGCACGACTACCGCAAGGTGTACGCGGCCTACGCGGCAGCGCTGGCGCACAAGGGCCAGCCGACGGTGATCCTGGCCAAGACCATCAAGGGCTACACCCTCGGCAAGCACTTCGAGGGCCGCAATGCCACGCACCAGATGAAGAAGCTGACCCTGCAGGATCTCAAGGACTTCCGCGATCTGCAGCGCATCCCGATCAGCGACGCGGAGTTGGAGAAGGATCCGTACCTGCCCCCGTACTACCACCCGGGCGCGGAGACCAAGGAGATCCAGTACATGCTGGATCGGCGCAAGGCGCTGGGCGGGTTCCTGCCGGAGCGGCGGACGAACATCGAACCGCTGAAACTGCCCGGCGACGAGGCGTACAAGTCGGTGCGCAAGGGCTCGGGCAAGCAGAACGTCGCCACCACCATGGCTCTCGTGCGGCTCATGAAGGAACTGCTGCGCGACAAGGAAATCGGCAAGCGCATCGTGCCGATCATCCCGGACGAGGCCCGGACCTTCGGTATGGACTCCTGGTTCCCCTCGCTGAAGATCTACAACCGCAACGGCCAGCTCTACACCTCGGTCGACGCGGAACTGATGCTCGCCTACAAGGAGAGCTCGGTCGGGCAGATCCTGCACGAGGGCATCAACGAGGCCGGTTCCACGGCGTCGTTCACCGCTGTCGGCACCTCGTATGCCACGCACGGCGAGCCGATGATCCCGCTCTACATCTTCTATTCGATGTTCGGGTTCCAGCGCACCGGTGACGGTCTGTGGGCCGCGGCCGACCAGCTGGCCCGCGGCTTCGTGCTCGGCGCGACGGCCGGCCGGACCACCCTCACCGGTGAGGGTCTGCAGCACAACGACGGCCATTCGCTGCTGCTGGCGTCCACCAATCCGGCGGTGGTGTCCTACGATCCGGCGTTCTCCTTCGAGATCGCCCATATCGTGCGCGACGGCCTGCGCCGGATGTACGGCGGAACACCGGGAGTGGACGGGTTCGGCGGGGAGAACATCTTCTACTACATCACCCTGTACAACGAGCCCTATCAGCAGCCGGCCGAGCCCGAGGGGCTCGACGTCGACGGATTGCTCAAGGGGCTGTACCTGTACAAGAAGGGTGGCGCCGGTGATGTCCGGGCGCAGATCCTGGTCTCCGGAGTCACCGTGCCCGACGGCCTGCGGGCCCAGCAGTTGCTGGCCGACCACTGGGGGGTGGCCGCCGATGTCTGGTCGGTGACCTCCTGGGGTCAGCTGCGCCGGGAAGCCCTCGAACTCGAGATCGAGGCGCTGCACCATCCGGGTGAGGACGCGGGGCAGCCCTACGTGGCCCGCGCCCTGGCCGACGCGCAGGGGCCGTTCGTGGCCGCCACCGACTGGATGCGCGCCGTGCCCGACCAGATCCGCAAGTGGGTCCCGGGCGATTTCACCACGCTGGGGACCGACGGATTCGGGTTCTCCGATACCCGGCCCGCCGCCCGCCGGGTGTTCAACGTCGACGCGGAGTCCATCGTGGTCGCCGCACTGGCCGGTCTGGGCCGGATCGGCACGCTGGATCCGGCGAAGGCCGCCGAGGCCGCCGCCCGGTACCGGATCGACGATGTGGCGTCGGCTCCGGAGTTCACCGCGGGCGGGGCCGGAGACGCGGAGTGACGGCGGTTCGATGATCGAACGCAGACCACCGCGTCCGCGCCGGGTCACCGAAGGCTCCAACGAGCACGAGGTGTACCTGCCGACCGGTGCCCTGTCGCCGAACCGGCAGAACCGCGACCCCTTGCCGGATACGCTGCTCAAGCGCGTCAAGCAGTTCTCCGGTCGGCTGTCCACCGAAGCCGTGGGGTCGATGCAGGATCGGTTGCCGTTCTTCGCCGATCTGGACGCCGCGCAGCGCGCGGGCGTCCAGATGCTGGTGCAGACCGCGGTGGTCAACTTCCTGGAATGGCTCCAGGACCCGGACAGTGATATCCGGTTCAGCCTGGACGCCTTCCAGGTCATTCCGCAGGATCTGGCGCGGCGGTTGACGCTGCGCCAGACCGTGGACATGGTCCGGGTGGCCATGGAGTTCTTCGAACAGTGGCTGCCCGCACTGGCGCGCAACGACCGGCAACTGGTCGCGCTCACCGAGGCGGTACTGAGATACGGGCGTGAACTCGGTTTCGCGGCCGCTTCGGTGTACGCCAGCGCGGCCGAATCCCGGAGTGCGTGGGATACCCGGCTCGAGGCGCTCGTAGTGGACGCGGTGGTGCGTGGTGACACCGGCCCCGACATGCTCTCGCGCGCGGCGACGCTGAACTGGGACGCGACGGCCCCGGCTACGGTGCTGGTGGGTACTCCGCCGCGCGATCAAGGCGTTTCGGTGGTCGGCGCGGTGCACACGATCGCGGCCCGGCACGGGCGGGCCGCGCTCGCGGCCGTCCAGGGCGCGCGCCTGGTGATGGTGGTGAGCGGTCCGCTCGGCGATGCTCTGCACGCCTCACCGTTCATGGACGATCTGCTCACCGAGGCGTTCGCGGACGGTCCCGTGGTGATCGGGCCGACGATGCGGACCCTGGGTGCCGCGCACGGCAGCGCGCTGGAGTCGCTGGCCGGGATGGAGGCGGTGATCGGCTGGCGGGAGGCGCCGCGTCCGGTCCACGCCATGGAACTTCTGCCCGAACGGGCTCTGCTCGGTGATCGAGCTGCGGTCGACGCGCTCGTCGAGTACCTTGTCCTTCCGTTGGCTTCTGCCGGTTCTGCCTTGGCGGACACCCTGGATGCCTACCTGGAATGCGGCGGCGCGGTCGAGATGTGCGCGCGTCAACTGTACGTTCATCCAAATACGGTGCGGTATCGCCTGAAGCGGATCGGGGAAGTAACCGGTCGCGATCCGCTCAATCCGCGGGATGCGTATGTGTTACGAATCGCCGCCACAGTCGGTCGTTTGACACGAACTCGTAACGAATCATCGTCACAAGCATCAGACGACTCTTTTGTCCCAGTGGACAAAGACGGGCTGTAACGCGCACCCCGATTCGGTCGATCCGGACACCCCACGCGGGCTTTTGTGGAGACCATACAAAAGCTGTCCGAAAGCTCTAGTCACGTCGACATCTCGCAAATGCGGTCTCACAGTGTTTTCTTAGGTACGTGATCGCGTTGTTCGCCCCTGGACAGGGCTCTCAGACACCCGGCATGCTCGCGCCCTGGCTCGATCTGCCCGGCGCTCGTGACCGCCTCGCACTGTGGTCGAAGGAATCCGGCCTGGATCTGATCCGGCTCGGGACCGAAGCGACCGCCGAAGAGATCACCGATACCGCGGTGACCCAGCCGCTGGTGGTCGCCGCCGCGCTGCTCGCCTTCGCCGAGATCGGTGACAAGCGGGTACCGGCCGACACCATCGTGGCCGGCCACTCGGTGGGCGAACTCGCCGCCGCGGCGGTCGCCGGCGTGATCTCCGCCGACCAAGCAGTTACGCTGGCAGCCATCCGCGGTGCCGAAATGGCGAAGGCGTGCGCGCTCGAGCCCACGGGTATGTCCGCGGTGCTCGGCGGCGACGAGGCCGCTGTGCTGGCACGGCTCGAAGAACTGGAACTGGTCCCGGCCAACCGCAACGCCACCGGACAGATCGTGGCGGCGGGGCGTCTGGACGCACTGGCCGAACTGGCCGCGAACCCGCCGGAGAAGGCCCGGGTACGGGCGCTTCCGGTAGCGGGCGCGTTCCACACCGAGTTCATGGCTCCCGCGCAGAAGGCGGTGGCGGCGGCGATCGCCGAGATCACCCCGCACGAGCCGGTTCGCCCGCTGCTGTCGAACGCCGACGGTAAGCCGGTCGAGTCCGGCGCGGACGCGGTGGCTAAGCTCGCCGCGCAGGTCACCCGGCCCGTCCGGTGGGACCTGTGCACCGAAACCGTCCGGCAGGCCGGCGTCTCGGCGGTGGCGGAGTTGCCACCGGCGGGAACACTCGTCGGTATTGCCAAACGGGAGCTCAAAGGCACCCCCAACCTGGCGCTGAAGACCCCCGAGGACATCCCCGCGCTGGCCGAGCTCACGAGCTCCGGCTAGCTTGCCTACGGCTGTGTTTCCGAGGAACCTCACGGGAGCACGGCACCGGAGCGGCGTAACACGTACACCGATCCGGCCCGAAGAAATATGTAAGCCCTACACGAGAAAATTAGAAGGGAGCCACGAAGTGGCCGCTCTGACCCAGGAACAAATCGTCGAGGAACTCGGCAAGATCATCGAAGAGGTTACGGGTATCGAACCCTCCGAGGTGACCATCGAGAAGTCCTTCGTCGATGACCTGGACATCGACTCGCTGTCCATGGTCGAGATCGCGGTTCAGACCGAGGACAAGTACGGGGTCAAGATCCCGGACGAAGATCTGGCCAGCCTGAAGACGGTCGGCGACGCCGTCAACTACATCCAGAAGCTCGAGGCGGAGAACGCTGACACCGCCGCCGAGCTCAAGGCCAAGTTCGACAGCGCCGAGTAGGGCCGACACCGTGACCACTCCTTCCACCTTGAACGGGAACTTCCCGAACGTCGTCGTCACGAGCCTGGCGGCGTCCACGTCGATCGCGGGTGACGTCGATGCGACGTGGAAGGGTCTCCTCAACGGCGAGAGCGGTATCGACGTTCTCGAGGATTCCTTCGTCGAGGAATACGATCTGCCGGTCCGTATCGGCGGCCACCTGAAGGTTCGTCCGGATACGCTGCTGAGCCGGGTCGAAACCCGCCGGATGGCCTACGTCGAACAGCTCGCGACCGTGCTCGGCCGCGAGGTCTGGCGCAACGCGGGCAGTCCGGAGGTCGATCCGGAGCGACTGGGTGTGGCCATCGGCACTGGACTAGGTGGCGGTGACGCGCTCATCGATTCGGTCGACAAGCTGAAGAACGGGGGCTATCGCAAGATCTCGCCGCTCGCTGTTCAGATGGTCATGCCGAACGGGCCGTCTGCCGTCGTCGGTCTCGAGCTGAAGGCCCGGGCAGGAGTGGTCACTCCGGTCTCGGCGTGCTCGTCGGGTTCCGAAGGCATCGCCAACGCATGGCGCATGATCGTCATGGGCGATGCCGATATGGTCGTCACCGGCGGTGTCGAGGGTTTCATCGACGCCGTGCCGATCGCCGCGTTCACGATGATGCGCGCGATGAGCACCCGCAACGACGATCCGAAGGGCGCTTCGCGTCCCTTCGACAAGGATCGTGACGGGTTCGTCTTCGGCGAGGCCGGTGCGCTCATGGTCATCGAGACCGAAGAGCACGCCAAGGCCCGTGGTGCCACCATCCACGCCCGCCTGCTGGGCGCCGGTATCACCTCCGACGGCTTCCATCTGGTCGCACCGGATCCCGAGGGCACGGGCGCCGCCCGCGCCATGACCCGGGCCATGCAGACCGCGGGTCTGTCCAAACAGGACATCACCCATATCAACGCCCACGCCACCGCCACCCCGATCGGCGATACCGCCGAGGCGAAGGCGATCAACAAGGCCGTCGGCAACCACGCCTCGGTCTACGCGCCCAAATCAGCGCTCGGACACTCGATCGGCGCCGTCGGTGCGCTGGAGTCCGTGCTCACCGTGATGGCCATCCGGGACGGCATCGTGCCGCCCACCCTGAACCTGGAAAACCAGGATCCCGAGATCGACCTCGACGTGGTGAAGGGCGAAGCCCGCCGCCAGGAGATCGAGTACGCGATCAACAACTCGTTCGGTTTCGGTGGGCACAATGTCGCGCTCGCCTTCGGTCGGGCCTAGCTGCCTGCCGAGTAGTTCGACGACCCACAGACGGGGCCGCCGGGTTCATCCGGGCGGCCCCGTCCGGTCTTTCGGACACCCGTGGCCGGTGTGTCGGTCACCCATCATCGAGGAGAGAACGCGATGACGATTATCGCTCCGGCCCGCCATCAGGAAACCGCGACGGATCCGCGTGACCCACTCGGGCGACTCCAGCGCTTCTTCGACCCCGGGACCGTGCTGCCGCTGCACACCCGCGACAGGTCGGGCGTGCTCGCCGCGGTCGGCGAGGTCGACGGCGTGCGTACCGTCGCCTACTGCTCCGATGCCACCGTGATGGGTGGTGCCATGGGTGTGGAGGGTTGCAAGCACATCGTCGACGCGATCGACACCGCGATCGAGTCCGGTGCGCCGGTGGTCGGTCTCTGGCATTCCGGTGGCGCGCGGCTGGCCGAAGGCGTGGAGGCCCTGCATGCGGTCGGTCTGGTCTTCGAAGCGATGGTTCGTGCCTCCGGCCGGGTGCCGCAGATCTCGGTGGTACTCGGCTTCGCGGCCGGCGGCGCGGCCTACGGCCCCGCCCTCACCGATATCGTGATCATGGCCCCCGAGGGCCGGGTCTTCGTCACCGGTCCCGACGTGGTGCGCAGTGTCACCGGTGAACAAGTGGATATGGTCACGCTCGGCGGCCCGGAAACCCACGGGAAGAAGTCCGGTGTCACCCATATCGTGGCCGATGACGAAGCCGACGCCGTGCACCGCGCCCGCCGCTTGGTATCGATGTTCGCCGAACAGGGCGAATTCGACCTGCGCGCCGCCGAACACGGAGATGTCGACCTGCTGGCGCTACTGCCGGCCTCGGCCAAACGCGCCTACGATGTCAAACCGCTGGTCCACGAGCTGCTCGACAATGTCGACGGCGAATCCAGCTTCGAAGAATTGCAGGGCGGCTACGCCCGCTCCATGGTGACCGGTCTCGGCCGGCTGGCCGGTCGCACTGTCGGTGTCCTCGCCAACAACCCGCTGCGGCTCGGCGGGTGCCTGGACTCCAAGAGCGCCGAGAAAGCGGCCCGGTTCGTCCGGCTCTGCGATGCCTTCGGTATCCCGCTCGTCGTGATCACCGACGTCCCCGGCTACCTACCCGGTGTCGGCCAGGAATGGGACGGCGTGGTGCGGCGCGGCGCGAAACTGCTGCACGCGTTCGCCGAAGCCCGGGTGCCGCGGGTCACCCTGGTCACCCGCAAGATCTACGGCGGCGCCTATATCGCGATGAACGCGCGCGCGCTCGGCGCCACCGCGGTCTACGCGTGGCCGGGTTCGGAGGTCGCGGTGATGGGTGCGAAAGCCGCGGTCGGCATCCTGCACAAGAAAGCCCTGGCCGCCGCCCCCGCGGAAGAGCGCGAGGCACTGCACGAGCGGCTCACCGCCGAACACGAAGCCATTGCGGGCGGGGTGGACCGGGCAGTGGCGATCGGGGTCGTCGACGAGGTCATCGATCCGGCTCATACGCGCAGCAAGATCGCCGAAGCATTGGCGGCCGCGCCGTGCCGGCCCAGCCATCACAAGAACATTCCCTTGTGATTTCGGCGGCGCCTCCGGCGCCGCGGGGTTGAGGCCCCCTGGTGTCTCGCCGTTTCGTCCTCGAGACTCGAGCCTTCGGCTCATGCGACGTGCGGTCGGCCGTCCGTGGAATGCGACCGTTGAGCATCTCCGGCCAAGGGCGAGACGGGCCTCAACCCTTTGAGGTGTCTCGTAAGCATCTCGACGCGTGCGGGTTGTGTCGGCATTCGACGGCCGGGTCGGCATATGGACTCGCTGTGGGGTCGGTCGTGGTCGGGGCAGAACCCCGCGCCCACAGAGCGCACTTCCTCCGAAAGCGTCTGGTAAGGGGGCGCGGTCGACGACAATACGCGGATGGGACGCGATGGAGCGGGGGCTCGCGAGCGCAAACGTCATGGTCGGCATTACACGCCCGCGACGCTTGCGGGGTTCCTGGCCGGCCGGGTGGCCGCGCGGATCGACTCGGCCGGGCCGGTGCGGGTTCTGGATCCGGCCTGTGGGTCCGGGGAACTGTTGTTCGCAATCCGGGACGCACTGGCCGGACTGCTGCCGGGGACGCCGGTGGAACTCGTGGGTTACGACCTGGACCCGGCCGGGTTGGCGCTCGCCCGGCGGCGGGCCGCGGCGACCGGAGTGGTTGCGCAATGGCGGCAGCGTGACTTTCTGGCCGATTGTGCGCGGTTGCCCGCGGCGTCTTTCGACGCGGTGATCGCGAATCCGCCGTATGTTCGCACTCAGCAGTTGGGCGGAGAGGCCGCACAGGCGTTGCGTGGACAGTTCGGGTTGCGCGGCCGGATCGATCTCACCCATCCGTTCGTGGCGGCGCTGCCGCGGTTGATGGCCCCGGGCGCGGTGCTCGGTCTGCTGTGCGCGAACCGTTTCCTCACCACCAAGGCGGGTGCGAATCTCCGGGGGCTGCTGCTGGCCGATCTGACGCCGGTGGAACTGTACGACCTGGGGGATACCAAGCTGTTCGAGGCAGCGGTATTGCCGGCGGTGACGATAGCTGTGCGGGCCGGGGAGCGGGGGGACTGCCGCTACGTGTCGGTCTACGAGGAGGAATCCGGGGATGTCCCGGATGCCGAGATCGCCGGCGCGCGCCGCTCGGACCGGCCGGAACACCCGTCGGCCGGGCCGGCTCCGGTGGGGTGGGGGCCGGAAGTGGGACTGCCGGGCACCGTGGCGCGTGGCGCTTCCGGAGCGCACCCGGGTGGGCCGGCAGTCGCGGCGGCGGACGCTGATCTGGAACTGTTCGCGGCACTCGGTCGCGCCGCCGACGCGACAGTGTGGCGGCAGGGCCGCAGGTTCGCGGTGACGGTGGGGCGGTTGGCGACCGAGCCGGGTCCGGCGGCCGTATCGGTGGGATGGCGGATGTCCCGGGTGGGGGACGACGAGTGGCTGCGCGGGGTCTCCGAGCGCATGTGGCGGACCTTCGGCGACCTCGGGCGAATCCGGGTGGGGATCAAGACAAACGCGGACAAGGTGTTCATCGCGGCGCACTGGGGTGACCCGGCGGCCGAACCGGAACTGCTGCGAGACCTCATCACCCACCACGATCTGCGTCCGTGGCGGATAGAGCGGGCACGCGAGACACGGGTGCTGTATCCCTACGACCTCACGCGGACCCGCCGGGTCCCGGTGGATCTGGCGCGATATCCGCGCACTGCGGCCTATCTGGAACAGCATCGGGAGGTGCTGGCCGCCCGGGATTACCTCACCGCGGCGGGCCGGAAATGGTTCGAGCACTGGGTGCCGCAGCGGCCGCATCTGTGGCGGATTCCGAAGGTGGTGTTCCCGGATATCAGCGACCGGCCGCGGTTCGCGCTGGATCGCTCCGGTGCGGTGGTCAACGGTGACTGCTACTGGATCTCGCTGGCGGATCTCGGCGGGGACGCGGGTGCCGAGGATCTGGCCTGTTTGATCATGGGGGTCGCCAATTCGTCGCTGGGGCTGCGGTATTACGACGCGGTCTGCGGTAACCGTCTCTATTCCGGGCGGCGGCGCTGGATCACCCAGTACGTATCCCGGCTGCCGCTACCGGATCCGGGCACGCCGGCCGCGGCTGCGATCGTCTGCCGGGTGCGGACGCTGGCCGAAGAACCGGAGACCGGCCCGGCCGGGCAGGAAGAATTGAACGAACTGGTCCACCGGGCTTTTGCCCTGTGAGACGGCCGTGCACACCCGAAGCGTCCGGGCCACGTCACCGAGCGCCGGTCCACAGACATGATGAACCCTCCACGTCGGGCCGATGCCCCCGAACAGCCTCCGGCGCACACCGGATGCGGCGCCCGCTGCGCAGTCGCCGCCCGCCCCGGTCCCGGAGCGACGGAGCGAAGGAACACAGCGACCGATCGCCGGACCGAAGAACCGGGGTCACCAGGTCCCGACAGCCCCGCCGGAGGTGTGGCCCATCATGAGGGGAGAGTCCAGCACGAGGGCGGGCTCACCACAAAGTCGGGTTACAAGGGCCCCGACCCCGCGGCGCCGGAGGCGCCGCCATCGACACGGACCATGGGGAGCAGGGTGCGCCGGGCGAATTCGCGGCCGGCTGCTTCGTCCTGGACAGGGATGAGTCCGTCGGGGGTGAGTGCCAGTGACAGTGCGAGGCGGGCCATGATCTCGGCGACCGGGTCGGGGTCGAAATCGGTACCGTTTTCGTTCAGTTCTCGCAGTTTCGCCGCCAGGTAGGTACGGCCGACGGCCAGTATGGGTCCGGCCTCGGTGGTGAGCCGGGGGAGTACGAGGTCCGGTTCGGTGCGTAGTAGCCGGATCAGCAGTGGGTTACCGGCGATGGCGGAGATGAAGGCCACGAAGATCTCCACGAGTTGATCCTCGGAGCCGGCCACCGTGCGTACCCGGTTGTCGATTTTGGCGACGAAACGCTGTGCTTCGCGCACTGTTACGGCTTCCACCAGGTCGTTCTTCGATTCGAAGCGACGGTAGAGGGTCGCGGGGCTGATCCCGGCGCGGCGGGCGATCTCGCCCATGCTGGTGCGTTTGATCCCGAAGTCCAGGAATGCCGATAACGCGCTGTCGAGCACTTTCCCGCTGTCGGCGGGGGGTTCGGCAAGGATGCGTTGCAGAATCGGCGGTACGGGCGGCATGGTTTCCACACTGTATCCGACGTCCGGCGCACGGGGTGACCTGCGCATTGGTTTCGTGCCGGTTATCACTCCCGGGGTAGATCGAGTTCGGCCATCTCGTGTTCGATCGCGTTGGCCGCGAAATCGACTCCGCTGGAACGTAGTTCGTGCACCCGGCGCCGCAGCGCCTCGATTCCGCCTGGTTGCGCGGCGATATCGGCCACGCTGACCTCTCCGGTCGACCGGCGCGTCCCGGACTGCTCGCACGCCACCCGTCATACCTCCTGCCGGCACCTCACCGTGCCCACGTGTACGGGTCGTCCGAAACGTCGACGCCTTGCGGGACAGTGGGTTTCGGGTCCGCCCGTCTCCCCGGATACGTTGGTTCCATCCTATCAGTCACCTACTGGACGCTTGTCCAATAGCGTGTCCGGGGATAGCCGGCGCAAAGCGGCTCAGATCTCCTTCGCTGTCCGGTGCTCGGCCATATGGTGCAGATAGACCATGGCATTGAGTTCCACACCGCGCTGCTGCTCGGCGGTGAGTTCGCGGCGCACCTTGCCCGGGACCCCCGCCACCAGCGACCCCGGCGGGATCTGCGCGCCCTCCGGAATCAGCGCGTTCGCGGCGATCAAACTGCCCCGGCCGATCACCGCGCCGTTGAGTACGGTCGCGCCCATCCCGATCAGGCAGTCGTCCTCGATGGTGCAACCGTGCAGGATCGCGTTGTGCCCGACCGACACCCCGGCGCCCACGGTGGCCGGAAAGCCCGGGTCGGCATGCAGTACGCAGCCGTCCTGGATATTGCTGCGCTCCCCGACGGTGATCAGTTCGGTGTCACCGCGCAGCACCGCGTTGTACCAGATACTGACCTGGGCTCCGAGCTTCACCCGGCCGATCACGTTCGCCGTGGGCGCGATCCAGGCGGTGGCGTCGACCTCGGGCCGGTGCCCGCTGACTTCGATCCTCATACACGCAACCTAACGCGCTCGATCCGCCGCTCGCAGACGTGGTGCAGACCGGGGAACCCGGCCTCAGTCCTCGCCCGGCGCACGCAGCATCCATTCGGCATCGGCATCGGCGGGCAGATCACGCAGCTTGTCCGGATTGCGGACGACGTGGATGGCGGTGATCCGGTCCGCGTCGACGGTGAACGAGAAGACCCCGTGGTGCTGACCGTCGAACACCAGCAGACCCGGCATCCCGTTGACCTCGATCGTCCGGCCCCAGCCGCCTTCGGCCGCGGGCAGGTGGTACCAGCCGAGCAGCATCTTGGCGATGAGCTCGGCGCCCGCGACCGGTTTGCGGATGGCGGGAACCTTGCCGCCACCGTCGGCGGTGAGGGTCACCCGTTCGTCGAGCACGCCCAGCAGGGCGCTCATATCGCCGGACCGCCAGGCCACCGAGAACGCCGAGACGACCTTCTCCTGTTCGTCCGGCGACGCCGGGAAACGCGGGGTTCCGTCCTCGACCCGCTTGCGGGCCCGCGAGGCCAGCTGCCGGACCGCGGCCGGGGTGCGGCCCACCACCTCGGCGACCTCGGGCCCCGACATCCCGAACACGTCCTGCAGGACGAACGCGGTGCGCTCGGCCGGGGACAGCGATTCCAACACCACCAGCAGCGCCATGGTGACCCGTTCGTCCTGGGAGATCCGGTCGGCGGGGTCCTCCCAGTCCGAGACCGCGGGTTCGGGCAGCCATTCGCCGACGTATTGTTCGCGCCGCATCCGCGCCGAGCCGAGCTGATCCAGCGCCAGGCGTCCGGTCACCGTGGTCAGCCACGCCTGCAGATTTTCGATGGGTGCATCCCCGGATGCCTGCTGCCGTTGCAGCCGCAACCACGCCTCCTGCACCACATCGTCGGCGTCGGCGAGGCTGCCCAACGTGCTGTAGGCGAGCCGGCGCAGGTAGGGGCGCAGTTCCTCGAAACGCCGGGCCAGATCGGTGGCTCCATCTCGGTCGGTCACTGCGGTTCCCCGTTCGGTCGTGGCCCGTGATCGGGCGTCGGTCTCACCGGGTCGACGATGCGGGCCCCCGATGTGTGACATCGGGGCGAGCGGCCGCCGGCGGTCCGGTTGTAGCGGTATCGGCCGCTTCCCGGTCGATCCTGCCAACATCGGTACCGGCCGGGGTAATTCCGGGACCGGGTCGTCCCCGGCACGGGCACGGCATCATCGCTGGATACGCTCACCCGGTGCGCAGAGGTGTTTCGACCGCGGCGGGTCTGCTGATCGGCTTCGCCATCGATCGGGCGGCCGGGGACCCCCGGCGCGGGCATCCGGTGGCCGGGTTCGGGATGCTGGCCGCGTCGCTGGAATCGGTGAGCTACGCAGATCACCGGCGGGCGGGGGTGGTCCACGAACTGGTGCTGGTGGGATCGGTCGTGGGACTCGGCGCCGCGCTGCGGCGGGGCGGTGCTATTTCGGTGGCCGCCGCGACCTGGACGGTCCTGGGCGGAACGAGTCTGGCCCGGACCGGGCGGATGATGGCCGACCGGCTGGAATCCGGCGATCTGGCCGCCGCCCGGGAACTGCTGCCCGCACTGTGCGGGCGCGATCCGGCGGCACTCGACGCGGACGGGCTGGCCCGGGCCGCACTGGAATCGATCGCGGAGAACACCTCCGACGCCGCGGTCGCGCCACTGCTGTGGGGTGCGGTGGGCGGGGTTCCCGGGCTGCTGGGCTATCGGGCGGTCAATACCCTCGACGCGATGATCGGCTATCGCAATCGGCGGTATCGGCATTTCGGCTGGGCGGCCGCGCGCGCCGACGATCTGGCGAATCTGCTTCCGGCCCGGGTGACCGGCGTACTCACCGCGGCAGTGGCGCCGCTGGTCGGTGGCCGCCCCGGCGCCGTGTTGCGGGCCTGGCGCCGGGATGCGCGACGGCATCCCAGCCCGAACGCCGGAGTGGTGGAAGCGGCGGCGGCGGGGGCGCTCGGAATCCGGCTGGGCGGGCGTACCGAATACCCGCACGGGGTCGAGCAACGTCCGGAACTCGGTACCGGGCCGGCGCCCGCGGTCGGTGATCTGCGCCGGGCGGTCCGGCTGTCGGAACTGGTGCAGTACGCGGCGGTGGCTTCGGCGGCGGTGATCGCGCCGCTGAGCGCGGTGCTGTGGGACCGGATGCGGGCCCGGTCCGCGGGGGCCGGGCACCGGAGCAGGTAGGAAGGCTCGGACGCCGGTGTCAGGGTCGTTCGCGACCGTAACGGTCGGCCAGCCTGGCTTCGGTGGTGACGGGTTCGGGTGCGTGGGTGCTCGGCTCGGTGGAACCTGATCGGGTCGTCGCCGCCGGGCGTTGTTTGCGGCGTTCCCGGATTTCGGCCCAGGCGAAATAGCCGAGCCCCAGCGGCGCCATGATGCCGAAGGCCAGCCATTGCAGCCCGTAGGACAGATAGGGACCGGCATCGAGCTGGGGGAGCGGAACCGGTGTGAAAGCGCCCGGCTGGTCGTCGGACAGTTGCAGATAGGCGCCGCGATCACCGACCGGGAGCGGGGTCAGCGGGCTACCGAGAACGGTGGTCTCCTGCGGAACATCGATCGAGTAGACGTGCGGGATACCGTTCTGGACCGCGGGCGCGCGCTGCGGATCGATGTTCTCCGAGACCCGGACCCGGCCCTCGACCCGCTGTACGCCGGTGGGCGCCGGCTCGATCGGCGGCGGCTGTGATCCGTCGACCGCCGCCACCAGCCCGCGATCCACCAGCAGGGTGCGGCCGTCAGTGAGCGTGAACGCGGACAGCACCCCGAAACCGGGCGCGCCGTCCAGATGACGCAGCCGCACCAGCACGGTCGAATCCGGTACGAAGCTGCCCTCGGCGAAAACCTTCCGCCATTCGGTGGCCGCGCCCGCCGCGCTGCCGTCGAGCACATCGGTGACCGCCACCGGATCGGCGTGGACCGAATCCGCGATCAGCTGGTTGCGTTCGGAGGTGGTCTCGTTCTTACCGAGCTGCCAGGGCGCAAGCACCGTGAAACACATATAGGCGAACGCGACCACCACCACGGCCAGGATCAGCCAGCCCGGACGCAGCAGAAAGGCCAGGCGGCGCATCAGGCGGCACCGCCGGTGACCGGGGTGCGCGCGGCGAGCGCCGCGTCCACCCAATCCAGCAGCCCCGGGACCGCGGCCTCGATCTGCGCGCGCACCAGCTCGAATTCCTCGGTGCCGCCGTAGTACGGATCGGGTACATCGGTTCCGTCGGCGTCCGGATCGAAACTGCGCAGCAACCTGCGCCGTTCATTCGGGATACCGCGGATCGCGAGGGTGCGGTCGTGTTCGGTGGTCATCCCGACGACCAGGTCGGCATCGGCGTGCGCGGCGCCGAATCCGGCGGCGCGGTGTCCGGTGGGGTAGCCGTGGCGGCGCAGGGTGGCGGTGGTGCGCGGATCGGCTTCGGACCCGGCGTGCCAGTCGTGGGTGCCCGCACTGCTCACCCGGACCCGGCCGTCCAGCCCGGCCCGGGACAGATGTCCCAGCAGGATCTTCTCCGCCATCGGCGACCGGCAGATATTGCCGGTACAGACGAACGATATGTGCAGCTCACCCACGACAGCCATTCTGGCGGGTCGATCGGCCCGCGCGCCACGTAGGGTGCGTCTCATGCTCACCGATCATGTCGATTTCGCCGGGCTGCGTCATCACGGTGACGTGGAAGCCCAGCCGGGTCTGCTCGATTTCGCGGTGAACGTCCAGGGCACCGCGCCACCACGCTGGTTACGCGACCGGCTGGCCGCCGCCCTGGACTCGCTGGCCCGGTATCCGGCCGCCGCGGACGAGCGGCACGCCCGGGAAGCCGTGGCCGCCCGGCACGGGGTCGCGCCCGACCATGTGCTGACGCTGGCCGGCGGGGCGGAGGGTTTCGCCCTGCTCCCGCGCCTGTCGCCGCGGCTGGCGGCGGTAGTACACCCGTCGTTCACCGAGCCCGAACTCGCCCTGCGCGAGGCCGGTGTCCCGGTGCACCGGGTGCTGCTGGAACCGCCCTACACCCTCGACCCGGCCCTGATCCCCGAGGAAGCCGATCTGGTGGTGCTGGGCAACCCCACCAACCCCACCTCGGTACTGCATCCGGCGGAGGTCGTGCGCGCATTGCTGCGACCGGGGCGGATCGTGGTGGTGGACGAGGCGTTCATGGACGCGGTGCCCGGCGAACCGGAGTCGCTGGCCGCGCAGGCGGGCGCGGGGTTGCTGGTCCTGCGCAGCCTCACCAAGACCTGGGCGCTGGCCGGTTTGCGCTGCGGGTATCTACTCGGGGCGCCCGAGGTGCTGCAGCAGCTGGTCCGGGGCCGGGCGCACTGGCCGGTCGGCACTCTGCAGCTCGCCGCGATCGCCGCCACCGCCTCGCCGCGCGCCCTCGCCGAGACCGCGGCGCGAGCGATGGAGATCGGTGCGCACCGGACCGCCATGGTCGCGCGGCTGACCGGTGCCGGGGTGGCGGTGCGGACCCCGGCCGCCGCCCCCTTCCTGCTGCTCGAGGTGGAACGCGGCGAGATACTGCGCGAATATCTGCGCCGTCACGGAATCGCGGTGCGGCGTTGCGATACGTTCCCGGGCCTGGGGCAGGGGCATGTGCGGGTCGCGGTCCGGCCGCCGGATGATGTCGAACGGCTGGTGGCGGCGCTGGGAAATGCCGGACGGCTGGTCTAGCCGGTCGGATCCGGGCCGGTGCCACCGCGGACCGGTACCACCGGCGGTGGGTGCACCGACGATGCCACGACGATAGGCGCGCGACATGATTGTCGCCGACGAACCCCGAGAGCTCCCGAGAGGAAGGTGCGCCGTGGCCACCCTTGCCGAACTCGTCGCGACGCTGGAGACGGCCTATCCGCCGCGGCTGGCCGAACCGTGGGATTCGGTGGGCCTGGTGTGCGGGGATCCGGCCGAGACGGTGCGGCGGGTGCTGTTCACCGTCGATGTCACCGCGGCCGTGGTGGACGAGGCGGTGCGGTGGGGTGCCCAGGCTGTGGTGGCCCATCATCCGCTGCTGCTGCGGGGTGTGGACAGTGTGTCGGCCGACCGGCCCAAAGGGTCCCTCGTGCACAGGCTGATCCGCTCGGGTTGTGGGCTGTTCACCGCGCATACGAACGCCGATTCCGCCGACCCCGGTGTTTCCGACGCCCTGGCCGCCGCGCTCGGGCTGACCGTGACGGGACCGTTGGACCCGAAACCTGTGCCCGCTGTGGACAAATGGACGGTTCAGGTGCCGCCGGAGCAGGCCGACGCGGTGCTGGCGGCACTGTTCGGCGCGGGCGCGGGTGGGGCCGGGGACTATCGGGAAGCTGCCTGGCGGGTCACCGGGACCGGCCAGTTCCGTCCGCTCGACGGTGCGAACCCGGCGATCGGGGCCGTGGGTGAGCTGGCCCGGCCGGCCGAGGACCGGCTGGAGCTGGTCGCCCCGCCCGCAGCGCGCGCGGCGGTGCTCGCGGCGCTGCGGGCGGCGCACCCCTACGAAGAACCCGCCTACCACGTGACCGAACGGGCCGCACTGACCGGGAACCAGGGTCTGGGCCGGATCGGCACCCTGGCCGAGCCGCTGACATTGCGTGAGTTCACCGCCCGCGCCGCCTCCGCGCTGCCGGAAACAGCCTGGGGTGTCCGCGCCGCGGGCGACCCGGACCGGCTGCTGCGCACGGTCGCGGTCTGCGGTGGCGCGGGTGATTCGCTGCTCGATACCGCGGCCCGCCGCGGGGTCGACGCGTATCTGACCGCCGACCTGCGCCATCATCCGGCCGACGAACATCTGCGCCGTTCGGGTCCCGCGTTGATCGATGCGGCCCACTGGGCCACCGAGTTCCCGTGGTGCGCGCAGGCCGCCGCCGTGGTCCGGGACGGGCTTCCGGAGCTGGAGACCCGGGTCTCCAGCGTGCGGACCGACCCGTGGACGGTCGGCTGCGGCGGCTGACCGTGGAGCGGACTACCGGGTCCGCGGGTTCGGACCGGTCGGCGACGCCGCCCCGGCTCCGCGGAGTACGGTGGACGTTCTTATCCGTCCACAGTGTGCAGGGAGTTCGTTCGCGTTGAATGTCGAACCATCGATTCAGGCCCAACTGCTGCGTCTCGCCGAGGTCGACACCGAGCTGACCCGGATCGCGCACCGGCGCAGCGTTCTCCCCGAACAACAGGAGGTCGACCGGTTCGAGACCGAACGCAACGCGCACAAGGACGCCGCCGTGGCCGTGGAGATCGTGCTCGACGATCTCGATCGCGATATCCGCAAACTCGAGGGCGAGATCGAGGCCGTCCGCAAACGTGAGGACCGCGACCGCGGCGTGCTGGAAGCGGGCACGGTCGGCGCGAAACAGCTGTCGGAGCTGCAGCACGAGCTGGCGAGTCTGGAACGCCGCCGGTCGGTGCTCGAGGACGATCTGCTCGAGGTGATGGAACGCCGGGAGGCCTCCGCCGCCGATCACGAACACGCGGGTGCCCGCCTCGATCGGACCGAAACCGAGCTCGCCACCGCGCGCGACCGCCGCGACGAGGCTGTCGCCGATCTGGACGTCGCCCAGCGCCGCTGCGAAACCGACCGGGAGCGGCTGGTCGGCGCCTTCCCGGAAGAACTGCTGAGCATCTACGACCGGCAGCGCAGCGGCCACGGTATCGGCGCGGCACTGTTGCAGGCCCGGCGCTGCGGCGCCTGCCGGATCGAACTGGACCGCGGCGAGATCGCCCGAATCGCGAAAACCGCTCCCGATGTAGTGGTGCGATGCCCGGAATGCGGGGCAGTCCTGGTGCGGACCAAAGAATCCGGATTGTGAGACCGCGCCGGACAGCGGAGTAGCGGGAGCGAGAGGCCGATATGAGCGTGCGCGAGGTCGTTGTCGAAGCCGACGGCGGATCCCGGGGCAACCCGGGACCGGCGGGCTACGGGGCGGTGGTGTTCGACGCGGACCGGGTGAGGGTGCTCGCGGAACGCCGGGAGGCTCTCGGTGTCACCACCAACAATGTCGCCGAGTACCGCGGGCTGATCGCCGGACTGGAGGCAGCCGCCGAACTCGGCGCGCGCGTGGTCTCGGTACGGATGGACTCCAAGCTCGTGGTCGAGCAGATGTCGGGTCGCTGGAAGGTCAAGCACGCGGCGCTGATCCCGCTCGCCGATCGGGCCCGCCGGCTGGCCGCGGATTTCGAGCAGGTGACCTACCGCTGGATACCGCGCGCCGAGAACTCCCATGCCGATCGGCTGGCCAACGAGGCCATGGACGACGGCAAGCTGGTCCAGGAGATCCACGCGGCCGAACCCGCTTCGCCGGCCCGGCCCGCACCACCAGCGGCGGCCGCCGATACGGGTGGCGATTCGCGCAGCGCCTCGGCGCGGTTGTCCGGAGCCGGCCCGGGCTGGACCGGTGCGGCCGGCCGGCCCACCAGGCTGCTGCTGTTGCGCCACGGGCAGACCGAATTGTCGGTGCAGCGTCGCTATTCCGGTCGCGGTAATCCGCCGTTGACCGCGGTCGGCCGGGAACAGGCCACCCGGGCGGCGAAAATGCTGGCCGCCAAGGGCGATATCTCCGCCATCGTCACCTCACCGCTGGGCCGGGCCCGGGAAACCGCCGAGGCGGCCGGCACGGCGCTCGGGATCGAGGTACGGGTGGTCGACGGTCTCACCGAAACAGACTTCGGCGAATGGGAGGGGTTGACGTTCCGCGAGGCCGCCGAACGCGACCCCGATCTGCACGCGCGCTGGCTCGGGGATCCGTCGCTGCCCGCTCCCGGCGGAGAGAGTTTCGACGCGGTCCGGGAACGGGTGGAGGCGGTGCGCCGCGATCTGGTGACCCGGTATCCGGGCGCGAATATCGTCGTGGTCAGCCATGTCACGCCGATCAAGACGCTGCTGCAGCTGGCGTTGGGAGTCGGGCCGTCGCTGCTCTACCGCCTGCATCTGGACCTGGCGTCGCTCTCGCTTGCGGAGTTCTATCCGGACGGCGGATCGTCGGTCCGGTTGGTCAACGATACGAGCTACCTCTGAGCGGGTGACCGGACGCGGCGCCGGGCCGGGGCCGGGCCCGGCGCACGCCGGATCAGGCAGTGGCGCCCGCGGTGAGTGCCGCCGCACGGGTGCGGAGGAACTGTGCCGTGAACTCGTCGAGTGGGTAGAAGAACTCGACCGCCAGCTCGGACAGGGTCACATCGGCGGGCGCGCCGAAGGTGGCCATGGTGCCGAACAGTGAGAGTTCGCCGTGCGGCGTACGCACCCGGATCGGCACCTGGAACGGGCCCGGATCGGTGCCGTGGTTTTCCGGACTCCCGGTATCGACCACCGGATAGGCGCTGACTTCGTCGTAGAGCGCGCGCAGCCGCGGGTCACCGGTGGTGTCGGCCTGCCGGGACAGTCGCTCCAGCAGCTGGGCGCGCACCTGGCGCGGATTGGCGAGCCGGGCGGCGAGACCCGCCGGATGCAGAACCAGCCGATAGACGTTGGGCCGGTCGGCCAGCAGCTCCGGGGGGACACCGTCGGTCAGCACGGTCAGTGCGGTGTTGGCGGTGACCACATTCCACCAGCGGTCCACCGCGACCGCCGGATAGGGCTCGTGCGCGGCGAGCATATGTTCCAATGCCGCCCGCGCCGAGGCGAGATACTCGTCGTCGAGATCGCTCTCGTGGTAGGCGGGCGCGTATCCGGCGGCAACGAGCAGCGTATTGCGCTCCCGCAGCGGCACATCCAAGGTCTGCGACAGGCGCAGCACCATATCCCGGCTCGGCGCCGAACGCCCGGTCTCCAGATACGACAGATGCCGGGCCGAGGAGCCCGCCGCCAGCGCCAGATCCAGCTGGCTCAGCCGTCGCCGCTGTCGCCACTCCCGTAGCAGGCCGCCGATCCGCGCCGGGTTCCCGTCGCTACGCTGCTCCACCTCGTGATCGTATCGGCGATCGGTTCGTGGCGGCCATGACCTCCGAGGTCATTGAATCGCCGACCGCGCCGCGGCACGGTCGGGAGCACCACGATCTTCCTGATCCGAGAGGCAGCCGAACCATGAGCACCGTGACACTGTCCGCGCCCGCGACCACCGAGGACCTGCTCCGCCGTACCCTGCGACTGGACGGCTGGGGAACGGGCGCCTTCGGCGTCCTGATGCTCGCCGGTGCCGTGCCGCTGCGGGGTCCGCTGGGGTTGCCGACCTCGTGGTCTGTGCCCTTCGGTGTCGCCATGCTCGGTGGTGCGCTGGCGCTGCTGCTCATCGCCGGGTACCCGGCGATCTCATCCCGGCACGCGGGCGGGGTCGTGGTGGTCAACTCGGTCTCGGTAGTGGGTCTGCTGGCTCTGCCGTTCACCGGTCTGCTCGATCTCACCGGCTTCGGCGTCGTCTTCTTCCTCGTCGGCGCAGTTGTCGTCGCAGCGTTCGCGGCGCTGGAATACGTGGGCCTGCGCCGGATCTTCGAGCCGACCGCGGATCAGGCGGGATAGCAGTGGATCTCGGTCGCCTTGAGCGCGGCCCACAACTCCGATCCCGGCCGGATCCGCAGATCGGCCACGGTGGCCGGGGTGATATCCGCCAGCGCCGGGACCGCTCCGTAGAGCCGGACCCGCACCGTATGGGCGTGTTGTTCGAGGCCGGCCACTGTCACCGGCCAGATGTTGCGCGGGCTGCCGTCGGGGCGCTGGGGATGCAGGCCGACCGCCGACGGCGCGAAGGTGAGATGTACCGGTCCGGTGGCGGGTTCGGCGACGGTGAGTTCACCGCCCCCGTCGAGCCGGACCACCGTGCCGGAACCCGTTCCGCGGAACAGGTTGAGCCCCACCAGGTCCGCGACATAATCGGAGCGGGGCCGGCGGGCGACCTCCCCGGGTGGGCCCTGCTGGACCAGCGCCCCGTCCTCCACGATGACCAGCCGGTCGGCGAGGACCATCGCGTCGAGCGGATCGTGGGTGACCAGCAGTGTATGGCCGGGATAATCGCCGAGATGATGGGCGAGCTCGGAACGCACCCGGACCCGGGTCGCCGCGTCCAGCGCCGCGAGCGGTTCGTCCAGCAGCAGGAGTCCCGGTTCGACGGCCAGTGCCCGGGCCAGCGCGACCCGCTGGGCCTGTCCACCGGACAGGGCGCGCGGCCGGGCGTGTGTGTAGTCGGCCAGCCCCACTCGGTCCAGCCAGCGCGCGGCCCGCTCGCGGGCGGCCGCCCGGCGCACCCCCCGCGCGCGCAATCCGAAGGCGACGTTCTCCAGTGCGTCGAGATGGGCGAAGAGCAGGTAGTCCTGGAAGACGACCCCGACCGAACGGTGTTCGGGTGGAACGAACTCGCGCGGCGGCGCGTCCCACACCCGGTCGTCGAGTCGTATCGACCCCGCCGTGAGCGGGGTCAGTCCGGCCAGCGCGCGCAGGGCGGTGGTCTTGCCGGCGCCGTTGGGGCCCAGGAGCGCGACGACTTCACCGGGTGCCAGGTCGAGATCCAGGTCCAGCGAGAAAGCGCCACGGCTCACCCGGAGTCGGGCGGTCAGGGTCACAGCACCGCCCGCAGCCAGCGTTCCCGCAGTGCGGCGAGCACGACCACCGAGACCAGCAGCAGCACCAGGCTCAGCACGATCGCCGCGGCCGGATCGGTTTCCAGTGCCAGGTAGACCGCGAGCGGCATGGTGGTGGTTTTACCCGGGAAATTACCGGCGAAGGTGATGGTGGCACCGAATTCGCCGAGGGCGCGGGCCCAGCAGAGCACCGTCCCGGCCACCACCCCGGGCAGGATCGAGGGCAGGGTCACGCGCCGGAACGCCAGCCAGCGCGATGCACCGAGGGTGGCCGCGGCCTCCTCGTAGCGTGGGTCGGCACCGCGCAGCGCGCCCTCCACCGAGATCACCAGGAACGGCATCGCCACGAAGGCCTCCGCCACCACGACACCCGGGGTGCTGAACGGCAATGCGATACCGAACCAGTCGTACAGGTAACGCCCCACCAGGCCCCGCCTGCCCAGGACCAGCAGCAATGCCACACCGCCGACCACGGGCGGTAGGACCAGCGGCACGGTGACCAGCGCCCGCACCAGCCCGCGCCCCGGCAGATCGCCGCGGGCGAGCAGCCAGGCCAGCGGTATACCCAGCAGCAGGCACAGCGCGGTGGCCAGACTCGCGCACACCAGCGAGAGCCGCAAGGCCTGGGCGACTTCCGCGCTGAACAACCGCTCCGGCAGCTGCTGCCACGGTGCCCGGATCAGGAGCCCGGCCAGCGGTATGAGCAGGAACAGCAGACCCAGCAGGGCGGGCAGGACCAGAACGACCGGCCGTCGCCCGCGTACCGCCCGCCGCCGGCGCAGTGCCGTGGTCCGGCGCCGCACCGGGTCGATGGTCACGGGGTGTCGAAACCGGCCGTGGTGAAGACCGATCGAGCCTGCGGGGACATCACGAAATCGACGAAGGCCGCGGCCGCGGCCGGGTTGGGCGCGGCCGCCACCGGTGCGATCGGATAGTCGTTGATCGCATCGTCGGATTCGGGGAACTCGATGCCGGCGACCTTGTCGCCGGCGGCGCGCACATCGGTCCGGTACACCAGAGCGGCGTCGACCTCGCCGAGGGTGACCTTGGTGAGTACCGCCTTCACATCGGGTTCCCGGGTGTCGGGTTGCGGGGTCACCCCGGCCGCGGCGAAGACCTTGTCGGCTGCTGCCCCGCACGGCACCTGTTCGGCACACAACGCGATCCGGGGTTCGGGCCGGCCGAAATCGGCCAGACCGCTGATACTGCCCGGATTGCCGGTGGGCACCGCGATCTCCAGGCGGTTGCGGACGAAGGTGATCGGTCCGGCGGTGACCGCACCCGATGCGATCGCCTGCTCCATATTGCGGGGTGCCGCCGAGGCGAACACATCGGCCGGCGCACCCTGCCCGATCTGCTCGGCCAGTGCCGAACTGCCGCCGAAACTGAACACCACGTCGACCCCGGGATGCGTCTGCTCGAACTGTTCGCCGAGCGTGGTGAAGGTTTCGGTGAGCGAAGCGGCGGCGAAGACGGTGACGGTCCCGGTGATTCCGTCTGCCGCAGCATTGCCGGAATCACCGCCGGAATCCTCACCGGCACAGCCGGCCAGTACGGTGACCAGCACGGCGGCCGGGGCCAGGCAGCGCAGTACGCGCCCTACTGCTGTTCTCATCGTCAGCTCTCCGGAATCTCGACCACCACATGCGTCGATTTGACCGACGCGACCGTCACACTGCCCACTTCGATCCCGAGTTCGTCCACCGATTCCCGGCTCAGCAGGGAGACCAGCCGGAACGGTCCGGCCTGCATCTCCACCTGCGCCATGACCGTATCGGTGACCACCCGGGTCACGATGCCGCGCATCCGATTGCGCGCCGATGCCGCCACGGTCACCCCGGGTTCGGGCGCCCCCGCATGCTGCCGCGCGAATTCGGCCAGGTCGCGGCCCTGGACACCTTTGCGCCCGTTCTTCAGCTGGACCGACGGAAGCCGTCCCTGATCTATCCAGCGCCGCACGGTGTCATCGCTGACACCGAGCAGCCCGGCGGCTTCCTTGACCCGCAGATACGTCACGGTTGGGAGTATATAGCCGGATATGCGGAATAAAAGCGGGAAAAGGGGCAAACCTCTCAACCGGCCGGCACGGGCAGGATCATCTCGCTTTCGGGGCGGGGATCGTCCTCGGCGCACGGTTTGCGCGCGCCGGTGCGAGTGAACCCGTTGCGTAGATACAGCTGCTCGGCCGGGCGGTTCCCGTCCACGACCCACAACCGCAGGGTCCGGTGTCCGGCCGCGGCCGCCCAGTCGATCACGGCGCGGACGAGTCCGTCCGATACTCCGGTCCGGCGCGCCCGGTGCGCGGTCCACATCGATACCAGCAGGGGTCCGTCCGCCTCGACCATCACCCCCGCCGAACCCACCGGTCCGGAAGCGGATTCGGCGACGAACAGCGGGTATCGGCGTTCGGTCCACGCTCGCCACTGCGCCTCCGTCCACGCGAGCGCTTCCGCATGAGTGGTGGAGAAGGTCCCGGGCGCCGAACCGGCCAGGGCGTCCAATCGAACCTCCCGTGCGATCCGCCAGTCCGCCGGCCCGATCCGTCGTATCCGCATCACCAGATGTTCGGGGGATTCCGGCTGTGCGGCAAGGCGTTTACCGAATTCCGGCCGGAGGGTGCGGGTGAACCACAGGTAAGAGCCGGGAAATCCGGCCGCGGTGCCGAACCCGCTGCCGCACGGCGGTGCAACAGTGCGGCCGTGATCCCGATCGTTCTCGGCCGGATGCCGCGAACGGCGGGACGGTCCGGACCGCCGGTGCCCCGCCCGCCGTCCGGCCCGATCAGTCCTTCGGACCGCCCGCGACGTAGATGACCTGTCCCGAGACGAACCCCGCGCCCTCGCTGGCGAGGAACGACGCGGTATGCGCGATATCCTCCGGATAGCCGACGCGGTTCACCGGGATCTGCGCGGCGGCGCCCTTCTGGAAGTCCTCGAAATCGACCCCGACCCGCGCGGCGGTGGCCGCGGTCATATCGGTGACGATGAACCCGGGGGCGATCGCGTTGGCGGTGACTCCGTATTTGCCCAGTTCGAAGGCCAGAGTTTTGGTGAAGCCCTGCATACCGGCCTTCGCGGCAGAGTAGTTCACCTGGCCGCGGTTGCCCAGCGCCGAGGTGCTGGACATATTGACGATGCGGCCCCACTTCTGTTCGACCATGTATTTCTGTGCGGCCCGGGTGAGCAGGAAGGCGCCGCGCAGGTGGACACCCAGGACGGTGTCCCAGTCGTCGACGCTCATCTTGAACAGCAGGTTGTCGCGCAGGACGCCGGCATTGTTGACCACGACGGTGGGGGCGCCCAGTTCTCCGGCCAGCCGCTCGACCGCGGCGTTCACCGAATCCTCCTTGCTGACGTCGGCACCGAGCGCGATCGCCTGCCCGCCGGCGCTCTCGATCGCCGAGACGGTCTCGGCGCAGGCGGATTCGTCGAGGTCCAGCACGCCTATCCGCATGCCGTCGGAAGCCAGTCGTTTGGCGATGGCGGCCCCGATTCCGCGGGCGGCGCCGGATACTACTGCGATCCTCTCGGTCATCAGTGCGAAGTCCTCTCGTGTGGTCGGCTGTTCTTACGCCATCTAACAGCGTGCGGAGTCGCGGATCGAGGGGGCGGCCGGACAAGATCTCCGCGTCGGCGCTGTGCGGACGGGACAGTGCAGGTGACGGGTGCGCTACCGGCGAGTGGCGCGGCGGAGGGCACGTCGCCTGCGGGCGCGCGGGCGGCCGAATCGGCTCAGCGGTGTGGGTGGCACGGTCCGGTGCCGGGGAAGTCCCGAGCGCTTCTCCCCGCCGGGCCCTGTCCGATAATTCACCTAGGTGTGGGTTTCCCGCACTCCCCAAATGGGTAGTGCGCCATCTATTCTCGAAGCACCCCACTCACCAGGCAGTTTGGAATGACATGACCACACCGCAGTCCCCGTACGATCCGGCTACGGGCAAACCCTATTCCGCGCAGCCGCCCGCCGGCGCCCAGCCGTCGGCCTACAACCCGGGCGGGCAGGCCTACGGTGCGAATCAGGCGCCGGTTTCCCCGTCCGATGCCAAGACCTGGGCCATGCTGGCGCACTTCGGCGGTATCGTCCTCGGTTTCGTCGCACCGCTCATCGTCTGGGTGATGTACAAGGACCGTGACGAGTTCGTGCGCCGGCACGCGGTGGACGCGCTGAACTTCCAGATCGTGCTGGCCATCGCCTATGTGGTGTCCGCGGTGCTGATGATCGTGCTGATCGGATTGCTGCTGTTCCCGATCGTCTGGATCGCCGGCATCGTGTTCTCGGTACTCGCCGGGATCGCGGCCAACAACGGCCGCGAGTACAAGTACCCGTTCAACCTCTCGCTCGTGAAGTGACCGGTGTTCCCGGGCCGGTGCACCGGCCCGGGAACACGCCTGCGGTACCGGATGGGCGCAGTGGTATCCGGTACCGACGGTCAGGGACGCAGTACCGACGTCAGGAACTCGGTCTGGTCGTAGACGGTCTGCTCGAACAATTCATCGAAATACAGGTCGAAATGTCCTGCCGGATACCGCTTCACCACTGCGTGTTTGGTCTTGCCGGCGGCCCGTAGCGCCGGTTTCACCGGGGTGATCGAATCGTTGTCGCACAATGCGTACAGCACCGGCATCTTCAACTCCTTCACATGCCGGGCCGGGCGGTCGAACAAGATCGAGAAGGCGGCCCGGGCCGGGATCTTCGGCCGGTAGCTCGGACTCTCCTCGGCCAGCCGCCCGAATCCGCCCGGGACATCCGAACCGGTCATCATGGCCGTGGCACGTTTACGCCCGGCCAACCGGATCTGGACCGGTTTGCGCGCAATCGTGCCGAACACCAGATCGGACGCCGCGAGAAAGCCCACCTTCACAAAGCTCAGCAGGCCTTTCGCCAGGCCCGAGGAGAATCCGCTGACGAACGGCACCTGCGCCACTACTGCCGCGATATAGGCATCGTCCGGGGCCACCGACAGGGCATGCCCGCCGCCCAGCGAGGTGCCCCACAGTGCGATGCGGGTCGCATCGAAACCACGCAGCGTGCGAGCGTAGGCTACGGCGGCGGTCCAGTCCTCGCGCTGCCGTGCCAGATTGACCACCTGCCGAGGGTCGCCGTCGCTGCCCCCGAAATGCCGGTAGTCGAAGACCAGCACCCCCATTCCCGCCGCGGCGAACCGCCGCGCGAACCGATCCAGTCCCATTTCCCTGTTGGCCCCCAACCCGTGCCCCATCACCACGATGGGGCGAGGCTTGGGCGGGCCGGCCGGTAGATATAACCAGCCGGCACATTTCTGACCCCCCGAAGGGAATCCGACCTCGACACGCTCCATGATCATGGACGGTACCGAGTTGTCACCAGCGGTGGGTTGTCCGCCCGGCTGGACGGCAGACAGCACCGGGGGATTCGGCCGGTTCCGGCGCAGCAGGTCCGCGAGGTGGCCCGCCGTGCCCGGACCGGCCATGAGCAGGTCGCGGTGGACCGTCGCCGAGCGGCACCGAGTACTCTGTTGCCCCGGATGAGCCGGCCGGGCGGTCGCGGCGCCGGGAACGGGCACCCCAGTGGTGCCACGCTCGGTGCCGAGGAAAGTCCGGACTCCACAGAGCAGGGCGGTTGCTAACGGCAACCCGGGGTGACCCGCGGGACAGTGCCACAGAAAACAGACCGCCCACGGCCCGCGAGGGCCGTGCGGTAAGGGTGAAACGGTGCGGTAAGAGCGCACCAGCGCCCCGGGTGACCGGGGCGGCTCGGTAAACCCCGCCCGGAGCAAGGTCGAAGATCGCACCTCGCGGTGCGGTTGCGCAGGTGTTCGAGGGCTGCTCGCCCGAGCCTGCGGGTGGACCGCTCGAGGTACCCGGCGACGGTGTGCCCAGATGGATGGCCGCCTCCCGGTGCGAACCGGGGACAGGATCCGGCTTACTGGCCGGCTCATCCGCCCGCTCTCCCGCCCGCCACCGGCCGGTCGGTATCCCGTTCGCCGGCACGGTCGCGTGCCTTCCGACGGCGCCGGAATCCCGTCCCTGGTCCGCGCATCGCGGCCGGCCGCCCGGGTGTGCTCCTGTCCGAAAGGGTTCCCGCGGGCGCCGAACGGAGTGGGGAAGCCGGGCGTACGATCTTTGTTTCACAGCGGCGGCCGCCGAGTGCCCCGTACCATCACCAGGGAAACACGATGAGAGCCAGACAATTCGCCGCCGTCGCAGTCGGGGCCGTCGCCGTGTGCGCACTATCGGCCTGCGGCAGCGACGACACGCCCACCGGCCAGCCCATGACGGTTGTGGCCAGCGCCGACGCCGGGGCGCCGACTGTGCCCCCGGCGACGAAGACGCGCGGACTCTACACTCCGACCGAAACCGCGGTCGGCCAGTCCGGTTTGGCGGCGTCCATCACGTCGGTGGAGGAGGTGAACTCGCAGGAGGGCCCGGTCACCGTGATCACCCTCCAGATCGAGAACATCACCGACGACGTGTGGAGCGGCCGCAACTGGACGATCCCGACTGTGGTGTACGGGGACGCGGGCACCCCGGCCCAACATGTCAAGTCACCGTCGGAGGGGTTCGGTGACGGGGTGCAGGGTTCGATCCCGCCCGGCAGCCGCCAGACCGTGAAGCATGCGTACAAAGTGACCAAGGCGCAGTTGAAATCGGCGGTGGTGACCGCCGGCAGTGTGATCTGGCAGGGCGATTTCTCCGAGTTCCGCCGGTGAACCGGTTCGCCGATGAACTCCGAGCCGGACGGGAACGCCGATGAAGATCCTGGTCACCGGTGCCACGGGGAATATCGGCCGTAAAGTCGTCGATCAGCTGCTGCTGCGGGGCGCGACCGATATCCGCGCGCTCACTGTCGATCCGGCCAAGGCGGCGCTGCCGGCCGGAGTCGAGGCGGTCCGCGGATATCTGCGCAGACCCGCGACATTGCCGGCCGCGTTCGAGGGGGTGGACCGGATGTATCTGGCGTCGATCCAGGACGGGGTGGACGAGGTGGTCGAGACGGCCCGGGCCGCCGGCATGCGCCATATCGTCGACCTGTCCGGCGAGCCGGACAGCTGGTGGGGTGCCATCGCGACAGCGGTCGAGGGCAGCGGGATCGGCTGGACCCATCTGTGGCCCGGGGATTTCATGGAGAACACCGGGATGTGGGCGCAGCAGATCCGTGCGACGGGGACGGTGCGCGAACCCGATCCCGATATCGGCAGCACCCCGATCGCCATGGACGATATCGCCGCAATCGCGGCGGCCGCTCTCACCGAGGAGGGGCATCTGGGCCGGGCGTACGCGCTCACCGGTCCGGAGAAATTGAGCCGGGCGGAGCTGGTGCGTGAGATCGGCACCGCACTGGGCCGCGAGATCGGATTCCTACGCGCCTCCCGAGAGGAGACCGTTCGCGCCTTGCGACCGGCGATGGGCGATAACGCGCAATGGTATGTCGACAATGTGCTCGTCGGCCTGGACGGGCACACGTTGCCGCCCAATCGGGTCGCCGAAGAAATTCTGGGACGGCCCGCGACGACGTTCACGCAATGGGCGGCGCGCTACGCCGCCGAATTCTTCGGCGCGACCCGTCCCGGTCACTGATCGGAAAATTCTCTGTTTCGCCCTGACCGGGATTCGCCGCCGATGATCTTTCGTCCGGTGAATTCCACGGCCGTTGCCGACCTACGGAATTCATCGGGCCGCGGATTACCGCGGAGCTACCGGTCCCGGCACATGACGGCGATCATCTGATACACGGCCTGCGTTTCGGGTTCGGTCGGTTCGGTGTCGCCGATCGCGAGCCGCCCGGTCAATGTGGAGACCACTTCGTCATCCGGATCGCCGGCCCGGATTTCGGCACATGTCTCGGTGAAGATCGCGGCGAGCGCCGGATCGTCTCGCCCTTCGGCCAGACCGGGGAACGCGCCCCGGAACCCGATGACGAACGAACCGGCCTTCACCTGGTCGATCTGCGCGGTATCGGGGCTCGTCGCGGCCGTCGTCGCCGGAGCGGACGCTGCGGTTTCCGCGGTATCGCCACCGCAGGCGGCGACGGCCGGTAGGGCCGCGACGAGGACGGCGGCGAGTAGGGACAGAGGTCTGTTCACCCCCGGGATGGTAACTCCGCCAACTCCGCGAGATGGACACCGTCCCCCGCCGGGCGGGGGACGACGTTCATCCAGCGGCTACTCAGGCCGAGGGACCGATCACGAGCATCTGCGCCAGTGCCGTGGCCTGCTGCGGGCCGATGAGGGGGAGCAGATAGTCATAGATGAGAGTGGACATACGTGATGAAACTCCAGCTCGGGATGTAGTCGGACGCTTACGGTTCGCCACAGTATCAGTTGCTCGGTGGCCGCGATCTTTTCCGGCGGGATTCGTGTAGAACTGGCATAAATGGTGATTGCCGTCATAAAGTGGGCGGGGTCGGCAGGCTTGTTCGGTGCCCTGGAGTTCACGAACGAGCCGATTCATACCTATCGGAAGACAGGTCACAACACATATGCGGGTAGCACGTTCCTTGGCAACCGGAGCTTTGATGGCCGGGGCCGCATCTGTTCTCGCTACCGTGGGCGCCGGCTCGGCCGGTGCCGTCGCGGTGACACCGCTGCCCGGTGGAGTGCGGGTAGACCTCAGCCCGGCGGATACGCGCTGGGTGGATCAGAACAATATCGGGCAGATGGTGGCGGGTATTCCGCATCCGTCGGCTCCGTCGTTCGGTCAGGCGCTGGACGCGGCCGCGGCCGTTTCCGCCGCCCAGCCGAACGGCCGGGTGGTTTTCACCGTATTCGGACCGCTGCACGAACTGAGCGGCTCGATGCTGGCATTGCAATAGTTCCTACGGGATTTCAGTACCGCCGGGCCGGTACCGGGGCAACCCGGCGCCGGCCCGGCTCTTCCGATGCCGACCGTGAACCGTTGTGCCGCAACGGTTCACGGAGACCTGCTCAGGCCGTATCGATGGCGGCCGCGGCGGCGGGATATTGCGCCAGGCAGCGCCCGGCGGCGGTGTCCTCGGCGTCGGCGAGCGTTTCGAACAGTGCGGTGTCCTCGCCGGCGGTATGCGCTTCGGCGGCCCGGGCGCGCAGCGCGTCGTACGATTCGACCGCGTCGCGGTGATCGCCCAGCACGGTCTGGAGATTCTTCGCACGTTTACCGAGGTGCGCGGCGGAATCGCCGAGGACCGCGGTGGCCGCCTCGCACGAATACCGTAAACGTTTGGCGCTCTTGCGGATATCGTGCAGTAGTTCCACCCGCTCGGCGGGTGCCACGGTCGGCTCGGAGCGGACCAGGCGGCGCACTCGCTTACGATCCTTGCCCAGTACCGTCCGGAACACCTCGGTCGCCGGTGCGCCCGAAGCCGTATCCCGCAGCGGCGGGGTGTGACCCCATTCCGTCAGCTCACGTCGCATCGCGCGGTAGCGGTCGCTGTCCAACGCCGTGAGCACCGCATCGTGCGCGGTGGCGTACCGGTCGCGCTCGGTGCGCACCAGGCGATCGCGGGTGGCTTCCAGGGCCGCGGACTCGGGGTCGGCGTGGCGATCCAGCAGTTCGGCAAATCGTTCGGCACGCACCTCCGCGTCCCGCGCCACCCCCAATATTCCGGCCAGCCAGGCGAGTTCGGTCCGCATCCGGTTGTCCGCGTCCGGTTCCAGCAGCGTCCGGTAGGAGCGCAGCACACTGCGCAACCGGCGGGTCGCCACCCGCATCTGGTGGACCGAATCGTCAGCGTCGGCCCGCACCTGCGGTTCAGCGGTCAGCAGGCGTTCGATATCAGCGCGCAGGGCCTCGGTGAGTGCGGAGCCCGCTTCGATCGGCTTGTCATCCATGGTGTTCCACCGCCGCGAAGGTATCGGTGGCCTCGACGAGGTGATGGACGATCCCCGGTTCGCTCGCGGAATGTCCGGCGTCGTCGACGATGTGCAGGCGCGACCCCGGCCAGGCGCGATGCAGGTCCCACGCGCTGACCGCGGGACAGACGATATCGTGGCGGCCCTGCACCAGCACAGCGGGAATACCGGCGATCACGTCGATATCGCGCAGCAGCTGGGCCTCGTCGAGAAAACCGCCGTGCCGGAAATAATGGTTCTCGATCCGCGCGAAGGCGAGCGCGAAACGGGGATCGGAGGTTTCGGCCACCCGGGCCGGATCGGGCCGCAGCGAACTGGTCGCGCTCTCCCAGGTGGTCCACGCGACCGCCGCCGCGGTCGCGATCTGCGGATCGGCCGAACTCAACAGGCGGTGGTAGGCCTCCACCAGATCGCCGCCGCGTTCGGCTTCTGGGATCGGGGCCAGGAATTTCTCCCACTCGTCCGGATAGACGTAGCCGGCACTGCCGTTGTAGTACCAGTCGATCTCCTTGCGGCGCAGCAGGAAGATGCCGCGCAGCACCAGTTCGGTGACCCGCTGCGGGTACTGCTGCGCATAGGCCAGCGACAGGGTCGAACCCCAGGAGCCGCCGAAGACCAGCCACTGCTCGATCCCGAGTTCCGCGCGCAGCGTTTCGATATCGGCGATCAGATGCGCGGTGGTGTTGACCGACAGGTCCGCGCCGTCGGCGATATGCGGGGTCGAGCGGCCGCAGCCGCGCTGGTCCAGCAGCACGATGCGGTAGCGGTCGGGATCGAAGTACCGGCGGTTGCGCGGCGAGGTGCCGCCGCCCGGTCCGCCGTGCAGGAACACGGCGGGCTTCCCGTCCGGGTTACCGCTGGTCTCCCAGTACACCGCCTGGCCGTCACCGGCTGCGAGCATGCCGTGCTCGTAGGGTTCGATCGGCGGGTACAGCGGGCGCATCAGAAAGCCAGGCCGGAGGCCAGGTCGGGGAGTTCGAGCGCTTGGACCGCCTCGGTGTGTACATCGGGACAGGTTTCGGTGGTGACCCGGTCCACCACGGCCTTGTCACCCAGGACCTGCGCATTGATACCGCCGTTGGTGAGCGCCCATTCGTGGACCATGGCGTTGAGGCCGATCCGGCCCAGCGTCGGACCCTGGACGCGCCAGTTCGACAGCTCCGGCCGCATCATGTCGCACAGGTTCTGGGCGGCTTTGTCCGGGATCTCGAGCGGGGCGGCGGGTGCGGCGCTGCTCTTGGTCGCCGTGCCGGTCGCGGAGGCGGCGGAAGCGGCCGGGGAGGTGTCCGGCGAACCGGTCTGCACCCCGCCGCAGCCGGTGAGCAGTACCGCTCCGGCAACTCCCGCCACCGTGAGAGCACCCCGTGTTGTCCAAGCGCGTCGCCGCATCAGTACCTCTGACCTCGAGTCGAAACCGTCGATACCGAGTTTGCCATCCCGCGCCGGAGTGGGTGCCCGCTCCGAGACCTGCTACGGGTCAGAAACTGTGTTCCGGACCCGGGAACGTGCCCTGGCGCACCTCGTCGGCGTAGGCGGCGGCCGCCTCGCGCAGCACATCGCCGACCGCGGCGAAACGCTTCACGAACTTGGCGGTCTTCCCGCTGGTGTACCCGGCCATGTCCTGCCAGACGAGGACCTGGGCGTCGCAGTCGGCACCGGCGCCGATACCGACGGTGGGAATACCGAGTTTGCTGGTGACCTGGGCCGCGACCTCGGCCGGAACCATCTCCATCACCACCGAGAAAGCACCCGCGGCCTGTACCGCGATCGCGTCCGCGAGCAGCCCCTCCGCGCCCGCCCCACGGCCCTGGACTCGGTAACCGCCCAGCGTGTTCACGCTCTGCGGGGTGAAGCCGATATGAGCCATCACCGGGATACCGGCGGCGGTCAGCATCCTGATCTGATCGGCCACACGTTCGCCGCCCTCGAGTTTCACCGCGTGCGCGCCGCCCTCCTTCATGAACCGGGTCGCCGTGGCGAGTGCCTGTTCCGGGGAACCCTCGTAGCTGCCGAACGGTAGATCCGCCACCACCAGCGCGTGCGGGGCGCCTCGGACCACGCCCCGGACCAGCGGGATCAACTCGTCGGTGGTGATGGGCACAGTCGTCTCGTACCCGTACACCACATTGGCGGCGGAGTCGCCGATGAGCAGGACCGGAATACCGGCCTCGTCGAAGAGGCGGGCACTGGAGTAGTCGTAGGCGGTGAGCATGGCCCAGCGCTCGCCCGTCGCCTTCATCTGCTGTAGATGCTGGACGCGGGTGGGGCGGCGGGCCGGTTTCGTTGCCGCGGTGGCACCGTAGACGGGCGTCTCCGCTGCGGAATCGGGCATGCCGGATGATACGGACATCATCGTCCCTTTCGTCTCCTCGAGGCCCTGACCGGGTCCCCGGGTCTGGTTGACGCCTTCCAGTGTGCACCCCCGCCCGAGCTCGAATTAAGCCCGCCACCAGGTGCGATTCGTCACATCCCCAGGAGCGGTGCCCTGTCCCGCTAGCATTGCGCCGGTGCGGAGCGGGTGTGGAGTGCTGGCGGGTGTGCTGGCGGGTGTGCTGGCGGCGGCGACGGTACTCGTCGCCGGATGCGCGGACGAGGCCCGGGAGCAACCGGCCCCACCCGCGCCGGTCCCGGCCGAGTTGAGTCGTTTCTATACCCAGACACTGTCCTGGGAGCCCTGTGCCGGCTTTACCGAACCCGGTGAGGCGCTGCCACCGGCGGCGCAGTGCGCGCGGGTCGAGGTCCCGGTCGACTACGCCGACCCCGACGGGCCGACCGCGCAGCTGGCGGTGTCCCGGATGCGGGCCACCGGGTCCAAGATCGGATCGCTGCTGATCAACCCCGGTGGTCCGGGTATGTCCGGGCTGTCCACCGTCATGTTGGGCGGTGGCACCGAACTGGCCGACCGGTTCGACCGGGTCGGGTTCGATCCACGCGGGGTGGGTGCCTCCACTCCGGCGATCGACTGCCTGACCCCGCCGGAGGCCGACGCGGAACGGGCCGAACTTCCGGTGCCGAACACTCCGGAAGGTATCGGCGAAGCCGAGACCGAGAACCGGGAGTACGCCGACCGGTGCGTGGCCCGTACCGGTTCGCAATTCCTCGCCCATGTCGGGACCCGCGAGGTGGTTCAGGATATGGATATCCTGCGGGCAGTGCTGGGCGATCCGGAGCTGAACTATCTCGGCTACTCCTACGGCACCCGGCTCGGCTCGGCGTACGCGGAGAAGTACCCGGGCAATGTGCGTGCCATGGTTCTGGACGGCGCCATCGACCCTTCGCAGGATCCGGTCGCCGAATCGTTGCGGCAGGCCGCCGGTTTCCAGAAGGCTTTCGACGCCTACGCCGCGGACTGCGCGCAAGCCCCGGAGTGCCCGCTGGGAACCGACCCGGCCCAGGCGGTTCCGCGTTTCCGCGCGCTGGTCGATCCGCTGTGGAATGCGCCGGCGGCCACCACCGACCCCCGCGGCCTCAGCTACGACGACGCGATCACCGGCGTACAGCAGACCTTGTACGGGGCGGATTTCTGGCCGGTTCTCACCGTCGGTCTCACCGAGCTGTCGCAGGGGCGCGGCGACACCCTGCTGCAGCTCGCCGATATGTACAACGGCCGCCGCGACGACGGCACCTACAGCAATCTCACCGATGCCTTCGACGCGATTCGCTGTGTGGACGATCCACGGGTCACCGATCGGGCGGTCGCCGGTCGCCAGGACACCGAGTATCGGCGGGCCGCCCCCTTCCTGGACGACGGCCGTGGCACCGGGGCGGCGCCGCTGGAACTGTGCGCCGATTGGCCGGTGCCCAACACCAGCCGCCCGCACGACATCTCCGTCCAGGGATTGCCCCGGATCGTGGTGGTGTCGACCACCGGGGACCCGGCCACCCCTTATCAGGCCGGTGTCGACCTCGCCGACCAGCTCGGTGCGGCACTGATCACCCATGAGGGTGACAGCCATACCGTGGTCCTCAACGGCGGTGCGACCTGCGTAGACGACGCGGTCATCAGCTACCTGGTGGACCTGGACACCCCGGCCGAGGGACTGCGCTGCTGACCCGACACACAGCGCAGCGCGTCATGTAACACGGATTTAACGCCAGGTGCCTACTCTCGCGGTCATGGATCGCCAGAAGGAATTCGTGCTGCGGACGCTCGAAGAGCGGGATATCCGCTTCGTACGTCTCTGGTTCACCGACGTACTGGGCTATCTGAAGTCCGTCGCCATCGCACCCGCCGAACTCGAGGGGGCGTTCGAAGAGGGCATCGGGTTCGACGGATCCGCCATCGAAGGATTCGCCCGGATCTCCGAGGCCGATATGGTGGCCCGGCCCGATCCGTCGACCTTCCAGGTGCTGCCCTGGGCCTCCAGCAAGGGCCATCAGCATTCCGCCCGGATGTTCTGCGATATCACCATGCCCGACGGTTCGCCGTCGTGGGCCGATCCGCGCCATGTGCTGCGGCGTCAGCTCAACAAGGCGGGCGACGTCGGGTTCAGCTGCTATGTGCATCCGGAGATCGAATTCTTCCTGTTGAAGAACCAGCCCGACGGTGTGGACCCGGTGCCCGCCGATACGGGCGGCTTCTTCGACCAGGCCGTCCACGATTCCGCGCCGAACTTCCGGCGGCACGCCATCGACGCCCTCGAATCCATGGGTATCTCGGTGGAGTTCAGCCATCACGAGGGCGCGCCCGGCCAGCAGGAGATCGACCTGCGCTACGCCGACGCGCTGTCGATGGCCGACAATGTGATGACCTTCCGGTACCTGATCAAGGAAGTCGCGATCGACGAGGGCGTGCGCGCCACGTTCATGCCCAAACCCTTCGCTCAGTACCCGGGGTCGGCCATGCACACCCATATGAGCCTGTTCGAGGGGGAGGCGAACGCGTTCTCCGATCCCGACGACCCGGACAACCTCTCCACCACGGCCCGGGCCTTCATCGCGGGCATCCTCGAGCACGCCCACGAGATCAGTGCCATCACCAACCAGTGGGTGAACTCGTACAAACGGCTCATCCACGGTGGCGAGGCGCCCACGGCGGCGTCGTGGGGCCGGTCCAACCGGTCGGCGCTGGTCCGGGTGCCCATGTACACCCCGAACAAATCGTCGTCGCGTCGCGTCGAGATCCGCAGTCCCGATTCGGCCTGCAATCCCTACCTGTCCTTCGCCGTACTGCTGGCCGCGGGCCTGCGGGGCGTCGAGAAGGGCTACACACTGCCGGCCGAGGCCGAGGACGACGTCTGGTCGCTCACCGCGGCCGAACGGCGCGCCATGGGCTTCAAAGAGCTGCCCGGCACCCTGGACGAGGCGCTGCACGCCATGGAGCGGTCCGAACTCGTCGCCGAAACACTCGGTGAGCACGTCTTCGATTTCTTCCTGCGCAACAAGCGCCGGGAGTGGGCGGACTACCGGGCCCAGGTGACCCCGTTCGAACTGCGCGAATACCTGGGTCTCTGAGCGCGGCTCATCCGGGTATGTGACCGGGCCGGTCAGGGTGTGTGCGGTCCGGACCCACACCTCCGTCCGGTCCGAACCCGGGGCCGGTGCGCACGGCTCCGATGACCTCGTGCGCGAGCCAGGGGTCCGGCACACACGGGGCTCGGTAGTCGGTACCTTGAGCTCATGGTCCGCCCACCGTCTGCTCGGTCCGCCGTCCCCGGTGCCGGTCGTCTCGGATTGCTCGAACCGACGGCCGCCGCCTCGCTGAAAACCCTCGGCTGGGACAACGTCGAGAGCATTCCGGTCCTGTGGTCGCTGTCGAGGTCGCCGGACGCCGATCTCGCGCTGAACACGCTGATCAGATTGTCCGAGGCGCTCGGAAACGACTGGGCCGAACTGGATTCGGCGATCCGCGCCGAGCGGATGCTGCGCGGCAGGCTGTTCGCCCTGCTGGGCGCTTCCACCGCGTTCGGCGATCATCTGGTCGCCGAACCGGGATGCTGGACGTTGCTGCGCCGCGCGGAACTGCCCGATCGCGACGAGTTGATCGCGGACCTGCTCGCGGTGGTTTCCGCCGAACCCGAGTCCGGGCCGAATGCCGCGCCGATGCTGTTCCGGGCCGGCGAATCCGGTCCGGAAGTGGTCGCGGCGCTGCGGAAGCGGTACCGCGATCAGCTCATGCTGCTGGCCGCGGTGGATCTGGCCGCGACCGTCGAGGACGAGCCGGTGATCCCCTACGAGCAGATCGGCCGCCAGCTCACCGCGCTCGCCGATGCCGCGCTCACCGCCGCACTGGCGGTGGCGGTGGCCAGGGTGTGCAAGGACGAGCCGTGCCCGGTGCGGCTGGCGGTGATCGCCATGGGCAAGAGCGGCGCGTGCGAACTCAACTACGTCAGCGATGTCGATATCGTGTTCGTCGCCGAGCCCGCCGACGCCGTCGCCACCCGGCTGGCCGCCGAACTGATGACCGTGGGTTCCTCGGCGTTCTTCGATGTGGATGCCGCGTTGCGGCCGGAGGGCAAGGCCGGTGCGCTGGTGCGCACGCTGGAATCCCATCTGGCCTACTACCAGCGGTGGGCACGGACGTGGGAGTTCCAGGCCCTGCTCAAGGCACGGCCGATGACCGGAGACCTGGAACTGGGCGAGCAGTACCGGTCCGCCACCGACGCTCTGGTGTGGACCGCCTCCGAACGACCGGATTTCGTCCCCGATGTGCAGGCGATGCGCCGCCGGGTCGAGGATCTGGTACCCGCCGAACTGCGCGAGCGCGAACTCAAACTCGGCAGCGGCAGCCTGCGCGATGTGGAGTTCGCGGTCCAGCTGCTGCAACTGGTGCACGGCCGGGTCGATCCGAAGCTGCATGTCCAGGGAACCGTCGAAGCTCTCGCCGCGCTGGCCGCGCGCGGTTATGTCGGCCGGGAGGACGCCGCGAACCTCACGGCCTCCTACGAATTCCTGCGCCTGCTCGAGCACCGGCTGCAGTTGCAGCGGCTCAAACGCACCCATACGCTGCCCGCCGCCGACGACGAGGAGGGGATGCGCTGGCTGGCGCGGGCCGCTCATATCCGCCCGGACGGTAAACGGGACGCCGCCGGCGTATTGCAGGTCGAGCTGCGCCGGCAGACCGGGCGGATCCGCCGCCTGCACACCAAACTCTTCTACCGGCCGCTGCTGGAATCGGTGGCCCGGCTGGATTCGGACGCCCTGCGACTGAGCCCGGACGCCGCCGTCCGGCAGCTCGCCGCCCTCGGGTACGCCGCGCCCGAACACGCGCTGGGCCATCTGCGCGCCCTCACCAGCGGTGTATCTCGCAAGGGCCGGATCCAGGCGCTGCTGTTGCCGACCCTGCTGGAATGGCTCGGCGAAACCCCCGACCCCGATGCCGGTCTGCTCGCCTACCGGCGGGTGTCGGAAGGGCTGGTGGACCAGGACTGGTATCTGCGGGTGCTGCGGGACGAGGGCGCGGTGGGGCAGCGCCTCATGATGGTGCTGGGCTCCTCGGCGTACCTGCCGGACCTGCTGATCAACGCTCCCGAGACCATTCGCATGTACGCGGACGGCCCGCACGGGCCGCTGCTGTTACGCACCCAGCCGGTCGAGGTGGCAGGCGGGATCCTCACCGCCGCCGACCGATACAGCGATCCCAAGCGCGCGGTCGCGACCGCGCGCTCGCTGCGCCGGCACGAACTCGCCCGGGTGGCCTCGGCGGATCTGCTGGGCCTGCTCGATGTGCCGCAGGTCTGCGCGGCGCTGTCGGCGGTGTGGGTGGCGGTACTGGAAGCGTCGCTGCGCGCGGTGATCCGGGCCAGTGTGGCCGAACGGGGCGCGCCCGCCCCCGCGGATTTCGCGGTGATCGGGATGGGCCGGCTGGGCGGAATGGAACTCGGGTACGGATCCGACGCCGATGTGCTGTTCGTCTGCGATCCGCGTCCCGGCGAGGAAGAGCATGTCGCCGTGAAATGGGCCAACGGTATCGCCGAGCAGGTGCAGAAACTGCTCGGCGCCCCCAGTACCGATCCGCCCCTGCAGGTGGACGCCGGTTTGCGGCCGGAGGGCCGCAGCGGTCCGCTCGTGCGTACCCTGGCCGCCTACGACGCCTACTACCACCAGTGGGCGCAGCCGTGGGAGGTGCAGGCGCTGCTGCGCGCCCACCAGGTCGCGGGTGACCAGCAGCTGGGCCTGCGCTTCCTGCACACGATCGACGATGTGCGCTACCCGGCCGGTGGCGTATCCGCCGACGCGGTCCGGGAGATCCGCCGGATCAAGGCGCGGGTCGATTCCGAGCGACTGCCACGCGGCGCCGATCCCGCCACGCACACCAAGCTCGGCCGCGGTGGCCTGGCCGATATCGAATGGACCGTTCAGTTGCTGCAATTGCGGCACGCGCACGAGATCCCGGCCCTGCACAACACCTCGACCCTGGAATCGCTCGATGTCATCGAACAGTCGGATCTGCTGGACCCGGTCGACGTCGATCTGCTGCGCCGCTCCTGGATCACCGCGACCGCGGCCCGCAACGCGCTGGTCCTGGTGCGCGGTAAACCTTCCGACCAGTTGCCGGGTCCGGGAACGACGTTGTCGGCCGTGGCGAAGGTGGCCGGTTGGCCGAACGACGACGGCGGCGAGTTCCTCGACAACTATCTGCGGGTCACCCGGCGGGCCCGGGCAGTGGTGGAGCGGGTCTTCGGCGTCTGACGGCCACCGGGTGCCGCGCGGGGAGAAGATCGCGGTCGTGCTGTGCACCGCCGCCGGCGGTATGCCGGAGGCGGTGCACACCGATCACCCGATCGCGGTTCCCTCGAGCTCGACCAGCTGACCGGGGACAGCCAGCCGGGTGACCCCGAGCAGCGTGGTGGCCGGCGCCACCCCGGCAGCGCCCAGGCGCGCGGCCAGTACCCCGTAATGCCGGAGGAGCAGATCGACGTCGGTGGTGTAGATGTCGAGCCGGACCAGGTTCGCCAGGGACATGGCGGCCGCGCCGAGCACCCCCTCCACATTGTCGAGGCTCAGCGCCAGCTGCGCCCCCATATCACCGATATGCAGGGGTTCGCCGTCGTCGCTCATGGCGGTCTGCCCGGAGCAGTACAGGGTTCGGGTGTGCCCGGAGACGAGCACACCCTGGTCGAATCCCATCGCCGCCGACCAGGTCACCGGGTTGACCGCAGTTCGTTGCACTTCCACATCAGCTCCGTTCGGTTGTCGAGTACCGTCGGCCCGGACAGTCGTGCCTCGGGACGCCGTGGCGGCAAGCCTGCCGGGAAATCACGACACCCTGTGTCAGGTATTCGATAGGGTTTTTCGGTGCGGGCCGATCGGTTGGTGGCGCTGGTGCTGCTGCTGCGCCAGCGCGGTCGGCTGACCGCGGCCGAACTGGCCGACGAACTGGAAGTGTCCACCCGCACGGTGCTGCGCGATATCGAGGCGTTGTCCGCGGCCGGCATCCCGGTGTTCACCGAACGCGGCAGGCACGGCGGTTTCGCACTGCTCCCCGGATTCCGGACCGAGCTCACCGGGCTGAACCACGACGAAGCGCTCGCTCTGCTGGTCGCCGGGTCACGGCGTGGCGCACAGGCGTTCGGGCTGGGCTCGGCGCTCGCCTCGGCCATGCTCAAGGTGGTCGACGCATTACCCGCGAGCTATCGGGACACCGCGGCCGAGGTGGCCGAGCGGCTGCTCATCGAGCCGGCGACCGATCTGCTGTCGCGCCGATCGGCCGTCGAGGAGGTACCCGCGCCGGTACTGGCCGAGATCCGGCGCGCGGTGCTCGCCGGTCACAAGCTGCGCATCCACTACGCGGCAGTCGATCAGGCCCCGAAGTGGCGAACTGTCGACCCGATCGGCGTGGTCGTCGTCCGCGACCTGGGCTACCTGCTGGCCACTCGGTCCGGCGCGGACCGGACCTATCGTCTGTCGCGGGTGTCGGCCGCGCAGGAACTCCCCGAACCGGCCCAGCGACCGGACCGGGTCGATCTGGATCTGGCCTGGCGGGAACGCAGTACGCGGTTCCGGAACGACGGCGACATATCGGCCGTTCTGGTGCGGGTGTCCCCGGCGCGGCGGGCGGAACTGGTGGGTACGGCACTGGCCGTGCGCACCGAGGAAACCGACGCGGACGGTTGGCTCCGCCTGGAGCTGACGTTCCAGGACGCCCGGCACGCCGAATGGGCACTGTGGCAGCTCACCACCGATGCGGAAGTCCTGGCCCCGGTGTCGTTGCGCAGATCTCTGTACGACCGCGCCGCCGCGATCGCCGCCCGCTACCGGGAGTCGTCCTGACGGGTTGTCGCCGCGAGCCGCCGCCGGTGCGATCCGGACCGCCGCGCACCCCGGCGGCGCGGGCACACCGCACGATGTGCCCGTTTCGCGGATCGGGCGAACGGCGGAACCGGCCCCCTCAGCGGGCGACCGGTGAGGTCAGGGCCAGGAACCGGGTGACCAGTTCCTGCAGTACCCGCCGGTCCTCCAGATCGGCCGGGCGGTAACCGTCCGCGGCGGTGATCGTCACCCGGGTGTCCCGCCGGATTCCGAGTTCGGTCCAGCAGTAGGGGAGTACCGGTAGGTTCACCGAGCGATCGTCGGCCGCCACGGTGACCCGTGACGTGCAGCCGGGCAGGCAGAACGCCAGTTCCTCGGCGACCGCGGCCGTCAACGCGCCGGGTGAGCGGAATTCCTCGACGTACACCGGACCTCCTCGCGAAGTACTCCGACCAGTCTAGGGCCGGGTCGAGTGCTAACGGCCGTGCCGCCGAGCCCTATACCGCAGAATGGACTGATCGCCCGCATTTCTTCGCTGTACGCCGTTGTCCGCCTTGTGATTCGATGATCCTCGGTCCGGTGCGGCGGGTTCGCGATCCGGGCGATGCCGGGCCCGGGGCCCGGTTCGGAACGGGGAGGCGGATATGACCGGGACACGATGGTCACGGCTGGCCGGCGCGGTGGCTGCAGCGATATTGACGGTATCGGCGCTGTCGGCGTGTTCGGCGGCGAATTCGACGCAACGGGCGGTGGATGCGGCCAACCCGTGGCAGATCACGGGTGCCACGACCAGCACGGGGCCCAGCGGCCCCCGGGAAGGAGTGCCCGACAGCGGCCGGCAGGCCACCAACGGTGACGGCGGCGAAACGGACCGGCTCGCGCTCAACGCTGTCGCCGATATCGAGGAGTTCTGGACCGAGAACTATTCGTCGACCTTTCCGGGGAAGTTCCGGCCGGTCGCCGAGCTCGTGTCCTGGGACGGGGACGCCGCCGAACGCGATTCGATCGAATTCTGCGGTATGAGCACCCACGAACTGGTCAATGCCGCCTACTGCGGTGCCGACGAGACCATCGGCTGGGATCGCGGGGTGCTGTTACCGGAACTGGTCGAACAGTTCGGCGAGATGGCGGTGGTGATGGTGCTCGCCCATGAATACGGGCACGCCCTGCAGATACCCGCCGGAATAGCGACCGAGGATTCGCCGGGTCTGGTCACCGAACAGCAGGCCGATTGCCTCGCCGGAGTATTCCTCCGGTATGTGGCCGAGGGAGATTCCCGGCATTTCACGCTCAACACGACCGAGGGTCTCAACGGTGTGCTGGGCGCCACGGTCGCGGTACGCGACCGTGATCCCGACGATCCGGACAATGTGCACGGCAGTGCCTTCGAACGGGTCACCGCGGTGCAGATGGGCTACACCGACGGTGCCGGAGCCTGCGCCGGGATCGACGAACAGGAGATCGAGCAGCGCCGGGCCGGGCTGCCGGTGACCTTCGAGGAGCCGGACGAGGAGTATCTCCAGCTGGACATCACCGAGGATTCACTGCGCGATATGGCCACCGCTCTGGCCGATATCCTGCCGGTCTCCGGTACCCCCGACTACGACTACGACGGCGTACCCGCCCGCTGCACCGACGCCACCTCCGCCGCGCCTGTCGCGTATTGCCCGGTCACCGATCTCATCGGCACCGATGTCGATGCGCTGGCCGAGCTGGCGGGCGAGACCGGCGCCGAGGACGAACCGCTGTCGGCGGTCGTCGCCGGCGATTACAACGCGTTCGTCGTGTTCATCTCCCGCTACACCCTGGCGTACCAGAACAGCAAACAGCTCTCGCTCACCGGCGCCGACAGCGCCGGGTTGCGCACCGCGTGTCTCTCAGGTGTGGTCACCACCGCGCTGAGCCGGGAGAACAGCAATCCGCGACTGTCCGCCGGTGATCTGGACGAGGCGGTATCAGGTCTGCTGTCCGACGGGTTCGCGGCCGGCGATGTCAACGGTGCGGTCGTCCCCGAGGGCTATCTGCGGCTGGATGCGTTCCGGCTCGGTGTACTCGACGGTGAGAGCGCCTGCCTCGCCGAATACGCGTAGGCGCGCGCCGGACCCGGTTGCCGGTACCGGGCTCCGGCGGAGGTCACTCGGCGGCGGCCCGCGCGTCCAGCCAGGAGATCACATCGGCGAGCACCTCGTCGCGCTCGGGTTCGTTGAAGATCTCGTGGTAGAGGCCGTCGTAGCGGCGGACCGTGAGATCGGTGGTGCCCGCGTGCTGTTCGATCCGGTCCGTACTCGCCGGGGCGGCGATGGCATCACCGGTCCCGTGCAGGGCGAGCGTGGGAACCCGTAGCTGCGGCAACCGGTCCAGAACGGTCCCGGCGGCCGTCAGGATCTCGGTCGCCGTGCGGGCGGGCAGTTTGCCGCGGAACACCAGGGCGTCGTTGTCGTAGGCCGCGACCACGTCCGGGTCCCGGCTGATCTGCGACGAATCGAGTTTCAGCACACCCAGGTTCGGTGCCAGCCGGGTGAGCACCGGCGCCAGCAGCCGCTGTGCCGGGTTACCCGCGTCGATGATCAGCGGTGGCGCCGACACCACCACCCCGGCCACGTCCAGTGGTGCCCGGGTGGCCAGGTACAGGGTGATCAGCGCACCCATGGAATGCCCGATCACGAAGGCCGGTACTCCGGGATGATCGGCCCGGGCCAGATCGAGCAGGGCCACCACATTGTCCGCGGCATTGTCGACCGATCCGATATTCGCGCGGGACCCGGCGGCCGCGGATTCCCCGTGTCCCACATGGTCGAACGCGTACACCGCGAACCCGGCCGCCGCCAGGGTTCGCGCGACGTACTCGTAGCGTCCCGAATGCTCTGCTACCCCGTGCACGAGCACCACGACCCCGCGGGCCGGTGTCGCGGGTACCCAGGAACGCCGGCTGAGCCGATTCCCGGCGTGCTCGAATTCCCCACGCCCCACACGCACCCCCTCACCACCGTTCACTGATCTTCCCCCGAACCCGGTGCATGCGTTCCGCGCAGGCCGCGGCGAAGGCGGAGGTATCGCATCATCGAACCTCCCCCGAACTCGGTGCATGCGTTCCGCGGAGGCCGGAGCGAAGGCGGAGGTATCGCAGTATCGCAGTATCGCATGGTCGCGGCTCCTGACGTACTCGGGTGAGTTCAGCGGGCCCGGTCCGGCTCGGCGAGCGCGGTGATCAGGCGCCGGTTGAAGTCGATCAGCCGAGCGTAGTTCACGCGGGACAAGCGCTCGTCGTTTCCGTGTATCCGCTCCAGATCCGCGGCGGTGAGCCGGATGGGCGCGAAATTGCAGCGGGTCGCGGCCAGATCGTCGTAGTGGCGGGAATCGGTGGCACCCGGGACGAGGCCGGTGGTCACCGCCGCACCGGGCACCACCTGCCGGGTGAGTCGCGCGATCAGATCGAACTGCGGCCCGGGGCCGGTGACCGGTGACGGTTCCGACGACATCCCCACCAGTTCGACCACGACCTGATCGTCGCGTACGGTCCGGCGGCAGTGCGCCAGCACCGATTCGACCGTATCGCCCGGCAGGATCCGGAAATTGATCAGTGCCTCGGCCTGCTGCGGAAGCACGTTGGCCTTGACCCCGCCGCGGATCACGGTCGGGGCGGTGGTGGTGCGCACCAGCGCCTCGGTCTGCGGTGTCGCGGCCATGATCCGAGTGATCACCGGGCCCGCCACCCCGGCGAAACCGAGCAGCCGGCGTTTTGCCGCCGGCATATGCGGGCGCAGCCGCGCGAGCATATCGGTGACCACCGGAGTCACCCGCAGCGGCATCGGACGGTCCTGGATCCGGCCCACGGCGCGGGCGAGCCGCCCGACGGCCGTCTGCCGGCCCGGCATCGACGAGTGGCCGCCGGTCGCCGCCACCGACAACCGGACCGTGGCGTAGCCCTTCTCGCCGAGCATGATCGTGGCCACCGGGACCGGCACATCCTCGACGATGCCCTCGGTGACGACCCCGCCCTCGTCCAGCAGCAGGTCGGCGTGTGTGCCCAGTTCCCGTAACCGGGCCGCCATCCGTACCGCGCCGTCGTTCCCGAACACCTCCTCGTCGTGGCCGAATGCCAGATGGACGGTGTGCCGCGGCCGGCGACCGTCGGCCAGCGCGGACTCCACGGCCTCCAGGATCGCCAGGACCCGGCTCTTGTCGTCGATCGCGCCGCGACCCCAGATGAACTCCTCGTCCACCACACCCGCGAACGGGGGATAGGTCCACGGACCCGGATCGTCGGCGGGCACCACATCCTGGTGCGCCAGCAGTACGGCGGCCGTGTGTGTGGGATCCACACCCCGCCACGTGTAGAGCCTGCTGTGCCCGAACCGTTCCAGTTCCAGCTCGGCGTGTACCCGCGGGAACGAGCGTTCCAGGTGCGCGGCGAGTCGCTCGAATTCCGCGTCGGCCGCACCTCCGGCACCGGTCTCCGGGACCTCCCGGGACACGGTCACGCAGCGCAGGGCCGCGGCAAGACGCTCCGCCGTGGCATCGTCGACCGGGCCGCAGGTCGCCGGATGGGCCTCGAGATCGGTGGGCATCCCTGTATTCTCCTCGCCCACACAACAGCGGGCCCGCACCGTGGGCGGGATGTCCGGATCGGGACCCGGCCGCCTCGTGCGGGGCCGGGAGTCCGTCCCGTGGCCGAGGCGTTGCGGGCCGGGCATTATTCTGGGAGCCATGGCAGCAGGTAAGCCCGACAAAGAGGCGAAGGCCGCGGCGAAAGCCGCGCGCAAAGCACAGTCGAAGGAACGTCGTCAGCAGATCTGGCAGGCGTTCCAGATGCAGCGCAAAGAGGACAAACTGCTGCTGCCGCTGATGATCGGCGCGGTGGTCGTCACCGCCCTGGTGCTGTTCGGGATCGGCTTCCTCTTCGGTCTGCAGTGGTTCCTGCTGCCCCTGGGCCTGCTGCTCGGTCTGCTGTTCGCCTTCATCATCTTCGGTCGCCGGGTACAGAAATCGGTCTACGGCAAAGCCGAGGGCCAGGCCGGTGCCGCCGCCTGGGTACTGGACAACCTGCAGGGCAAATGGCGGGTCAGCAACGGAATCGCCGCCACCACCCAGCTCGACGCGGTGCATCGCGTGATCGGGCTACCCGGTGTGATCTTCGTGGGTGAGGGCTCACCGCAGCGTTTGCGGTCGCTGCTCGCCCAGGAGAAGAAGCGCACCGCTCGTATCGTCGGCGACACCCCCATCTACGACGTGGTGATCGGCAACGACGAAGGACAGGTCCCGCTCAAGGAACTGCAGCGTTACCTCACCAAGCTCCCGCGCAATATCGACACCAAGCGGATCGACCTGATCGAGGGCCGCCTCAGTGCCCTGAGCTCGCGCGGTGGTCCGGCGATGCCCAAGGGCCCGATGCCGGGTAACGCCAAGATGCGCGGTATGCAGCGCACCATCCGCCGCCGCTGACCGCCGCGGGCCGGGTCGCTCAGTGCCGCAGCAGCCAGAGCACCCGGTCGTAGGCGAGGACGTGATAGACGAGCAGGACCACCGTGGACACCAGCGCGAGCCGCGGTAACCCGGCGAACCACAGCGCGGCCGCGCCACCGAACAGGACGGTGAACTCGACGAGCAGCCGCACCGCTCCGGGTACGGCGACCGGTGCTTCCCCCGACCGGCTCGGATCTCCCGGTACCGCGAAAACGCTCCACAGCGTGGCCGCGATCACGGGGAGCAGCACTACCAGCAACCAGCGTCCCGGCCCGTCCGTCACTCGCCAGCCGAGCACTCCGGCCGAAACCAGCGCGACGATTTCCAGCAGCAATCGGAGTCCGAGCAGGACCGGATTCAGTGACACCGCACGAGCTTAACGGCCGAAACCGCGGGCCGGCGGGTCAGCGGGAGCGCACCACGGCGGTCCCGGTCGCGCGATCGTGCATACCGCGCCCGTCCGCGTCGGTGAACAGCGCGGGGATCACGAAGACCAGCAGCACCTGACGCCCCAGCGCCCGCAGGAACCCGACAGGTGCTTCGGTATCGACGCGCATCACCCGGACCCGCAGGAAGTACTGCCCCGGGGTGAACCCGAACAGTGTCACGGCCGCGACGCCGATGACGAACCAGAGGAGCAGGTTCACCGACGAGGCCGGTACACCCTGGGCGATCAGCGCCGAGATCCCGACCGCGATGAACCAGTCGACCAGCATGGCGAGGATGCGGCGAGACATTCCCGGCAGCGACCCGGCACCCTCGCGCGGCAACCCCAGCTCGGCCCCGGCGTAATCGTCGGCGCCGCCCTTACCAGGGGCGACGGGAGGTCCGGAGAGCCAAGAGCCGGTGATACGTGCCATGCTCCCAGGATAAGCCGAGCCGCCGCGTACGCTCCGGCCCGGGATCCGGGCATACCCGGCACAACCGCCGGTCGGAGGCCCGGGACCGGGCAGAATACGAACCCGCTGTTCGTGGCGTGGCCCAGGACACCCCGCCGACACGACGTGTAACACTGGCGAAACACACTCTTGACTAGCGGGAAACACCCTGTCCATAGCGTCGGGTCGCGACGCCCTGCACTCGATACTGGCTGGGAATCTATCCGTAAGGAGAACTAAGTGACGTTCAGCACGGCCGACGAGGTCATCAAGTACATCGCGGATCAGGATGTCGAGTACGTGGACATCCGCTTCAGCGATCTGCCCGGTGTGCAGCAGCACTTCTCCATCCCGGCGAAGGCCTTCACCGCCGACCTCGCCGAGGAAGGCCTCGCCTTCGACGGTTCCTCGGTGCGGGGTTTCCAGTCGATCGACGAGTCCGACATGCTGCTGCTGCCCGACTTCGGCACCGCGCAGCTGGACCCGTTCCGTGCGGCGAAGACGATCAACATGAACTTCTTCGTGCACGACCCGTTCACCCGTGAGTCCTACTCGCGCGATCCGCGCAATATCGCCCGTAAGGCCGAGGAGTATCTGCGCTCCACCGGTATCGCCGACACCGCGTACTTCGGCGCCGAGGCCGAGTTCTACATCTTCGACTCGGTCCGCTACGACTCCGGTATGAACGGCGCCTTCTACGAGGTCGAGTCCATCTCCGGCTCCTGGAACACCGGCGCGGCCACCAACCCCGACGGCACCCCGAACCGCGGCTACAAGGTCCGTAACAAGGGCGGGTACTTCCCGGTCGCCCCCTACGACCACTATGTCGACCTGCGCGACAAGATCTCCACCAACCTGCAGAACGCCGGGTTCGAGCTCGAGCGCGGCCACCACGAGGTCGGCACCGCCGGCCAGGCCGAGATCAACTACAAGTTCAACACGCTGCTGAGCGCGGCCGACGATCTGCAGCTGTTCAAGTACATCGTCAAGAACACCGCGTGGGCCGAAGGCAAGACCGTCACCTTCATGCCGAAGCCGCTGTTCGGTGACAACGGCTCGGGTATGCACGCCCACCAGTCGCTGTGGAAGGACGGCAAGCCGCTGTTCCACGACGAGGCCGGTTACGGTGGCCTGTCGGATCTGGCCCGGCACTACATCGGCGGCATCCTGCACCACGCGCCGTCGCTGCTGGCGTTCACCAACCCGACCGTGAACTCCTACCACCGCCTGGTCCCCGGCTACGAGGCCCCGATCAACCTGGTGTACTCGCAGCGCAACCGCTCCGCCGCGGTCCGCATCCCGGTCACCGGCAACAACCCGAAGGCCAAGCGCATCGAATTCCGCGCGCCGGACTCCTCGGGCAACCCGTACCTGGCCTTCGCCGCCATGCTGATGGCCGGCCTGGACGGCATCAAGAAGAAGATCGAGCCGCTGGCCCCGGTCGACAAGGATCTCTACGAGCTCCCGCCGGAGGAGGCCAAGAACATCCCGCAGGCCCCCACCAGCTTGGCTTCGGTGATCGACCGCCTCGAGGCCGATCACGAGTACCTCACCGAGGGCAATGTCTTCACCGAGGACCTGATCGACACCTGGATCAGCATCAAGCGTGAGCAGGAGATCGCCCCGGTGAACCTGCGGCCGCACCCGTACGAGTTCGAGCTCTACTTCGACGTGTAAGCCCGACCTGCACGAATAGGGCTGAATAGCCCCTTCGGTACGCAGTGCGTGGGATCGAGTCCACCCGCTCAGTGATCACAGACGCGATCACTCGGCGGGTGGACTCGTCTTCGATCCCGGTGGCTTCGGGGAAGCTATTCGACTGCCGAGGCGTGTGCAGCGACCACCCGCCAGCCATAGGTATCGTCATGCGTCCAGGTGCGGGTGTAACGCATCCTGGCCGCGAACGGCGTTCCGTGGACGCTGCCCTCGACTGCACCGAGGAACCATGTCACCCCGGTTGTTCCTTCCACGAGCAGGTTCAGCTGTTCTTCCTCGAGCCGGTCGACGACCTGGGCTCTGGTGCGGTGCAACTCGAGATCATCGGCTTTGGTGAACGTGTCCGCGCCGAAGGTGAAGATCAGCCGTTCATCGAGCAACAGTTCCAGCGTCTGGACATCCCCGGCCAGCTGCGCAGCCTGAAGCCGCCGTTCTGCCTCCCGCAAGGTTTTTTCCATGACACCTACCTTGCCAGAGCCCGCCCACTCTCCCTCAGTTCCTCGAGTTCGCTCCGGTGCGGCGCGTGCCCTTCCTGGAGTGCATGAACAGCTAGTCTTCGAAAACCTTGCGCGCCAACCCCGTTGCCTCTGCCAGTCGGTCGAGTATTTCTGCCGGGGTGACGCCGAGTCCGGTACTGACGATATCGGCTGTTTCGTCCGGAGAACCCAGCGAATTGAGAAGTCCTACTTCGATGCCCGGCTCCAGCTGTACCAACAGGAATTCTCCGTAGCTTTCTTCGTAGTCGAATAATTGTCCGATCTGCTCTTCGAGATCATTCACCGGTCGATTTGTCCGGGCGATCGGAATCAGCGATACGAAATCCCCGAGCCGCTCTTCCGGGAGGCGGCGGAAGGGAGGTACCGGCCACGGCCGCATCTCATCCATGCACCTGACGGTCATTTCGAGAAAGTTCCGCAGTTCTCGCTCTCCATTCTTTGCCGAATGCGACGTCGGCAAGGGGTATCCGAGGCGTAGTCCAGCGGAGAGTATCCTGTGCTCCTCGTCCGGTGACAGATCCCAGAGGGGGTCTCTCAGTAGATTTTCCGCAACCCCCCTTGCTGTGGATTCGTCGAGCAGCGGTTCGAACTGAATGTGGTAGAACAGGGCACGGACGATACTGTGCCAATCGTCTTCGTCTCCGGGCATATGCTACTTCTCCGATGTCAGAACGATCATATCCGGGCGGAACTTCTCCACTCCCAGGTCCTGCAATCTGTGGATCAGCTGCAGCGTATGTCCTCTGTCGGGCCTGTAGTGCCCGCTCGCGTCGGTGATCCTCTAGCACAACCCCGTTGAGCACAATAATTGTTCCTGCCGCCGCGACGGGCTCGCCGGCCACCATGCTGGAGTGATGGAAGCTGCCCGGCTTATCTTGCTTGGACACGAATATGCGGCCGTGCCTATCCATTACTATCAGTGCGTGGTGGGTTTTTCCCCAGCCGCCGTCGGTGGTGCTGAGTGGTTTCCCGCGGGAATCGTAGAGAAATCAATCCGTCCTTTACTGTCACGAGAAATCTCTGTCGCCTGGCTTCGTCGAAGTACCGCACACGCCGTTTTCCCCAGATCTGGTTCCCCTTCTTGTCCTCGCCGACGTATTCCTGCTTCATCGGTACGGTCGAATACGGTGGTGCCGAACGGGGCACATCCACCTCGTAATCGGGATCGTGAAAACCGGATCCATCGCCTTCCGCTCGACCGTGATCGAGCTGCTTGCCCAGAGCGGTGTCGAGCCCGGCGTATTCATGGCCGGCCGTTCGGAGCGCGCCGGTCACCGTATCGACTTTGCCGGCAACGGCATCTGTTCGCTTCGGAAAAGACGCGTCGATCTGGTCGTCAGGCTGGACGTCAGTTCGACTATGGTGCGCATGGTGGATCTGCCCAGCGGTCGAGAAAAGCGCTCCTGTTCACGAGGTCGCCTGCCGGTGCGGCCCGGATCCCGGGTGGAGGGTTCGAGAAAAGTGACCGCGGGTCCTTGCCGGTTCGGCGGTTCACCTCGCTGCGGCGGTGTGGGCTCGATCGGAGCGTAGGATGTGCGACCACTGCCGGATCGAACGTCGCTCCGGAGCGCGACTGTGGCTGCAGTCGGCGTGAGATACGCACTCTGCCATTGTTCATTCCTTCCGGGGCAGGCCTCCCCGGAGACCGGCCAGGCATGGGAATGCGCCTTGTTCAGCGCGTCGGCTCAGCCCGAAGCCACGGACGGACTCGGCTGCGCCGCACCCGCCCTCCACCACCAGTACGAGTTTGCCGCGCACGCCGTGTTCCCAGGCGCCCGCGAAGTCGGCGATCGTCACGACCCGCTCCGGGGCGCCGGTGGTTCGACGAGTTCAGGAAGCACACCGCTCCCGGCGACGTCGAGTGCTCCGTCGGGCGCGGGTGCGCGTACCCGTTCGACGAGACCCGCTCCGTAGGTGACAGGTTCGGCGCCCAGCGAACGCAGGTACCGGTGGTTCGCCGTTCGCCGGGGTACACGGTGCCGATCACGTGGGTGCCGCGTACCCGAGCGAGTGGGACCGCGGTAACGCCGAGGACCCCTGGCCGCCGAACTGGCTGAAATGAGCTGCCTTCACAGACCGCTCCGATCTCGCCTCGGGATATCGCGTCGCCAGTCTCGCAGTCCAGAGGTAACAGTTTGCGCGTGACTCACGACACACAGGCGGCGCGGGCGATGAGATCTCGGTGGAACTCCCGTCTCACCTACCGAGTTCGTAACCAGCAAGGAGATCGAAGATGGCGACCACCCCGAAGGGCCCCGCGTCCTATTTCCCGTCCATCGAGGCCAAGTACGGGCGCGGTATCGAGGAGTGGAAGACCGTCCTGCGCGCGTCGGGGCTGACCGCGCACAAGGAACTCGTCGAATTGCTGAAGAGCGAGCACGGTTTCGGGCACGGGCATGCCAATGCACTCGTACAGCACCACCTCCATCCCGAGAAATGGGCGGTTGCCTGATCGGGTTCGCCCGGGTCGCGGCGGGAGCGCCGGCACATACGAGGGGTGCTGCGGGTTATCCGCATCGCTGTCGGTCCGCTCCCGCCGGAGCGGACCGTGCTCACGACTCCGGTGGGAGGATCGGTGGGCTGAAGACTTCTTCCAGCGGGATGGGGCCGGTGTAGCGGCGGCATTTGCAGCCGACCCATTCCCGCAGGCCGTGCATGCCCCGCCGGGAGAGTTCGGCATGACATGTGCCGCTCTCGCGGTCGTGCAGCGCCAGGTCGTGCCCGCAGCCGCAGCGGGCTATGAGCTTCGCTCCCGACCCGGCCCGTCGCCGCGACCCGAATCGGCCACCTATCCAGCCGATTGCGATGAGGCCGGCCCCGACTGCGAGGCTCAGTGGATCCATAAAAGAAGTATACGTATACGCATAGATCGCCGGAGCGGGATCGCGACCCTGGGTCAGCATTCGGTTTCGCGACCGTCTCGATCGGGTCGACACGAATGCGCCGGTGTACCCGCGCGCATACCGTGTGCTGCGGAACCACGCACAGCCGCGAGCACGAACCGACCCCAGGGAGCGCGATCGTGTTTTACAGCAGTGGTAACTACGAGGCATTCGCTCGCCCCCGCAAACCCGCGGGTGTCGACGACAAGACGGCATGGTTCGTGGGGGCGGGTCTGGCCTCCATGTCGGCGGCCGCGTTCCTGATCCGCGACGGGCAGATGCCGGGGGAGCGGATCACCGTTCTGGAGCGGTTGAAGCTCCCCGGCGGTGCGCTGGACGGGATCAAGGAACCGGAGCGCGGGTTCGTGATCCGTGGCGGACGCGAGATGGAGAACCATTTCGAATGCCTGTGGGACCTGTTCCGATCGATTCCCTCGATCGAGATCGACGGGGCCAGCGTGCTCGACGAGTTCTATTGGCTGAACAAGGACGATCCCAATTCCTCGTTGCAGCGCGCTACCTGCAACCGCGGCGAGGACGCCCATACCGACGGGCTGTTCACCCTGAACGAGAAGGCGCAGAAGGACATCGTGACGGTGTTCCTGGCGACCCGGGAGGAGATGGAGGGTAAGCGGATCGACGAAGTATTCGGTCCGGATTTCCTGGGAAGCAACTTCTGGCTGTACTGGCGCACCATGTTCGCATTCGAGGAATGGCACAGCGCGCTGGAGATGAAGCTCTATCTGCACCGGTTCATCCACCATATCGGGGGGCTGCCGGATTTCTCCGCGCTGAAGTTCACCAAGTACAACCAGTACGAATCGCTGGTACTGCCGTTGTACCGGTGGTTACTGGACCGGGGGGTGGTCTTCCGGTTCGATACCGAGGTCACCGATATCGAATTCGATCTCGCCGCCGACCGGAAGCAGGCGACGCGCATCCGCTGGGTCGCCGAGGGGGTGCCGGGCGGGGTCGAGCTGGAGGAAAACGACCTGGTCCTGGCAACTATCGGATCACTCACCGAGAATTCGAACAACGGCGATCATCACACCCCGGCGAAACTCGACGAGGGCCCGGCCCCGGCCTGGGAGCTGTGGCGGCGGATCGCGGCCAAGGATCCCGCGTTCGGGCACCCCGACGTGTTCGGTGGCCATATTCCGGAGACCAAATGGGAATCGGCGACCGTCACCACGCTCGACGCGCGAATTCCCGGCCACATCCGGCGGATCTGCAAGCGGGACCCGTTCAGCGGCAGGGTCGTCACCGGCGGAATCGTCACGGTTCGCGATTCGAGCTGGCTGATGAGCTGGACGGTGAATCGCCAGCCGCATTTCAAACAGCAGCCGTCCGATCAGATCGTCGTCTGGGTGTATTCGCTGTTCGTCGACACCCCCGGCGACTACGTCCGGAAGCCGATGCAGGAGTGCACCGGCGAGGAGATCACGCAGGAGTGGCTGTATCACCTGGGTGTGCCCGAGGACGAGATTCCCGAGCTGGCCGCGCGTGGAGCGAGATGTGTTCCGGTGATGATGCCCTATGTCACTTCGTTCTTCATGCCCCGGCACGCGGGTGACCGCCCGGACGTGGTCCCGGACAAGGCCGTGAACTTCGCTTTCATCGGCCAGTTCGCGGAAACCTCGCGGGACTGCATCTTCACCACGGAATACTCGGTGCGCACCGGTATGGAAGCGGCCTACCGGCTGCTGGATATCGAACGCGGGGTGCCCGAGGTCTTCAACTCCACCTACGATGTGCGGACACTGCTGGCCGCGACCACCCGTTTGCGCGACGGCGAAGCGGTGGATATTCCGGGTCCGGCGTTCCTGCGCGACTACTTTCTGCGCAAGCTGGAGTCGACCGAGATCGGTGAACTACTCGAAGAATTCGGCCTCGTCGCGGAGAAGCGCTGAGACTTCATCCGATGACCGCTACACCCGGTCCGAGCCGGTGGGCGGTGGGTTGATGACACCGACGACATTTCCGGAGTTCATTCCGTAACTCCGGCGGGCCACCGAATCGCTGGAATTGCCTTCGATGGTGTTGATCTTTCCACCACTGACCGATTCCACGACTCCGATGTGGTCGGGAGTGCCGTCGCCTTCCCAGTCGAACACGATCAGATCGCCCGGCTGGGCCTGGGCCGTCGACTTCTGCAAACCCATTGCGGCGGCGTCGTTCCAGACGGCGGGCACATAGTCGAAGTCGGTCCAGGACACGTCGTAGCCGGCTTCCTTCCACACCCAGCTGGTGAACGCGGCGCACCACGCGCTGCCGTTGTTGTAGGGCTTCCCGGCGAATGCGGCGTCCGTCTCCCGGGTCCCGAGTTCTCCGCTCGCCACGGCGAGCGCCCGGCCCACCGGATCGTTCGGATCGGTGATCCGGTAACTGGCATTGCTGACGCTGGGCGGCCGGTAGGCGTTGGTGGCCGCGGGCATCCCACCGTTGTTGTAGTCGTAACCACGCGGAACCGACGGCCGTGAGCCATCGATCTGGCGAGCCTGGTTGTCGACGGTGTTCACCGCGCCTTCGAGTTCATCGTGTACTTGCTCGGCCGCGTTCAACAGGACCGAGAGCAGATGGATCTCCGTGTCGGCTGTCAGATGCGGGACCGGATTCTCCTTCGTCGTCACCGGCGGGGGAGCGTCCGTAAGTTCTCCGCGCAACTTCTCGACGATCGTCGTGATCTCCTTGTAGGTCGTGTTGGAGGTGTTGAACGCGGCGACCTGGGAGTCGTTGATTTTCTGGTTCCGCTGGTCGAGGTCTGTCGTCAGGCCCTTCACGTCCCCCTGCCGGGCGTTGTACTTGTCGATCATCCCGGACTTGTTCGTCGTCTTCGCCAGATCGTCCTCACCCGGCAACTTCTTGTCGTCGATCCACTGGGTGAAATCCGGTGCGCTGCCCGGATCGCCCGAGGCCAGCAGCAGTATCGACCGGTTGATGTGCTCCTCGACAGCGTTGATGACGGCATTCAGCCCGGGGCTCGCCCCGGGGGGATGGGGCAGAGGGACGATCTCGAGCTTTTCGACGGTGGTCGGACTCATCTGATGCTCTCTCTGCGCCGGCCGTACAGCAATGACAACGGATATCGGGTGTCACGGCGCGGAGCCGCATATCAATGCGTTATAGCACGATTTACGGACATTCCCGGCAGAGAGAAATACGCTCCGGCGGCCACCGGAGCCGACCGTGCCCTACCGCACCGGGCAGCCGGTGACGAAACGATCGGTGAGTGAACCAGCTCGCAGCACCGGCCACCTCGTTAGGATCGGACATCCGACGCAGGGAGGTTCCGTTGAAACAGCAGGCGCACTTCTTGACGATCGCGACCGCCGATCTCGATGCGGCCCGGCGGTTCTACGTCGACGCACTCGGCTGGGAGCCGCTGCTCGATGTGCCGGACGAGATCATCTTCTTCCAGATCGCCCCCGGCCTGGTACTGGGCTTCTTCCACGCGGACAAGTTCAACGCCGATATCTCAGACGGTTCCGACCGCGCCCCGGTATCGGGTCTGACCCTTTCACACAATGTCGGCAGTCGCGAGGAAGTGCGCGAAACGGTGGACGCCATGGCCGCCGCGGGTGGCACCATGCTCAAACAACCCACGGAAAGCGAGTTCGGCGGCGTGTTCAACGGTCATGTCGCCGACCCCAACGGCGTCGTCTGGGAAATCGCCCACAACCCCGCGTGGCGGATCGACCCGGACGGTTCCGTCGTATTGAGTTGATACGCGGTCCGGCCGGAACTCGTGTCATCCCGATCGGAACGTGGATCGACACCGGTGCCGCGCGGAGCACCGTAGTCTTCCGGAGACCACCGCACCGGTCCCGGTGCGCGCCGGTACGAGGAATCGGAGTAGTACACATGGTGATTCGGGAACGACTGGGTCCGGCCGCGGTCGATACGCCCGTATACGGGGAACCGTTCGAGACAGCAGACGGCGCCATCGTCATCACCGTTTCCCGTCGCGGCAGTTTTCCCGGTTCGGCGATGCGGCCCGCGGGGATCTTCGTCGTTCGCGACAGCGCGGCCACCTGGGTTCCGGCGGTGGACGTCAACCGGATAGCGCAACTCGGCGAATGGATCGGGTTGCTCGCCGCCGTGATCGCCGCTCTCGCGGTGCTGCGGCGACCGCCGTGGCCGGACCTCTCCTACCCGCGCGTCTTCTGAACGGCGCGGCGGACCGCCGCTGCCGCCGGGACGGCGGTCGGCCACTACCGGCCGGTCCGTGCGATTTCCCGTCGGCGCGATCTCACCGCCCGGTCTGCCGGGCCCGGTCCAGGAGGTGGATCGCCCGCGGTCCGACGCCGTGCAGCGCGAGCAGTTCGTCGAGTCGTTCGGGTAGTTCGCCGATCGTGCGGTAACCCGCATCGATCAGCGCGCCGGTCGCCGGCCTGCCGATCCGCACGCCGTCGAAGACAGGTCCACGATCCTCGGTGGTCACGCCGTGAATCTACCCGGGCGTATCGTCCGGGCGCCCGGATCCCGGGTGGCGTGCAGGGTTTCGCCGGACGGGCCGCGGCGGTCGCTGTGCCTTCCGCCGGTCGCGGGCGGAAATCCCACCGGACGATTTCGGTATCGCGCGTGGCATACGCCGATATCGGGCCCGGCCTCGAATAAGCTCCCCGCGAAATGTGCACACCACAGATCATCCGCGACCTCCGTGCCGCCGCCGACGACCTGCCCCGCCCGGGTCGGCGTGCCTTCCTCCGGGCCGCCGGGGCGGCGGTCGCGCTGGGTGCCGCCCTACCCGCGGCGCCCGCCCGGGCCGCCGGGGGCGGTGTCGTGGATCTGACCCACGCGCTCAGTGCGCGGACCCCGACGTGGCCCGGTGTACCGCCGTTCTCGATGGTTCCGGTCGCCTGGGAGGCGGCGGGCGGATTCGACCAGAACCTGCTGGCGTACTGGGAGCACACCGGCACCCATGTGGATGCGCCGACCCACCGTCGCGGCACCGAGTCCACCGCGGAGATCGCCGCGCGCGACCTGGTCGCTCCGCTGGTGGTGGTCGATATCAGTGCGCGGGCCGGCGCCGATGCGGACGCGGCGGTGACCATGGACGATATCGCCGCCTGGGAGTCGCGGCACGGCCCGATTCCGGAGCGCGCGTTCGTGGCGATGTATTCGGGATGGGAACGTCGGCTGGAGGTTCCCGGCGCGTTCGTGAACCTCGACGGTGCCGGCACACCGCACGCGCCGGGGTTCGCCCCGGAGACTGCCGAATTCCTGGTGAGCGAAAGGGGAATCGTGGGTGCGGGCGTGGACACCCTGAGTCTCGACCGGGCGGCCGACCCGGATTTCGGCGCCCACGCCGCCATTCTCGATTCCGATCGCTACGGAGTCGAACTACTCGCGAATCTTGCGTCTGCGCCGCCGGCCGGTGCCACCGTTGTCGTCGGTGCGCCCAAACATGTGGGTGGCACCGGCGGGCCTTGCCGTGTGTTCGCGCTGACCTGATCCGGGTTCAGGGCAGCTCGACCGAGAGCCGGTGCCGGAATACATCGTGGGGATCCCACCGTGCTTTCACCTGCTGGAGTCGCGGGTAGTTCGCGCCGTAATAGAAGGCGTGCCAGGGGATACCGGACCGATTGAATTCCGGATCGGCCAGATCGGGGTCGGGATAGTTGATATAGCTGCCGCCGTTGTCCGCGCCGGGTACCGGCACTCCGCCGGTATCGGCGTACACCTCGCGATACAACTGCCGGGCCACTCCGATATGCCGGTCGTCGTCGATGGGTAGCCGCCAGGACGCGTGGATGAGCATCTTCATGAACGAATCGCGGGCCGGCATCGCGGTGGCGCCGGGGGCGACGGCATTGACGGCGCCGCCGAAGGGCAGGAATTCCAGTGACGATTCGCCGACGAAAGCCGGTGAGACGATATGCCGGTAGCAGGTTCGCAACTGGTCGGCGCTGTAGGGCCGGCGCAGATACGCCGCCTTGGTCTTGACGCGCGGTGGATCCGCGGTACCGGCGTAGTAGACCTGGGCGACGGTATCGGCGTAGGACCGTTCGACCACGGGGCCGACTATCGCACCGGGTCGCACACCGGCGCAGACGGTAGAGACGAATTCGTCCATCAGACCCCGGGCATCCGGTCCGTCGGCGGCCTGGATGATCAGCATCTCGCCCAGACCGGTCAGTTGGGGTCGGAAGCTGATCGGTGCGTACAGGCCGTCGAACCGGTTGCCGGGTTCGCGATACCGGGCGTAGAAATCCAGATAATTGCCCATGAACCGGAGGAAGGAATCCTCGGTGGTCACGGGCAGCGTGAGCGTGGTGCTCAGCATCGAACGCGGCGGCCGCGGTAGCGCGATCGCCGGGTCGGAACCGTCGGATCCGGGGGAGCGCAGCAGATATCGGGTGACGATTCCGAAATTGCCGCCACCCCCACCGGTGTGGGCCCACCACAGGTCGTCGTGCGGCCCGTCCCTGGTCGCCGTGATCAGGCCGACACTGCCGTCGCGCGCGACGGTCGCCACTTCCACCCCGTACAGATGATCCGCCACCAGGCCGTGCCTGCGCGAGAGCGGGCCGTACCCGCCACCGCTGATATGCCCGCCGACGCCGACCGCCCGGCAGATCCCGCCCGGCACGGTCACATTCCAGCGCGCCAGTTCCGTGTACAGCCGTTCGAGAGTGAGTCCGGTGCCGACCGAGAACGCGCGGTGCTGGGAGTCCCAATCGACCCGGTTCAGCCCGCGGAGATCGATCAGCGACCGGGTATCCGCGCTGTCCACGAAGTCCTCGAAGCAATGACCACCGGAGCGGGCGGCGATGCGGAGGCCGTCCCGGACCGAATTCGCCACGGCCTGCCGGACCTCCTCCGCGTCGGCCGGGAGATGGATCCGGCGCGGCCGGGCCACGAAGCGCCGGTTGTAGCCGCGCATGGCCAGTGTCCGGTACTCACGTTGGCCGGGTAGGACAGCGGGCGTGGCATGGACGGGCGGGCCCCCGGCGCCCACGGTGGCGGCACCGAGCGCGGCCGCGGCGAAAAGCTTCCGGCGTGACAGCACTTCATCGACCCCTGGTAGTCGATCGGATGTTCGCGTGATCACGGTAGTGCCACCAGGGGCTTTCATTGTGGATTCCGCGGTCGCCGGGTGTATCGGCAGCGGATCGGCGCGCGCCGCAGCGAGCGCCGGTTCGCTCCGCTTGTGCGATGCCCGATGGGGCTCTATGGTTCATTACATGAGTAATGAACCACTCAACCAGGGAAGGTGAAGGCCGGTGCTCGTGGACGGTAAGCCGCTCTTCCTGCAGATCGCGGAGATGGTCGAGAACTCGATCGTCGACGGATCACTCCCCGAAGAGGCGCAGGCGCCGTCGTCGAACGAGCTCGCGGCCTTCCACCGGATCAACCCGGCGACAGCGGCCAAAGGGCTGAACCAGCTGGTGTCGGACGGGATTCTGTACAAGAAACGAGGAATCGGCATGTTCGTCACCGCCGGTGCGCGCGGGGCGTTGCGGCTGCGGCGCAAGGAACGATTCGCCCAGCAGTACATCGACCCGCTCATCGCCGAGGCCGACAAACTCGGTATGGGCATCGACGAACTCAAGTCGCTGCTCGACCAACGGGAGGGAACCCGGTGAACACGACCTTCATCGACCCGGCGCTCGACAACGCGGTCCTCGCTCGCGCTCGCGGGGTCACCATGCGATTCGGTGCGGTCACCGCACTCGACGAGGTGAGCTTCGATCTGCGCGAGAACACCGTCTACGGTCTGCTCGGCCGCAACGGCGCCGGGAAGACCACACTCATGCAGGTGCTCACCGGTCAGATGTTCCAGACCTCGGGGGAGGTCCGGATACACGGCGCGGTTCCGCACGAGAACACCGAGGTGCTGCGCTCGGTGTCGTTCATCAAGGAGAGTCAGGCGTACCCGGCCGACTACAAGGTCGCGCACGTACTACGCGCCGCCCGGTATCTGCTGCCGAACTGGGACGAGGACTTCGCGCGCGCACTGGTGGCCGATTTCGATCTGCCCACCGACCGTAAGGTCAAGAAACTCTCCCGCGGCATGACCTCCGCGCTCGGGGTGATCGTCGGCCTGGCCTCGCGCGCCCCGTTGACCTTCTTCGACGAACCGTATCTCGGCCTGGACGCGGTGGCCCGGCAGCTCTTCTACGACCGGCTGCTCGCCGACTACACCGAGCACCCGCGCACCATAGTGCTCTCCACACATCTGATCGACGAAGTCGCCGACCTGCTCGAACACGTACTGCTGCTCGACCGGGGCCGGCTCGTCGCCGACGCGTCCGCCGACGAATTGCGCGATTCCGCCCTCACAGTCACCGGGTCGACTCCCGATATCGACCGATTCGTCGCGGGCAGGCCGGAGCTGCGCCGCGAATCATTGGGCACCCAGAGTCGGGTCCTGCTGCGCACCACCGACAACGCCACGGACACCCGGAATGCGAAAACCTTGGGGTTGCTCGTGGAACCGGTCTCGCTCCAGCAGTTCATCGTCGAAACCACACCCCTGCACGGCAAGGACAACTCATGATCGCCCGCGCGCTCGATGTATCCCGGATCCACACCGTGGCCTGGCCGCTGCTGATCGCCTGGCCGCTGGCGATCCTCACCGCCGCCTTCGCCATCCCGTGGGTGATCTTCGCCCTCATCGACGCCACCGACGCGAACACGACCGGCAGTATCTACTCGATCCTCGGCGTGACCATGGCCTTCTACATGAGTGCGATGACGCAGACCTTCCCGTTCGCCCTCGGCCTCGGCGTCACCCGCCGCGACTTCTTCAACGCCACCGTCCTGATCGGCGCCGGGCAGGTGGCCGGTATCTCGCTGCTGCTGTGGGTGCTGGCCGTCATCGAAGAACACACCGACGGTTGGGGAGTGCGCATGGAGATGTTCGGTCTCCCGGCCGATTTCACCGACAACCGGCTGACCCAGCTGGCCACCTACGCGGCGTTCCTCGGGCTCGTCGCCTGCGTCAGCCTCTTGCTCGGCGCGATCTACCAGCGCTGGCGGGTCACCGGCCTCTATACCGCCGGTGTAGTGGTTCTGCTCGTCGGCGGGGTCGCCGCGATCCTGGTGACCTGGCAACGGTGGTGGCCCGAGGTCGGTTCCTGGTTCGTGGACACACCGCGCGTGGTGCCGATGGTGGTGTTGCCCGCGGTGGTCGCACTGGCCGCGCTGGCCGGTGCGTGGGCCGCGATCCGGCGCGCGACGGCCTGACCCCCGGGTTGGAGTCCGGTCCGCGGGCGGTGGGCAGGACTGCTCATGCCCTGTGTTCAATCCCTACTCGTCGCGAAGCAGCCGCTCGGCGAACACGGTTTCGAAGTGCCGCCAAGCCGTCTCGGGCGGGACCGGATCCGTCGCGTCGGCTACTGCGGAGAGCAGGCCGACGAGCGCCCACGACACCGTGGTGACGGTGAGCTCGTCCACCCGCAGACCCTGTTGCTCGGCGAAATACTCCCGCAGAATCGTCGCGATACTGTGCCGGTAGCCGCGTAATGCGGTGATCGAGGCCTTCGGACCGATCAGCGGCCGGTACACCTCCGGATGTCCCGCAGCGAGCCCGAGCATCACCCGGACCGGAGTCCACGGCCCTCGCGAAGATGTTCGCGCGATCTCCTTCCGGAGGTAATCGGCACAACTCACCACCAGCAGCTCGTCCTTGTCGCGGTAGTGGGAGTAGAAGGTGGACCGGCCGACATCGGCCCGTGTGATCACGTCACTGACATTTATCCGGTCGTAGGTCCGTTCCATCATCAACTCGATGAGTGCCCGGTGCAGCGAGTCACGGGTACGGCGCACCCGTCGATCCGGTGTTGTCATACGCCTCTTTCCGCAGTGTCGGGTGTCGGACAGTTCGGCCGGTTCTGTGCCGAATCGGACGGATCCGGCACTATTGATTCTGGTCGCCGCCGACCTCGCGGCAGACGATGAAACCATGACTTCTTCCACTTCACCGGCACGCACACCGATGTTCGTCGACGACCCGGATACCGGATTGGTCATCGAGGGTATGCGCCGCTACAACCTCTTCACCGCCGTGTGGTTTCTCGGGCGGCACGGTCGACTGCTCACCGAACTGGCCCGGGTGAGCGGAGCGAGCCCGGGAGACGACGCTGTCGACATCGGGTGTGGTCCGGGCAAACTCGTCCGCGCCCTCGGCTCCCGGGTGGGGTCGCGGGGCAGTGTTGTGGGTATCGACCCGTCCGCCGTGGCAGTCGACTACAACCATCGTCGTGACGACCGTCCGAATCACCGTTATATTCAGGCCCCGGCGCAGGATCTCCCTCTGCCCGATGCGTCCGTAGACGTGGTGACCTGTACTTTCGTCATGCACCACATTCCTGAGGAGCACCGTGCGGCAGCGATATCCGAGATGTGGCGGGTTCTGCGTCCAGGAGGCCGGGTGTTGCTCGCCGATACCCGCCCGACGCCGTGGCTGCGGTTCCTGTTCGGGCGATCCGCCGGTCACCGCAGCGACGGTGATCCCTTCGACACCATCGATATCCGTCGCTACGCGCCATGGTTGCGTTCGGTCGGTTTCGTAGATGTCGATTACGCCGCGGGAAAGTGCATGACCGGTATCGCGATCGCGCTCAAGCCGGGTCGGCCTTAGGTCGGCGGTAGGGAGCTCACGGCGACCAGCGCCGGCCCGCTGTCCGTGCGCTCCGCTTCCCGGAAGGGGGGTCCCAATGGTCCGGTTCGTGCATGCCGTGGAGGGTCGAACCGCTTCCCATCGGTGGAGATTCATGTGACGATGTGCAAGATTGAATGACCATCGTCGGCGGGAGGAGGAGTTTTGCCGCGATTGTTGCAGCCGGTTTCGCGCGGTGCCGGACGGCATCCGGCATCGGCCCCCGAAGCCTGGTCGTCGAAATCTCCTGTATCGCTCGCTCGGCACCGGCTTGCCTGTTCGATCGGAGGCTCGGCGTGAGGCATCCCGAGACCATCGAGGTCATCGCTCGGGGGCGTGCGATCACACACGCCGTTGCCGACATGCTGGAACGGATTCACCGGATCCGCGTCCGACGGCCTTCCCCGAGTGGTCGGGTGATTCCGGAAGTGGACGGCGCGCTCCGATTGACCGATATGTACATCGCTCCCGGTACTATCGCGCACTCCGCCGACAACCGGGCTTTGGCCGCCGATATCATGGCCGCAATTCGCGAGAGCACGCTCGACGCTGCCCGGCAGCACGAACTGGCCATCGAGGAGACCGAGTGGCCTCATATGCCCAAGGCGCCATGGGTACCTCGGCGGCGGTGACGGAGTATCGACGATCCGGCTTCGCGGCCGAGTGTGGCCGGGGGTGAATGCGGTGGACACGGTCGGATCATCGGTGGCCTCGAGTCGGCAGCAGATCTTCGAGGTATTCAACCCGGACTACTCGGTCGGGGTGGCGTGCGATGGTGCGGGGATCATTGTCGGGCTGCACCTGGGCGACGAGATCGCCGAGCAGTCCGATGCCTGGCTGGCTGCCGAGATCGTCCGACTGGCTCGTCTCGCGCGAATGAAGTCCGACGTAGGGCGGCGGCGGGTGCTGCTGGACGACGGGATGTTGCCGCACGCGGCGGAAGCTCGCGGACTACCGAGCGAGACCGATTACCGCCGGGCGGAAGCGGCCGAGTTCGGCGAGGGGCTCTGAAGCTGCGTCCGTTGCGACGGTACCGGGACCGGTGCCAATCGTATAGGCATCCCCGGTAGTGGGGATATACGACAATTGACCTTCGAGAACGACAGGAAGGATCCAGCGGCGTGGGAACCAATTTCGAACATGTGCCGGATGATCTACGCGGCAGCTCGGATAAGGCTCAGAATGTTGTTCCCGGTGTCAATGAGCATGCCGAAGGCGACGGAGACTTCTTGAGCCTGCTGTACCAGGGCGCCGGCCTGGGCGTTCACGGGTTTGCGGTCACCGTTCCGGAGGGGCAGGAGCTGCGTAAGCAGGGTTGGAAGGGGCTCGGGTCCGGATTCGAGGCTGTAGCGAACACCGGTTACACCGGATTGACAAAGTTCGAGCAAGCTGATCTCGATGGCAAGGGCGGAGTGCCCCGTGGGCCGGAGGCTGTGTAGCGAGGGTGTGCAGATGTCGAGTTCGGTGTAAAAGGCGACAACCCTGAGTGGGAGACAATTGGTATGAACGGCGTAGTTCTCGATGTTGAGGGGGTCGGGTAATGGCCGATACCAATTACTACGTATATGGGAAAGACGGTGAACGTCATACCCCGGAAACGCAACCCACATCGGGCTACTACTATGAACAGAAAGAGGGTAGCAAGGAGGTACTGCTTTGTCAGATCGACCCGTGGACCGGCGATCGGATAGTAGTCCGCACCCTCGAGGCCGGTAAGCCGGAGTATCTGGTCACCGCAGATGGTACGGCTTATAACAAGGAAAAGCACGACGGCTACGGCGAAGATCAGACCTTCAAGCCCGGTGACGACAGAAAAAAAGACGACGACGCCGATCGTGCTGATAAGCTGGATTCTATCACCGATACATACGGTGAGGATTATAAACCGCCGGACTCCAGCAAACTCCGCTATCAGGATACAGAAGACAAAGACGGTGACGGAGACAAAACCGAGTATTTGTACGCCGAGTACAAAGACTTTCCGTTGCGTATCGAGACTCCGAGTGCGAAGCTCGGGGTGGGGCCGTCGGCCAATCTGATCGATATCATTACCCTCGCCAATGATCAGTTGGAATGGCTCAGTCGACAGATGGGTACCGGAGATATCAACAAGCCGAAATATCTCCTGGATCCCGAGGGTAAGAAAAAGCATCTGGACGACAATCTCGACAAGGCATTTCGTGATGCCCTCGTCGGTGAAGGGCAGACGAGCGAAGCCAAGCAGGATGCGTCGTTCAAGCTGGGCCAATTGCTGACTGATTGGGAAGAGATCGACAAGGCTTTCGGAGATAAGGTCCTGATCATCGACCGCAATAATCACGAGGCCTACAAAGCGGTGTTCGATAAAGTTCAGGAGATAAACGGTGCGATGGCTCTCAGCCTCACCGGGAGCTATAAGTTCGACAAGGCGGACGATCAAAAATCCGTAGCGGGATCCCTTAGTGCCGAACTCACCTCGAAAGAAAACGCCGTCAATGAGCAATTGGCGAAAGAAGACAAGAAGACGAACCTCAAGGATATCGGTATCCAGAATATCGTCGAGGAACTAGAACTTATCGAAATCATTTCTCGTGGTGTCGCGGAGTGTACGGCCAGGGTCAACAAATATGCCGAAGACATGGAGGCGCTTGCCGAACGGAATTCGGATGCGAAGAAAATCCTGGACGACGGCAAGTGGCATCAGGGGAACGATCCTGAATCGGATAAACCGCCCGCCGATTCACCGAACAATACGCCGAACAATACGCCAAATAATACGCCGAACAATACGCCGAACAATACGCCGGTGAACACCCCGGTCAATACCCCGGTGAACACGCCCGTCAATACGCCGGTGAACACGCCCGTCAATACGCCGGTGAACACCCCGGTGAACACCCCGGCCAACACTCCCGCCAACACTCCAGCGAACACCGATCAAGCGCTGAACGACCTGAACAAACAGTACGACCAGATACTCGGCAACGGGGAGAAGGACAAGACAACCGATCCCACCGGTACCGGCGATCAGAAGACCATCGGCACGAACGGGCAGAACCCGGTCGCCGGCCAGACCGGCGGTGGTGCCCAGGTCCAGCCCGCGGTGCAGGCGTCGCCGAGCAGCGGTATGCCGGATATGAGCAGCCTCGCGATGCTTCCCATGCTCTCGCAGATGATGAACGGTGCGAACCAACCGGATAAAGACGGTAAGGACAAAGACGACAAGGACAAGGACAAGGACGATCCGCGGGGCAAGGGTCGCGAGGTTCCCGGTCCCACTCAGACGTCGCCGGGTGTCGCTCCGGTGGGGACCGATCAGGGCCCCGGAGTCCAGCCGGCTGTCGCCGCTCCCACCGATACCGGTGCTCCGCCGGTCGTGACCACGCCCGGCGCGATGGTCGACTACAAGATGCCCGACGGTTCGACGACGATCAAAGTGCCGCAGGCCGTCTCCGACGCGCTGCAACGGCAGCAGGGGAACCCGGCGCTCAACGCGTTCACCGCCTACGAGGGCACCCAGGCCTCGCAGAGCATGGGCGGTACATGGGAGCCGGTCCAAGGACCGCTGCAGACGGGCGATGTGATCAAGTGGCAGAGTCACAGCGCTGTCGTGATCAACGACGGGTCGGGTCCGCAGTACTGGGAGGGCGGCAAGCTGGTCCGGCTCGACCAGAACGCCGATCTCGACAGTCTGGGGCACGGCAAGTTCGAACAGTTCCTCCGCCCGCACGGTTTGGGACAGGCGGACGCACAGGCTCCGGGTGCGCCGACGGAATTGCCGAAACCCACGGTCACCATGTCGACCCCGCAGGCGCCACCGTCGGTCCAGGCTCCGCAGGAGCCGAAGTCGACATGAGGCGGTCGGCCGGGCGCACGGTTGCGCGCCCGGCCGACCTGTCGGCTCCGGCGGCGGATGTTAGTCTCCCGCTGAGATCGTCAGAGGGAGGCCGCCATCACCGCGCTGTTGCTCGTCCTGCTCATCGTTGTGCTCGTCGTGGCGGGAGTCGCGCTGTACCTGACGGTACGCAAGAAAAACGAGCCGACCGCCGCGCCCGGCCCGGTCGATCCGTTCGCCGACAAGGATTCCGATGCGCTGCGCGGTGACCCGCGGACGCTGAAGGCGGGCGATATCGTCGACATCTTCGGTGAGACCTACACCGTCCGTGGTTCGCTGCGCCTGAAAGAAGGCGGTTACCAGTGGAATGAGCATCTGCTCGATACCGCCCGGGGCACCCGCAAATGGTTGTCGGTGGAGGAAGACCCGGATCTCGAACTGGTGCTGTGGACCGAGACCCCGGGTGTGCCGGCGGCGGGCGGGAACGAGATCGAGCACGACGGGAAGACCTTCCGCCTCGACGAATCGGGGCATGCGCAGTACGTGAGCGAGGCGACCACCGGTCTCACCCCTTCCGGCAGCGTGGCCTATCACGACTATGTGGCAGCCGACGACACCCGGCTCTCGTTCGAAGATTTCGGAGAATCGGGCAAAAAGGAAGCCGCAGTCGGGCAGGTGCTCCACCGGAGTGCGATTATGATCTACCCGCAGTCGCCGAACTGAGGACGGCTGCGGTACCGGAGGGTCTGTGCGCCGGACGGGGGAAGGGTTTCAGTGAGTCGTAAGTCCTGGCTGGTCGCTGCCGTCTGCGTGATGTTCACGGTGATGCTGTCCGGATGCGGGTCCGATGACGACGATGCCGGTGTCCGGTCGTATGTCGGTTCCCACTACAGCCGCGCCACGAAACTCGACGAAGCGAACAACGGGCTCGCGTACACGTCGAACAAATCCCCGGCGGCCACCGCCGACGAGATCACCCGGGGTGTGCGGCAGCTGGACCGGCGCACCGCCGGCGCCACCACCTATCTGCAGTACCGGGACGACATCATCGCGGTCTCCCCGAACGGGACCGGGTCCAAGATCCTGCTGGACGATTACCGGAACGGGCACCGGCGCCATCACAGCGCGGTGAGTGCTTTCGGATGGCCCAGCGACAACAGCGGTTTCCGCGGCGGCGGTTCCGGCGAGGGAAAGTAGCCGCCGGGTACCCACCCGGATCCACTCGTACAGGAGGAAACAATGCTCGAAGACCTGCCCGCGCAAGCCGGCGCCGCGGCCGCCTACTCCGGCCTCGGGATCGTCCTGATGGTGCTGGGATTCGTTCTCGTGGATGTGCTCACGCCGGGCAATCTGCGTCATCAGATCTGGGTCGAACGCAACCGCAATGCCGCGCTCCTGGTCGCCGCCAACATGCTGGGTGTAGGGATCATCGTCGCCACTGCCATCTGGACCTCCGACGGTGCGATCGGCCAGGCGCTGGTGACCAGCGCGGTGTACGGGATCATCGGCCTGGTAGCGATGGCACTGGCCTTCCTGCTGCTGGAATTCACGACGCCCGGGGAGTTCCGGGGAGTGGTGAACGAACCCGAGCTGCATCCGGGTGTCTGGGTGAGCGCGGCGGTCCATATCGCGGTCGCGGCCGTGGTCGCGTCGGCCCTCACCTGAGCAGGTGAGGGTCGAGTCCGCTGCGGAAACCGTCGCGTCCGCACCGGTGGACGGCGAGCAGTCCGAGCAGTCCGAGCACACCGGGTCCGGACAGCCGCCCGTTCCCGGTCGTTTCGCTCGGTCGGCGCTGCTCATCACGGTTTTCGTCTGTGCCGCCTGCGGGCTGGTATACGAACTGTCCCTGGTGACCCTCGGCAGTTATCTGATCGGCGACACCGCGACCCAGGCATCGATCACGCTGAGTGTCATGGTCTGCGCGATGGGAGCCGGTGCGTTGGCGGCGAAACCGTTACGGCAGTCGGCCGCGGTCGCCTTTGTCGCGGTCGAACTGGCGCTGGCGCTGGCGGGCGGGCTTTCGGTACTCGGCCTGTATGCCGCGTACGCCTGGCTCGATCTGTACACGACGGCGCTGGTGGCGGCGTCGTGTGTGATCGGGGCCCTGGTGGGCGCCGAGATCCCGCTGTTGATGGAGATGTTGCAGCGGATCCGGAAACAGGCGGCCGGTAGCGCGGTCGCCGATCTGTTCGCCGCCGACTATGTGGGCGCGCTACTCGGCGGTCTGGCGTTCCCGTTCCTGCTGCTTCCGGTTTTCGGGCAGATCCGCGGCAGTCTCATCGTCGGCGTGGTGAACGCGGTGGCCGGACTCGTGCTGGTGCTGGTCTGGTTCCGTGCCGATCTGTCGAAAGTGGTGAAGGCGTCCTTCGCCGCGGTGACTCTGCTCGTGGCCGCGGTACTGGTCGGCAGCTATGTCTACGCCGACCGGTTCGAGGCCACGGCCCAGCAGGCGCTGTTCGCGTATCCGATCGTCTGGCAGCGGCAGACCGAGTACCAGAAGATCGTGCTCACCGAATCGGTATCACCGTTCGGAACACGCGATACCCGGCTGTTCCTCAACGGTGACCTGCAATTCTCCTCGGTGGACGAATACCGGTACCACGAGGCGATGGTGCATCCGACACTCGCCGGGCCGCGCCGCGATGTGCTGGTCGTCGGCGGCGGCGACGGTCTCGCGCTGCGTGAGATCCTGGAATATCCCGATGTGGAATCGGTGACGCTGGTCGAACTGGATCCGGCCGTGATCGAGCTCGCCCGTACCGATCCGCGGCTCACCGAACTCAACCGGAACTCCTTCGCCGACCCGCGCGTGCACGCGGTCACCGCCGACGCGTTCACCTGGTTGCGGACCGCCGCCGCCGACTACGACGCGGTGATCGTCGATCTGCCCGACCCGGACCAGACCTCCATGGCCAAGCTCTATTCCACCGAGTTCTACGCGATGACCGCCCGGGTACTGGCGCCCGGCGGCACCATGGTGGTGCAGGCGGGGTCGCCGTTCTTCGCCCCCCATTCGTACTGGTGTATCGCGGCCACGATACGTACGTCGGGGTTGAACACCCTGCCGTATCACGTGGATGTGCCGAGCTTCGGTGATTGGGGGTTCGTCCAGGCGACCCACGCTCCCGACCCGCGACTCGCACTCGATCCACCGGCCCCGCTGCGCTCGATCGACGAACAGAGCCTGCCGGCGGCGACGGTATTCGCCCCGGACCGCCGGGACACCGGTGAACAACCCTCGACCCTGATGCATCCGACGATCCTGGACCTCGCCCGGAAAGAGTGGGTGTAACGGTTCAGGCGGGTGGTTCCCAGGACAGTACCGGTCCGAGCGCGCGCAGGGCGGCGGCATCCGGGGCCAGCCGCAGCACGGTGTTCCGCACCGGTGTCACTGCCGGCCAGGCGAGTTGCAGTGCGGCGCCCATCCGGTGGGACAGTCGCGCCAGCGGCTGCACGCGAGCGCGGCGCACCCGGTCGTACTCGGCGAGCGCGGCGGGCACATCCATCCGGTCGAGCAGGGCCGCCAGGGTGACGGCGTCCTCGACAGCCAGATTCGCGCCTTGGCCCAGGTTCGGGGTCATTGCGTGCGCGGCGTCGCCCAGCAGTACGACACGATCGCGGGCGAAGGTGGGCAGCGGCGGCAGTTCGAAGATATCGTGCCGGAGTATCGCTGCCGGTTCGGCCGCGTCCAGCAGTGCCGGAATCGGATCGTGCCAGGAGCCGAACCGGCGCCGGACCTCACCGAGTTCGTCGTCCGGGCAGCGCTGTCCGGCCGGAAGATTCGCAGTGGCGAACATGTATACCCGGCCGTCGCGCAGCGGTGCGATACCGACCCGTTGCCCGCGGCCCAGCGTTTCGCCGCCGGAACGCACCGGCTCGGCCGGGGCGACGATGGTCCGCCAGGCGGTGTAACCGGCGTAGATCGGCGGCCGGGCCCGCGGCCAACGAGCGGCCCGGATCGTGCTGTGGATACCGTCGGCGCCGAGCACCAGATCGGCCTCGGCCGTCCCGGAGCTGTGCCGGACCCGGACGCCGCCCTCGGTGGATTCCACCGCCTCGACCGTGTGGCCGAATCGTGGACCGGTGCCGAGCGCGGCCTGGAGGATCTCCGACAGCCGCGTCCGATGGATCACCACCAGATCGCCGTAGCGGTGCCGGAGTTCGGCGATATCGGTACGGGACAGCCAACGCCCCGCGGTATCGCGTATCCCGCCCTCGGTGGCTGCCAGGGACTGTTCCCGCACCTCGGCGCCGACGCCGATCACATCGAGACCGCGCAGGCCGTTGGGCCACAGGCTCAGCCCCGACCCCGCCGGTTCCAGCGCGTCGGCTTTCTCCAGGACTTCGACTCGCCACCCGCGCTGCCGCAGCGCGATGGCAGCGGTGAGGCCCGCGATCCCGGCACCCACGACCACCGCGCGGCGATCGGCGCCGATCGGGTTCGCGACCATCATCACCTCCGGATCGAACCTCGCTGCCCGGCACGATTATCGCCGCCGCCGGTTCCGATCCGCTCGGCGGCCACCGAAGCGCTCGGCCGCAGCGGCGCGCAGTGGCCCATGGGAGGTGCATCGTGACCGGGGTCGATGGGCTGTGATGCGCGGATGGCCCCGGGTTCTTCCGCCGCAGGATGCCGCCGGTGTGCGGGGTCAGCGGCCGGTGGTGGTCGGTGAGGTGGGGGCGGGCCGCGTGGACGGGGGCACCGAGGTGCCGGCCGGAGCGGGAGTGGGAGTCGGCACCGAGGAAGCGGGGGCCGCGCCGGGCACCGGCACCCGGGAGGACGCCGGGGCGGGAGCGGGCGCCGATGCCGGGGAGGATGCCGGAGGGCGGGTGGCGGCCGGGACGGAAGCGGAGCCCGGCGCCGACGACGCGATCGGGTCGGAGGTGGGGACGTGTGCGGAAGACGTGGTGATCGCACTGCCACGGTCTCCGGTGATCGCGCCTGCCGCGGCGGAACCGGTCGGTTCTCCGGTACCGGTGGATTCCGGCGGGGCCGTCGTGGTGGTGCCGCCGGATGTGGTGGTGGACGGCGTGGTCGGATCGGTCGTGGTCGGAGTGGGGGAGGCTTCGGTGGTCGTCGTAGTGGTGACCGTCGTCGGCGCGGCGACACTCGTGGTCGGCAACGGCGGGACGGGGTGGGGCTGATCCACCGGATCACCCGTGGGCGTGGGGGGTACGTTCTCCGCGACAGTGCCCTCTGGTACCACCGGTGGCGCGGCCGGAACCACCGGAACCGTACCGGTGACCGATGGCGCGTCCGGTTCCGCGGGGAGACGGGGTCCGGGAGCCGGCTCGGTTTCGGCCGCGGGAGCGCCCGGTGCCACGGTGACCGATACCGCCGGCGGTGGCGTGGTTTCCGGCGCGTCGGTGACCACTGCGGATCCCTCGCGGGTCAGGGCCAGTACCGAGCCACCCGCCACGACGAGCAGCAGTGCGGCTACCGCGACCGCGGTTCTGCCACGGAACACCCTCGGCACCGAAGGCCCGGAGCGGGCGGGAGGGGAGGCGGCCGGCCGCATACTGCCCAGGGGCGTATCGATGGGCGCCAGGTCCACCACCGGGGTATGAGCGGGGTCCGCCGCGGGGGTATCCGCCGATGTGATGCCGGTCTGCGGGGTCGAGGTCGACGGAGGATCGTCGTGTCGCGGGTCGCCCGCCGGGGCATCACCCACCGGCGGGCCGGCCGGTAGCAGGGCCTGCCGGGCGGCGGCGGCGAGTTCGCCCGCGGACCCGTAGCGGTCGTCGGGATCCTTCGCCATGCCCGCGGCGATCACCGCGTCGAATGCGGGCGGCACTCCGGCCGCCGACGGCAGCGGTGGCCGGTCGGTGAGATGCGCGGCGATCTGCCGTTCCACGCTGTCCCCGAGATACGGTTTCGTCCCGGCCAGGCATTCGTAGAGCACACAGGCCAGGGAGTACACATCCGAGCGTGCGTCGATCCGGTCCAGCGTCAGGCGTTCCGGGGCCATATAGGCCAGCGTGCCGATCATCGTCCCGGCGCGGGTGAGGGTGGTGTCCTGGCCGCTGCGGGCGATCCCGAAATCGATGAGGTAGGCGAAACCGTCCGGGGTGACCAGGATGTTCGACGGTTTCACGTCGCGGTGCACCACGCCGCCGGTGTGCGCGGCGTCGAGGGCCGCCGCGATCTGGGCGATCACGGCGACGGCTTCGGCGGCGTCCAGCGGACCGTTGTCCGCGAGCAGTGTCGCCAGGTTGGGTGCCTCCACCAGGCGCATGTCCAGGAACAGACGGCCGTCGATCTCACCGAAATCGTGGATCGGCACGATATGCGGTTCGTGTAGCCGTGCCACCAGTTGGGCTTCCCGCTGGAACCGTCGGCGATAGGTCGTGTCCTGCGCGAATTCCTTCGACAGCACCTTCAGCGCCACCATGCGCTCGGTACCGGTGTCGTAGGCGCGGTGTACTTCCCCCATGGCGCCCGCCCCCAGTGGATCGAGCAGTCGGTAACGACCGAACTCTGTACCTTCCACACCTTCCACGAGCAACGGATACCACATCCTGTGCCCGATCACAGCACCCCGATACCTCGGATGAGGGTGGAATCACCCAGGGAGGAGGGGTTTTCTATCACCGCCGGATTCGTCGTGCCCCATGGATTCGGGGCGCAGCGGTTCGACGGGAGGATCGGCGAACACCGTGGCCGCGGTATCGGTCAGCCGGGCGGCCGCGCTCGCGGCTACCCGGAGCGCGAACCGGCCGGTATCGGGATCGAGGGCGATCAGCCCGTATTCGCGATCGACCTCGGCCTCGCCCAGACCGAGCTCCCGCAGCGCGTCGGCCAGTACCGATCCCGGCGCAAGAGTGACCGTCAGCAGTGGCATCTCCCCAGGTTACGCCCGGGCCGCGACCTTCTGCAGCTCCGCGAGCAGCGCTCGGGGTTCGGCGATCCCGTATCCGTAGTCGTAGTCGAACCCGGCGGCGGCTCCGTCGGCCGCGGTGGTGCGCAACAGTTCCCGCAATCGTGCCGGCGGCACCTCGGCCGCGGACCACCGGGTCCGGAAGGCGGCGACGACTCCGGCGAGGACCGGGCACGCCGTCGAGGTACCGGTATCGGGAGTATCCGCGCCGAAGGCCGTGGACCCGAGGAAATGGGAGTACGCGCAGAGATCGGGTTTGCGGTCGGACAGCCGGCCCGGACCCTGCGACGAATACCCGACCCGCTGTCTACCGGTGTCGACGCCCCCGACCGAGAGGACACCCGGATGCGAATTGGCGCCGGTGATCGGCCGGTCGGGGAAGGCGCAACGGCCGTCGGGGCAGTCGCGACCGCAGTTTCCGGCGGCGAACAAGATATCGGCGCCCGCCGCGTCGAGGGAGGCGACGATCACGTTGAACGGGTGATCGGGGTTGTCGGAGTAGTTGCCGGGGTCGCCGACCGGGAAATCCCACTGCGGTGCGAACGACCCCCAGCTGTTGCTGACCACCAGGGCGCGCCGGTCCGCGGGCTGTGCGGTGAGCACGGTGCGCAGGTGGGCGAATGCGGCCAGCGCGTCGGAGAGCAGACCGTCCATCCGGCTTCCGCCGGACCGGGTGCTCTGCAGCAGCGGTATATCGAGGAAGGTGGCCCGCGGCGCGGTGATCAGCGCGTCGAAGGCGCACATGGTGCCGTGGTCCACCGGGAAGCGGCCTGCCTCGCCGGTGACTCCCGCGGGGTTCCAGCTGCGCGCTGAGTCGATCGCGATGGTGGTACCGCTGACCCGCTGCACCGCCGCCGCGTTGATCCCGGTGTCCAGGACCGCCACGGCCACGCCCTCGCCGGTGAGGCCGGCGGCGGTGAGCTCGTCGCGGCCCAGCAGCCCGGCGACATCTTTCCAGGTACCGACGGGCCCGGTATCGCCGCAGGTGAGCACTGGTTCGATCACCGGGTCCGCGTAGACACCGATAACTCCCGGCGCCTGCGCCACCGCGGTACGCGCCGCCGGATCGCCGTCGGGGATCTCGCCGCGCACCAGATACGAGCCGCCGTCCCCGCGTGCGGTGCGCGACGTCGCCGGAGTCCCTGCCGGGATCACCACCGGTCCGTAACCGGCGTCGACACCGAATCCGGGAATTTCGCCGGTGATGGCGCTCGCGGAGATTCCGGCCGCGGAATCGGCTGCGGCGGAGACTTGTTCGGCTGAGGGGCGGAGCTCGATCACGACTCGCATGCGGGCCATATTGCCCCTGCGGCGCACCGACAGCAAACGGTCGGGGGGTGGCCGGACGAGGGGTTCGTCCCGGTGGGCGACCGCCGCACCCCGGGCAGCCGGTGGTCAGGCGCGGAAGAAACCTTGATTGCGCCGCTGATTCAGTTCGATCAGTTCTTCCTCGGACAGCTCGTCGTCCGGGTCGGCGAAGCGGGCCGGTCGGGCCGCCGCCGGAGGGGGGACCGGGCGCGGCTTATCGACTGCGTCACCGAGGGATTCGGCCACCTCGGCGATTCGCGGATCCGCGATGAGCGTGTCCAGGTGGACCCGCACGTTGTCCCGCGCCTGTTCGAGCGCCTCCCGGGCCAACTGGGTGATGAGCTCGCCCAACGCTTCGCCGTAGGGCGTGACATTCTGATCGATCCGCACGGATTCGAGTGCGCCGTCGGCTCGGACCCGGACCGATACTCCGTAGCGTCCGGCGTCGGCCGAATCGGTCAGCAGGGCACGCTGGACCGCTTCCAGCTGTCCGCTGAGCGGATCGATATCGCCGGGATTCGGTGGCACACGGAGCTCGCTTCCCCCACTGACACGGATTGTTACTGTGCTAGCGTAGCAACCCGTCAGGGGAGGTCTCAGTTGTCCGATCTGTACGTCGATGTGCCTGCGACGGAGGGGATGATCGGTGCCCTCGGCCAGTCCAAGACCGTATTGGACGGGATACCGACGGAGGGTTTCGTGGCGCAGATCGAGACGGCGCTGCCCGGCTCCGGATTGGGACATTCGGTGATGCTGGCGGGATTCCGGGCCCGTGCCGCCACTCGCGGTGCCGGCACCAGGGTCCAGGAGATCAGCGATGGGGCCAGGGCCGATATCGCGGCCTTCCTGCAGACCGAGGGGCAGAACGCCGCGAATGTCGCCGGCGCCGCCGAGCCGCCGCGATGAGTTCGCTGCCGCCCACCAAAACGCAGATTCGGCAGTGGGATACCGCTTCGCTGGGGCAGCAGGGCCAAGAATGGACGCAGGCCGCGCAAACCACGCTCACCGAGCACGGCGCGGTATCACGTCAGCTCGCGGATTCGCCGGGATTCTGGCGCGGGGACGCCGCCGACGCCATGCGGGTGAAGGGCGAGGAGACCCGAACGTCCCTCTCCTCCGTGGTGACCGCGCTGGAGCAGGCGGGTACCGTCGCCACCCAGGCCGGACCGTCCCTGCTGGCGGCCAAGACCACCGCGGTCAACGCGATCGACACGGCCGAGAAGGAACGGTTCGTGGTCGGTGAGCAGGGCGATGTGGGTTACACCAAGGAACTGCTGGCGTGGGTGCAGGCCGAACTCGGGACCATGAGCTGGCAGATCGCGCATTCGGTGCTCTACAAGCAGGCCCAGAAACACGAGGATGTGATCAAACCCGCCCTGCGTGCCGCCGCGGATGCCGCGGAAACGGTCCGCAACGCCCTGGACAAGGCCTTTGAGAACGTCAAGCTGCCCCCGGGGTGGGAGCTGGAAGCGATCGTCACCGAATACCAGGCGCAGGCGGATCCAGGCGGGATGGTCACATGGCCCGAAGAGGGGCTGCTCGGTCTGATTGCCGGTCCGACCGGCAAGGCCAAAGAGGTCACCGCCGCCGAAGCCGAGATGCTGGACAACCTGAGTATGGGAGACAAGATCCGTTTCTATCGGATCATGACGGAGGCAGAGGACACCGCGAACGGAATGTTCGAGGGGGACCTGGAACAGGACGATCAGACCGATGCCTTCCGCCACGCGTATTGGAATGCGCTGATGACGAGGGAGTTCGGGGAAGACTGGACGAAGGAGTATACGTTCAAGCACGAGGGCAGGCCGGACAACGCCTCTGTTCGTGAAGCGATGGACCTGTACAACAATGAGATCGGACGCACTATAGCGCTGCAGAACCCGGATGCCAGCCCGGAAGAATTGCAGGATCTCGTCAAAGAGGCTGTGGGCAGGGGGGATACCGTCGTCATAAATCAGGAACGGCAACTGAGTTGGTCCGACGATGTACCGATCGGGCAGACGGTCGACTCGAGTGATCTCGACAGCAGGCCGAAGTTCTTGCCCGGTTCGCCGGTCCCCGACGACAGCCCGTCGCCCAAGTAAAGGGATTTGTAGAGGATTCGAGTGCGAAATTCAAACCGTAGACGCTGGATCCCGGTGACAGCTGTGGCATCGGCATCCGTGGTCCTGTTCTTGGCTTCGGGGTGCGGGTTTCTGTTTCATCGGGTGGAAGTCGTCCAGGACGATTCGACGGTCAACGCCGCCTTCCAGCATGTCCTCGACGCACGCACCCCTGCGCGTCTCGGCGATGTGATCGCTGCAACAGACCTGCCGTTCGAATCCTGGGACCGGATGTATACGTTCTATTCACCGGTTGACAGCGACGAAATCAATGCGGCTCTCGGTACTGACGCATACTGGAGCGGTCTGCCGGGCGGCTCCGATTCCGCGGTCCAGGTCTTCGTCAAGGGCGACGAGGCAGTGGGCGCCTATGTGGACAAACATCCCAGGCACGGTGTGGGACGGAACAAGTACGCGACTCCGGATTCTGCGGTCACACCACAGGAGGAATCGGAAAAGGACCCCTTCACCGAGGCTCCTTCAAGCATCTGGTTCCTCAACATAGAAGAAGCAGGCTAGCGACCGTATTCGGGGCAGGCTCACCGTGTAGGGCAGTAGTCGCTGCCGTGGTGATCTCCTCCGTGGCCTCCCGGCCGATCGCAGGCATCATAGTGTCGATCCGCGGCACCTCTTGCTCAGCGGGGGCGGACCGGGGCGGCGATACGGTGTTCGGCCAGCCTGCCCAGGACGGCCTGGTTGGCCTCCCAGCCGTCGGGGAATTTCACCGGAACCCCGAGATAGACCGGTTCGGCCGAGGGGTGGGCGTCGAGGAGTTCACCTATTCCGGCGCGGCCCACGACGATACAGGCGTGCCGATGGCGGGACGCCAGGACGCACAACCGGCCGGCCTCGAGGTGGAACGCGCCCGCGTCGCGGCGTCCGGACAGCGGGTGCAGGATCACAGTGACGTCGTATTCGCGGCCCTGGAGCCGGTTGGCGGTATCGACGGTGACCGTTTCGGCGATTGTTCCGGCGAGTGCGTCGCGAACGGCCTGGGCCTGGTCGCGGTGTGCGGTGCCGACCGCGATCCGGGTGGCGTCGACCGGGCGGGTGCCGTGTTCGGAATACGCGACGCCGCCGCGCTCCAGTAGTCGGCAGGCCAGATCGGCGATGGCGGCCACCGCTTCCCCGTCGGTGCGCAGTGTATGCCGGGCGGGCAGTTCGTAATACGCCCAGCCGTGGGCGGCGGCTTCGTCGAGTACATCGTCGGCCGGGCCGCGAATACCGCGGGTGGTGAACTCGAACCGACGTTGCTCGGGCCGGGTACCGGCGGCGAAGGGAGCGAACGGGTAGAACGCCGAGGAGACCACCGAGGCCGCCGAGGGCGGCAGCCGCCACGACACCGGCAGGGTGTGTACCGGAATTCCGGCATTGTGGTTGAGCATCACCGCCACCGCGCTCATGGTCGGATTCCACGACAGACCGGCCCAGCGGTCACCGTCGACGGTGGCGAAGGGATCCAGCTGGCCGGGGTCGCCGACGAAGAGGCCGCGTTCGAAGCGGTTGGCGATGCGCAGCAACATATCCGAGCGCATCTGATATGCCTCGTCGACGATCGCGTAGGACCAACGGCCTTCGTCGAGGGTGGCCCATTTAGCGGCCGTACCGATGACGATCGCGCATTTCTCCAGGTCGGTGGGACGGTTGGCGACCTCGACGTTATCGCGGTCGATCCGGGCGCTGCGGCGATAGTCGCCGGCGGACAGGCGGCCGATGAGCAGCGCGGGGTCGGCGGTGGCGAGACGGTCGATGAGGTCGTCGACCTGTTCGTTGGTCTGCGCGACGATCATCCGCTGTTCGTCGTCGGCGGCGGCCAACTGCCGGGCCGCACGCACGACCAGCGTGGATTTACCGGCGCCTGGCGGGGAATCCACGACCAGGGCACGATGGGCGGCATTGTCGAGGTCGGCCAGAATCCGGCCGACCACCTGGTCCGCGGTGCTCACGACCACTCCTCCGCGAGTTCGGCGGCGGGTTCGGGCGGCGGCCCACCGTGGGTCCACGGGGTCTCCTCGCGGGGCGGGAGTTTGGCGGGCGGACCGCCGAAACCGCCGGGGGAGAAGCGGGCGAAGCCGATCGCGTCCCCTTCCTCGGGCACACTGCCGACGGCGGGGTTCTTGCCCTGGCCCATACCGCTGATGAGTTCCAGCTGGATCACATCCTCGTCGACCGCGACGACCTCGGCCTTCTGCGCGGGCCGGTCGATCCGGATCAGGGTTTCGCCGATCCGTGCCCGGAACGGGTCGGCGGTGTGCACCCAAAGGTAGGGTCGCGGCACTTCGCGCGATTTCGGTTTCGCTCGCCGCTCCGGTTCGCAGTCACTGACCGTCCCCTGGAACGCCTCGCCGACCAGCCGGTATTCGATGAGCACGCGGGGATCGTCGAAGGCGCGCTGCGCCTGGAAGGTGTCCAGGGCCTGTTCCTGTTTGAGCAGCCGACGAGTCGCCGAGACCGCCGAATCACGACGGGCCTGCGGAAATCCCTCGGGAATATCGGCCGCGAACCAGGAGAACGCGCCGCGATCATCGGTCCACCGCTTCTCCACGCTCGCGCCCTCCGGTAGATCGCGCAGCAGTTCCACCGCCCGCCACATCAGTTGCCAGGTCGGTTCCAGCTGGCCGCGCAAGGCCTGTTCGAGTCGTTCGGCGGCGATCACTTTCGCCCATTCGTGCTCGGCACTGTCGTACGCGGCGATCAGCGGCGCCAGTTCCTCGTTGTCGAAACCGGGATCGGTGGCCGGTCCGGCCGGTGGGAACAGGAGCGGGTCCTCGGCGCGGGCGGCCGCCTCTTGACCGGTCATACCGGCGGGCGGATCGATCCAGCCGAGCAGGGCGGCAAGGTTACCGTCCTCGAGGGCGGACTGTCCCGATGCCCAGTGCGTGGTGAGCACCGATGTCATCGCAAGGCAGACGCTCGACCCCGGGAAATCGGACCGATCGCCGAACCAGGTGAGCCAGCGTCCCAGCAGCGGCAGTGTTTCCGGAACGGCGTTGTCGCCTTCGGTGCGATGGAACCGGACCGAGCGGCCCAGCAGCCGCAGGAATTCGGCGCCGCCGGGATTCGGTAGGAGCAACTGCGGTGCGTCCAGATAGCGCAGATAGGCCTCGCCGGTCGATTTGACCGTCAGTTCCTCGGCGTCCTCGCAGAACGACGAGACATAGGGCAGCACCCGGTCGGCGAGGTGTTCGATGAACCGCAGCCGCAGCACCCGGTCGCGTGGTTGTGCCACGATCAGCACCGTCGCATCATGGGGTGCCGATCCGAGGGCGACGGCCAGCGGTGCCGCCGCTTCACCGGCCAGCCGCAGCGGCACCAGGACCAGGGGCCGTGCGGAGAGGTGGTAGTGCCGCCGGTCGGCGATGGGTTCGGCGCGGCCGGTGCGGGCCGCGGTCACTTTCGCCAGCGCGCTGAGCACGCTCATCGGGCGACCTCCAGGCGCAGGGCCCGCGCCCGGCGCAGCATCTCCGCGATATCGGCGTGCTCGGGGCCGGGATCGAGCGTGCCCTCGGCCAGGCCCAATACGGTGTCCAGGTTGTCGATACCGCCGAGGTCGTCGCAGACCCCGCGGCCGAGGGTGTCCACCGAACCCTGGCCCCGGGCCTCGGACCGGCAGGCGAACGCCAGTTCGCAGCTGGACATACATTCCGGCGCGTACCGCGACGGTATCGCCGCGACCGTGCTCGCGAGTTCTTCGCCGGGTGTGAACGAGGCACCCGGCGGTACGAGATCGAGCAGCGCATCGATCGAGGTGAGTCGCGACAACTGCCGCCCGATCACCGCCAGTTGTTTGCGAAGATCCACCAGTGCCGCGGTCGGGCGGTTGGTGAAGTCCTTGGCGCACACCAGGATCGAGCTGTGTGCGACCAGGTCCGGTGAATGTCCGAGGTCGCGCAGCAGCTGCCGCAGCGCCAGTACGTACACTGCGGACTGCCGGGCTGCCGAGGCCACCTGGGCGGGATCGGCCTGCCCGTCGACCACCGCGAACGATTTGATCTCCACCACGTGGAAGAGCCCGCCTATCTGCAGCGCCACCACATCGGGTTCCAGATAGGCGGTGGCACCGGCGATTTCGAGACGCAGCATCGGATGATCGAACAACGTCCCCTGACCGGAGGTCAGTGCCTGCCCCAGCAATTGCCCGGTGCGTTGGTAGCGCACCGAATTACTCGCGTTGTCGCCGACTGTTTCCAGATCGTGGTAGCCGACCTCCGGGATGGTCAGTTCCAGCTCCTCGCGCAACAGCCGCAGCAGCTCGGCACAGCCGTGCGCCTTGACCATGGCCTCGAAGGTGTTGCCGCGGGTGATCGCGAAGGGCGACTGCCCGAATTTGGGCGGGAAGCCCAGTTCCCGGGCGATCACGGTCTTGTCCACGGCCGCGGCGTCCAGTAGCGCCCGGCGCGCGCAGCCCGGGTTGGCGGTGAGCGCGGCGATGGTCCGGGCATTGTGCCGGGTGGCGGGCGCGTCGCCGCGCAGTTCGTCGAGCCGGGTGGTCAGGGTGTGCTCCGCGAGCGTCATCTCAGGCCTCGTTCCGTCGTCGGCCGGCCACTGCGAGCCGAACGCCGAACAATTGCGCTGCGGGATCCGCCAATTGCCGCACCGCCCGCTCCGCGGCGTCGGCCCGCTGCTGTATGTCGTTTTCTCTGTGCACCTCTAGTTCGCGTTCCGCGGCCGCCAGCACGACATCCGGGTCGATGACCGACCCGGATGTCGCCCCGGGAATGGACACCGCCAGCTGCCACAGCACCCGTTGCCCGGCCGGAGTGCACCCGTGGTCGGTCATGTACCGGGCCAACCGGATCGCCCCGGTGAGCAGGTCCACCCGCGGACTCAACGGCCCGACCATACGCTGCGGTAGCGACCAGGTGCTCACGGCCAGCAGCCCGCGCGCCGGGGCCAGCAGATCGGTGGTCATGGCGGCGCAGACATAGTACGGCCGGGCGTACGGTGCGGCCCGGAAGGAACGTTCCTCGTCGCGGCGCAGGCTGGTGAGCCGGGCCGCGACGAGTTCTCCCGAGAAGAACGCGTCGTGCACCGCGAGTACCAGCTTCGGGGCGGCGGGTACGGAGAGCAGGGTGAGCGCGCGGTGCACATGCTCACGAACCGGTACCGCCGCCGCGGACTGCCGGACCGGGGCAGGCCGCGGTGGTGCGCCGAGAACCGCGGCGTCCCATTCCGTTTCGGCGGCGCGTAGTTCGGCGCGCAGCCGGCGTGCCGCGGTCCGGTCTCCGGATCCGGCGGCACGGCGCACCTGTGCGCGCAACTCGGCTATGCGCTGTTCCAGCGCCTCGGCGGTGGGCATGGGGTGAATGTAGGTGGCAATTCCAGGGAAGTCCAGTGAATGCCAGTATTTGCCGGTGTATGTCGAGCGCCGGAACGGGTTCGCGGAGAGCTCCACGCCATACTTTTGGGTATGTTAGCGTGACGAATATGACTGCGGCGGGGTCGAATTGCGCATTGGGAATAGATCAGGAATTTGTCGACGCACTGGCCGAGCGGGCCGGGCCGGCCGAGGAAATGCGCAGGCTGCCCGACGCTACGGTCGCCGACGCGGTGGCTTCGGGATTTCTCGGCGCGCTGGTGCCGAAACGGTTCGGCGGGCAGGAGGAGAAGTTCCCCGCCGTACTCGATCCCATCCGCCGGATGGCGCACGGATGTGTCTCCAGCGCATGGACATTGGGCTTCTACGCGCTGCACAACTGGTTGCTCGCGCTGTTCCCCGAATCGGCCCAGGTAGAGGGGTACGGTCGCGGCCCGTTCCTGTGCCCGGCGCCGCTGGCGCCGACCGGGCGGGGTGTCCCCGCCGACGGCGGAGTACGGCTCTCGGGCCGGTGGTCGTGGGCGACCGGCGTGATGCACGGCAACTGGATCATGGTGGGCGCCCTCTGCGGGCCGACCGACGACCTCTACCTGGCGCTCGCGCTGCTCCCGGCCGAAGGCGTCGTGGTCGAGGACGTCTGGCATACCGAGGGGATGCGCGCCACCGGCTCCAACGACGTGGTGATCGAGAATCTGCTCGTCCCCGACCATCGGCTGGTCCGGGTGCTCGATATCTACAGCGGCAACACCCCCGGGGCCCGGCTGCACGATTCCACCACCTACCGGTGGCCGCTGGTGCCCGCGCTCTCGCTGGCCGCGTCGATGCCGGCCCTGGGTGCCGCCGAGCGGGCCACCGCTGTCTACGCCGAGCGGCTGGCCGGCCGCATCCTCTACGAGGGCGGCACCCGGCAACGGGACAAGCCGATGGCGCAGGCCCACCTCGGGCAGGCCCGGGTCCGGTTGCGCGCGCTACACGGCCTGCTCGACGATACGGTCGCCGAGATCGAGGGCCTACTGGACGCCGGAACACCCGTGCCGGTGCCGGTGCGGGCCGAAGCCCGCCTGGCCGCGGCGCATATCGTCGCCCAATCCCGGGCGGTCATCGGCGACCTGCTGCAGGCATCCGGCGCGAGCGTCCATTTCACCGGACATCCGATGCAGCGGCTCAAACGTGATGTCGATGTGCTGAGCGGGCATGTGGTCTTCGACTACGACACCGCTCGCGAACTCGCGGGTGCCACCGCGATCGGTCTCCAGGTCCCGCGCGCGGCCATGCTCTGAGCGCGGCACCGCCTCTCCCACGGGATTCTCAGGCCGGTGCCACCGGAGTCGAACGCTCACCGTTCGGCGGTGCTCCGGGTCTTTCCCCGTCGATCTCCGGCGGTGGCGGTCGCCGGACGCCGAACCAGGTCAGCAGCGGACCCGTCATCGCGGTGGTGATCAGTGCCATCAGCACCAAGACGGAATACAGCTGGGTGTCGATGACGTGCAGCGTCAGCCCGACATTGAGGATGACGAGTTCGGTCAGGCCGCGCGTGTTCATCAGTGCCGCCAGCGCACCCGCGGTGCGCCGGTCCAGCCGGCACAGCCGGGCAGCGATATAGGTTGCACCCATTTTGCCGACGACTGCGGCGACCAGGATCACCGCTGCCTCGACGAGTGCGGCCCGGTCCAGGCCGCTCAGATCGACCCGCAGCCCCGCGACCACGAAGAAGGCCGGGAGGAACAGGCTGCTCACCAGCTGTGCGCCCGATTCGACCCGGGGCCGTTGCGAGCGCGGGAAGATCACACCGAACAGGAAGGCGCCGAAGATCAGGTGCAACCCCATCCATTCGGTGGCGGCCGCAGTGGTCATGGCCCCGCAGAGTCCGATCAGGACGGTCACCGTCCCGGCACGTTCGCTGGTCACGGCGCGCGCCAGGGCCGGGCGCACGATCCACCACAGCACCGCCACGAGCGGGACGATCAGCAGCAGCCTCCGATGATCGTCGGACTCCGGCCGGGCGGAAGCGAACACCACCGCAAGCGCACACCACGCGAAGACATCCACCACTGCCGCACCGGCCAGGCCGAGCTGGCCGAGGTGTGTGGTGAACAGTCCACGGTCCTGCAGAATGCGCGCCAATACCGGGAAGGCGGTGACCGCCAGCGCACAACCGACGAAGAGCGGGAACGTGAGTTCGTTGCCGTCGTGGTGCCGAGCGAGCGGCCAGAACGCGATGGCGCTCCCGAGCACCAGTGGCGTGACGAACGCGGATATCGCCACCGCCAGAATCGACCGGCCCTGCCCACCGAACCTTTCGCGGTCGATCTCCAGTCCGGCCAGGAACATGAAGATCACGACGCCGATATCGGCCAGCGCGCTGAGCTGCGGCCCGACCTCTACCGGGAAGACGGCCTCCGAGAGTCCGGCACCGAGGACAGTCGGCCCGGCCAGAATCCCGGCCGCGATCTCGCCGATAACGGCCGGCTGGCCGAGCCGCCGGGCCAACGCGCCGAGCAGGCGCGCGGCGACAATGATGAGGACGAGATCGGTCAGCAGGAAAACCATGGTGTGGCTGGGCATTCGGCCGGCCTACATCTCGGGCAGCGGGGGCGCGGGCTCGAAAGCGACGGGCAACCCGGCGAGAGCCCGGTGGAACGGGCCCGGCCGCCACACCAGCGCCCGCCGGCTATCCAGGCGGAGGTCCGGGATGGCGGTGAGAACGATATCGATCGCACTGCGTACCGCGGTGCGGGCCAGTGACTGGGCCGGGCAGGCGTGCGGCCCCACGCTCCAGGCCAGATGGGATCGGTTGCCGACGAAACTGCCACCGGGGGTGTCGAGGTCGCTGCGGATCTCGGGGTCGTTGTTGCAGGCCGAGAGGCTGATGACGACCGGCTGGTGGGCGGGCAGCCAGGTATCGGCGACCGGTATGGGCTGGCGCGGATATGTCGTGCAGAAATTGGCCATCGGCGGATCGTTGAAGAGGACGTTGTCGATGGCATCGTCGGTCGAGAGGTTTCCGCCGAAGCGGTCCCCGGGCCCGTACTGCGGTTCGGTGATCATCAGCAGCAGTGCGTTGGTGATGAGGTTGCGCTGCGCCTCGAACCCGGCGCCGTAGAAACTCATCAGCTGGGCGAAGACCTCGACATCGTCGAGCCCGGTGGTGTGTTCGGCGAGACGGGAGGTGGCATCGTCGCCGGGGCGATCGCGTTTCAGCTGGATCAGTTCCAGCAGAGCGGATTTGAGTATCCCCATGCCCTCCTCGGCCCGGACCGTATCGAATCGCGCGGCCATACCCGCCGCGATCCGTCTGCCGATATCGTCGGGGCAGCCGCAGATGTGATTGATGATCTCCAGCGCGAGCGGGAAGGCGTATTGGTTCATCAGATCGGCCGTGCCGTTTTCGCAGAACTCGTTGATCAGCGGCGTGGCGATACGCTCGATCGTGTACGGCAACCCGTTGAGGTCCACACCGTCGATACTGTCCGCGGATGCCTGCCGATAGCGGGTGTGGGCCTCACCGACGTTGTAGCGAGCTGCCGGGAACCACTTCATCATCGGCAGCACCGGCGAATCCTGCGGAACGGTTTCCTGCCAGTATCGGGGGTCGGCCGGGAAATGGTCGGGGTCGTTGAGGATCCGTACGGCGATCTTGTGATTGATCACCAGGGTGGCGGGGACTCCGGGGGCCAGATCCACCGGAACCAGTGCCCCGAACCGCTCCCGCATCTCGCGGTATGCCCGGTGCGGGTCGGTGGCGAACTCCTGGGTATACATCGGGTATCGCGGATTCGGCGGTTCGGCGACCGGGCCGGGACCCGCGGAATAGGCCCCCGTGACGATCGACGACTGCGATACGGGGATACGGCGTGGTGTGGACAAGGGTATGACTCCAGTTACGGGGACTCGAACGAGATCGGTTTCGGCGCGAACCTGTCGTGCGGACTCATGCGCTCCGGCTGTTCGCCCACGATCCCACCGACTACAGGGCGGACCGACGGGTCCGACGGCCACGGCGACTCCCGGTGCGGTCGACTCGTGCCCGTCTCGCTCATGCACCGGTCGATCGGCGGACGGATATCGCTGCTCCGAGCAATTCGCCGCGGGTGCCGCCGGTGGTGATCGATCCGGTCCGCGGGATTGTCGCAGCGACAGCCTGTTTCATGCGTGCCTTCCGTCAGTTCGGTGCAGAACTATAGTCCGCGCAGGCGAGGTCGCAATCGCTGGGTGAATGCTGGGAGCGGGTCGAATCAGTCCAACGCCGCCCGCCAGGATCCGGGTTCGTCGTTCCAGTACGGGTTTTCGCCGATACCGGAGTCGTGTTCGGCCGAAACTATTGCCGGGTTGAACATTTCGCGGATGTAGCAGAGCGGCCGGTCGAGGAGCAGGACGTAGGCGCGCGCCGCGCACAGGCGGCCGTCGGGCCACTGGGCCAGGCCGACCCGGAGGATCCGGCGGCGCTGCGCGATACCTCGTGACATCAGACTGCGCCCGATGGGACTGCCGGAATCGTCCAACCCGTAGCCTGCCGCACGTCCGCACGTGGCGACGACGTAGTTGACCGATACGGTCAGCTCCTCGTGCATCAGCCGGGATCTCCGGACGAGCACGCGGTCCCGCGCCGAGAGACAGAGCGCGTCGAGCACTGTGTCCGGCAGTCCGGCGGCATCCAGATCGTGCTGAGACACGACCCGGATACCCAGGTCGGCGTCGACGAGCGCCTCCAGGACGGGAGTGGTGTAGCCGTCGTTGGCGAGCAATATCCGGGTCAGCGGATCTCGGAACCCCGGGCCGCCGGACGGGTATGCCGCCGGCGCCCCGGGAAGCGGGGGCCCAGCGGTCACTGCCGCCCCCGCCGACCGGTACTCATGCGAACGCTCCGAACTCTCGGTCAGTCGGCCGCGTCCCCGCCGGCGCGGGGTGGCAGGACCGGACGGGCGACGGCATCCTTTTCGGCGTCGGTGCGTGCACCGGTGGTGAGACCGAGCACCGGCGTGGTGGTGATACGGATATCGCCCATCGTGGTGTCGGCGCCGAGTGGATCGCGCCAGATGTTCCACACCGGGGACATATCGAGATGGCCCATATATTTGATATTCGTGCCCTCGGCGTAGTCCTCGTCGCGGAAACCGTCGGCTTCATCGACGATGGTGCTGGTCGCCGTTCGGGCCTGGGCGCCGGAAGTCTCTTCCACATCGGTCAGGCCCGCCATGATCCGGGTGAAGGATTGCTCGTCGGTATCACCGCTGTGTTCCTCGGTGAGGGTGCTCGCGTGCGCGAAGTACTCCTCGGAGCCGATGTAGTCCTTGTACATCCGGGATACCAACGTCAGGAACCGTTCATAGGCCCGTCGATAGGTGTATTCGTGGAATGCCAGAGCATCGGCTTCGCTCATCTCACCACGCAGAAAGGTCGCGATGGAGGCGGCCGCGGTGAGTCCGCCGTAGGTGGCCAGGTGCACACCAGTGGACAACAGCGGATCGAGGAACAACGCCGAATCGCCGACCAGCGCGTACCCGGGCCCGCAGAGCCGGTCCGATACATAGGAATAATCCTGCTCGGCCCGTACCTCGGCAATTTGTTCCGCGCCGTCGACGAGCTTCTGCATCGCTGGTGTGTCGGCGATGATCGCGTGGTAATACGCTTCCCGGGAACCGTATTCGCGGATCCGCTCGGCGGCGATCTTCGTGGAGATCACATAGCCGACGCTGTTCTTCCCGCCGGCGAGCGGAATGTTCCAGAACCAGCCGCCCTCCGGGGTGGATACGACATTGATCGCTCCTTCCGGACTGTCCGGGTGCAGCCGGGCGCCCGTCCAGTACGACCAGATCCCGATATTGCGGAACCCGTTGTGCACCCGCCGCATCTTGAAGTGTTTGGCCAGCAGCCCGGCCCGGCCCGAGGCGTCGACCAGGAAGTCGAACTCGGTGGTACGGACGAGGTCTTCGCCGGCGGCCGCCCATTCGACCGCGGTGGGGCGATCGTCGTCATCGAAGACGACGCGTCGCACGGTAGCGCCTTCGATCACCTCGGCACCCTGGTCGGCGGCGTTGCGGAGCAGGATCTCGTCGAATTCGGCACGGTCGACCTGCCACGACCATGCCTCGGCATCCACCAGCGCCGCCCAGTTCAGTAGCCAGGTGTCGTCCTGCCACTGGAAGTAGCCGCCCCGTTTCACCTGGAATCCGTGCGCCGCGACCTTGTCGTAGGCACCGGACAGGCGAAGCGTCGACAATACCGAGGCCAGTAGTGACTCACCGATGTGATAGCGGGGGAAGGTATCTCGTTCCAGAAGGGTTACCCGGATACCTGCTCGCGCGAGCAGGGCTGCTGTGGTCGACCCGGCCGGGCCTCCGCCGATGACGAGAACATGCGGATCGTGCGCCATAACTGACTCCTGGATCAACTGAACGAACCATGAGGTCCGCCACCGGCGGCCGGACCGACGGGGGTCCATGGCCCGGAGTCGCGATGCCGCTGGTGGTTTCGAACAGAGTGGCGCCTGAAAAAGTGTATCAACGAACGCACAATTGCGCGTGCATCTGCACGATCGAGATGCACATACAGTCAAGAGCGACAACAACTGTCGCACTTGTTGTACCCTTCCGGCCGCATCGGATCACCCGGCCGCACCGAACCGCGGCCGGGTGCAGAGCATCCGAATCCGGAGAATCTCGCCGCCGCCGGGTATCCCGGTCGATCAGCCGGAGCTGCTCTGCGCTGCCCCGACGAGCGACACAATGGTCGCGGCACCCTGTTCTGCCTCCTCGGCCGTATTACGGCCGAAGCCGCACGCGGCGGCCACCCCGTAGGCGGGAGTTTCGCGGGCCTTTTCGAAGAGAGACAGCGCTCGGGCGCTCCGGTCGGGGTCGTCGGTGGAGACGACGCCGGCGATCACCCGCCACGCGGGTCCGAGTTTGCGCAGCGGCGCGTAGAACTCCGGCTCGACCGGCGCGGGATGGGAGCCGTAGGCACACGGGATATGTACCGGGGGAACGGGCACTCCGTGTTGTGCGAGACGGCGGCCGGTATGGTTGAGCAGGGCGACGGCGGGTGCCAGATTCCGCGGGCTGAGCAAGCTTTCGTGCTGGTAGTCGCCGTAACACAGGTGCAGTATCGTCCCCGAATCGATGCCGTGCTCGTGATCGATCTCGTGTACCTTCGCCAGGAATCCGGCCAGTTGTCCGGCGACAACCGGCGCCAGCGCCCAGAGGGCACCCAGTTGTTGCGCTTTCACCGTGCCCAGGAGCGAGATCGGCGTTTCCACCTGCCATGCGATCAGATCGCCGTGCCGGCGGCGGACTTCGCGCATCTCCTGTAGCACGGCCTCGGTATAGACGGGGAGTTGCCGCAGCGCGGCGAGTGCCAGATTCGACCGGCGCAACGCCAGTCCGATCGGTAGCCCACCGGCCACCGCACCACCGGCGTGTACGAACATGGCCAGATCCAGTGGATGGGGCTGGCTGAGCTGGAGCTTGGTTCCGGCCAGTTCGGGCCGGTCGCGTAGAAACGATTCGAAGGCCGCTACCACTCGGTCGATCCGTTCGATCCGGTTCATCGAGATATCGCGCGGTTCGAGAGTTCGACCGGCCCGGACACCGTAGGTCGGGAAATCGGCGTATCCGTCGAATCCGCCCGGCCGCAGCACCTCCAGCGCGTCGGTGCGGGTTCCGAGATCCTGCAGATAGGCCAGGATCCAATCGGGGTCCAGGTCACAGGGGATCGCGGTGACGGGATGACCGCCGGTATGGGCCGCGAACCAGTCCAGGACGCCACGATCGCCTCCTGTCATCAACTCACGGGGGAGGCTACCTACGAAATGCGCGTATCTGGTCATGCGTCACTCTTCTATCGCCCGGCTGGAAGACGGCCGGCTCAGCGCCGATCGCCCGAAGCGGCCGACACGCATCCGGCCGATCGTCGCCGATGGAACTGTGCCGCATGGCGGTTCGGCCGCCATCCGATGATAGCTGCCCCACATCGTCGGAGGACCCGCTCTCGCGCATCCGGGACCAGCGGATCGCCGGCCGACCGGATGTGCACGCCGGGTTCACCGACCCCGGAGAGCGGCCTCCGAGCTGCGCATGACCTCGGTGTCCAGTTCCTGGATCTGGATCGTGACACCGTCGGGGTCGATCAGCCGCAGACTGCGTCCGAAGTCCTCCTCGACGAGTTCCGGGGTGTACCCGGCGGCACGAAGGCGGGCGGCGACCGTTTCCAGCGGTTCGTCGGTGGCGAAACCCAGTTCGACCGTGCCCGGTGGACGGCCCTTCGAGACCGCGGCATCGTGGACGCCCACCGCGCCGGCATCGGCGTCGAGTTGGGTCCAGACCGACAATCCGGTCTCGGCACCGGATCGCAGGCCGAGTCCGGCGTAGAAACGGCGGGACGCTTCGACATCGGCGACATATCGGATCGGGAGTGCGGTCAGCACGGGTCCTCCTGAGCACAGCGGGCGGCCGCGGCCACCCGGCGACGGGCTTTCTACCCGTCCGATCGTGCACCGGCCCGCCGGACCCGGTCCCGATATTTGCCGGTGAACGCCGGATTCCGACACCGCCGGGGTCCGTGACGCCGGAATCCGGCGCCACAAACGGTCCGCCGGTGGTGACTACTGCCGGGTGATGGGAACGCACCGTCCGTGGCGAATCGCCGCGGGCCTCGACACAGCGACGGTCACGGCTTCGACTGGCTCGGAAGCTGGTGTTACCTCATCCGACGATGCTCCGAGAGGTAGACATATGCACAGCACACGATCGGCGTGCCCGCGGCGTCGGTGTGGTTCTTCCGCCCCGTGGTGGACCCTCGCGATACCGGCCCTGATCGGCGCGCTCCTGCTCACCTCGGCGGTTACCCGGACGGCTGTCGGCGAACCGCGGACCGGACCGGGGACACCGGGTTCGCGATACCTTTCGCCGGTGCACCCGCCTATGAGCATGTGGCGCCGCCGCGGCTGACCGGCCCGGATCAGCTCAACCAGCCGCTCGGCGAGGCGGCGGCCGACGCGATCGCCGCTCAGGTGGGTCTCGGCAGAGCCGACGCGCTGACCGAGCACCAGCATCACGATCTCAGCACCGGTGGTGGTGTCGGCGGGAGCCGTGCGGCGGCCGACGTGATCGACGCATGCGTCGAGATACTCACCGATACGGTCGGCCGCCCCGTCTACTCCCAGGTGAACGGGCAGCGCACGCCGTCGGTGCCGGCGAGTTACGGACTGTATGTGAACCCGGGCGGACTGCTGGAGAGCCCGGCCAACGCGGATGCGCCTACCCGGCAGGTGAACACCTTGCTCGCGCCCGGCGGATATATCGGCACCTGGTTGCGGAACAACGACGCATTGCGCACCCTGGCCGCGCTCTACCGGTCCGCCTATACGGTGCAGGCCGCCTACGGATTCGCGGCACAACATATTTCGGGCCCGGCGCAACTGGTGACCAACAGCAAGGACGGGGTGAGCACCGTGGTCGGCATGTCGATGGCGCCGCCGCTGTGGATCGTGAACTTCGCCCTGATCTACATATTGAACCCGTCCCTGGCGGCCCTGATGCCCGCCTATTGGGCTCCCATCCCCGCGCCGGTCGTCGACGCCGTCGAAGCGAGCCCCACCGGCCGGGTTCCGTTCGCCGACTACGCGTCCTACTTCCGGTGACGCTGCCTAGATGATGCCCCGGGTTCGTAGCGCCGCCACCTCGGTCCCGGATTTCCCGAGCAATCCACTGTAGATCTCGTCGTTGTGCTGTCCCGGCCGAGCCGATCCGGCGTTGCGGATGGTCCCCGGCGTAGCGGAGAGCACCGGGATCACGCCGGGGCCCTTCACCTTCCGCCCGATCCGTTCGTCGTAGTGGTCGGCGATCATGCCCCGGGCGTTGAGCTGCGGATCGGTGACGACCTCGGCGACTGTATTGATCGGCCCGCTGATCACCCCGGCCTCGCTCAAGGTGGCGATGATCTCCCCGGGTTGCCGGTGCCGCGCCCACTCGCCGATGATCGCGTCGAGTTCGTCCTGATTGCGGCCGCGGGCGGTATGGTTCGCGAATCGCTCGTCGCCGGCCAGCTCCGGCCGGTCCATCGCCGCGCACAACCGGCGGAACACCGTGTCCTGGTTGGCCGCGATCACCACCCAGCTGTCGTCGGCGGTCCGGTAGATGTTCGACGGGGCGATACCTTCCAGCCGGGTTCCCGACGGGCCGCGGACCACGCCGCCGATATCGTAATCGGGGATGGTGGATTCCTGGACCGCGAGACAGGCTTCGGTGAGGGCCGCGTCGACGATCTGCCCCTCACCGGTCACGGTGCGCCGGTACAGCGCAGCCAAGGCGCCCTGGGCCGCGAACATCCCGGCCAGGCTGTCGCCGAGGGAGAGCGCGAGCCGGGGCGGCGGGCCGCCGGGAAAACCGTTCATATGGCGCAGTCCGCTGGCCGCTTCGGCGACCGAGGCGTATCCGGCCTTACCCGCTTCCGGCCCGGTCTGCCCGTAACCGGAGACCCGCACCAGGATGATGCCGCGGTTGCGCGCCCGCAGCACCTCGTAGCCGAGACCCCACCGCTCCAGCGTGCCGGGCCGCAGGTTCTCCACGATGATGTCGGAACGCTCGGCGAGCTCCAGGAACAGATCCCGGCCCGCGTCCTCGCGCAGGTTCAGGGTGACCGCTTTCTTGTTGCGCGCGTGCACCGTCCAGAAGAAATGATGGCCATCGAGTTCGGCCTGACCCCAGGTACGCAGCGGGTCGGGGGCGTCGGGGGGTTCGAGTTTGATCACTTCGGCGCCCATATCACCCAGCAGGCGGCCGGCGAAGGGGCCGGAGATCAATGTGCCGATCTCGAGCACCCGGATACCGTCGAGAGCACCTGTTGTCGCGGAGTCCATCGCGGCATTATCTCCCCGGCGGCCGGGTATCGAATCGAGGGGGCGCCGAGCCCGGCCCCGGCGCACCGGAACCGGGCCGTTCAGGTGTTCGGTCGTTCGGGTCCCAGACCGCGGGCGCGTAGCCAGTCGTCGACGAGCGCGATCGCCTTCGCCAGCGGTTCACGCTGGTCCGGGCCCAGGTAGTAGTGGTTGGCGCCGGGGATCTCGTGCAGTTCCTTGTCCGCGCAGCCCAGTGCCTCGTAGATTCGGTGGGCGTGCGACGGCGTGCACACATTGTCGGCGGCGTTGTAGAGAACCAGCGTGGGCACCGCGATATCCGGACCGCAGGCCACCGCGTCGCCGCGGGCGTCGTCGATACTCCACTGCGACAGCCAGCTGCGCAGGGTGGTGAACCGGGCCAGGCCGAACGCGCCGGTGTTGACCTCCTGCGGTTCGCCCAGATACGACTCACCGGGTTCGCGGTCGTTGGGGTCCAGGGTGGAATCCAGCACGGTGGGGTCGGCCATGGTGCCGTGCACGACGAAACAGAACTCGTCCTGCGGACGGTCCGAAGCCTGGATCGCCGCGAGTTTCTCCTTCACCCAGGTGGTGATCCGCCGATTGCGGTCGTGTTGTGCCTTCCGATACCGCGTCACGAATTCGGCGCTGTAGGGCGGCTGTTCGGGGTTGTCCGGGTGGTAGAGGTCGAGTTCCGGGTCGCGGCGGGCCGGATCCGCTTCGTCCAGGATCGACGGATCCAGGCATTCGGTGAGGGTGTGATGGCGGCTGATATGGGCGGCCATCAGCAGGATGCCGTCGGCCGGGATCAGCCCGAGTTCGGTGAGATCGGGTCCGTCACCGGACGGGCTCGCGGTCACGGTCGGGTGCTGCGCCTGCTGCTGGTAGTACACCGAGAGCGATCCGCCGCCGCTCCAACCGGCCAGTACCACCTTGCCGTACCCGAGCCGCTGTTTGGCGTCGCGGACGCATTCCCCGAGGTCCTGCACCACTTTCTCCATGAGCAGGGCCGCGTCGGCGCCGCGGTAGCGGCTGTTGCAGACGATGATGTGATGCCCGGCCCGGGCGAGCGCGGTGACGATCGGCAGGTAGGTACCGCTGGATACGGGGTGCATGAGGACCAGCACGGTGTCCGACGGGACATCCCTGGGTTTCACCAGGATCGAGTCGAGAGTGACCATTTCGGTGAGACCACCGTAAGCGTCCCGGGTACCGGAGGTGTTGGCGTATGCGACCACGTACGGGACGCGTTCGACATGGTGGGACATCGTGCTGCCTGCCTTCGCTTTTCGTGCTTCCGAACGGTGGCCGCCGGCCCCGGCTGCGCCGCGTCCGGGCGGTGTCGGTGCCGGACCCTCAATGCGCGCCGAGGTTGCCGGCCATGACCTCGGGGGAGGGGATGAGCCGACGGCGGGTATCGACTGCGATGGTGGTCCAGCCGATCCGGGTGATCTCCTCGCGTTTGCGGCGGGCGCGCTCGCGCATCTTCTCCGGCGCACCGTGGTGAACGCCTTGCGGCGCATGGGAGATCAGGCCCGGCGGCATCGGCACGCCGTACATGTCACCGCCGTGGAAGAACGCGATCTCGTCGTAGTCGGCGTTGCGGTGGTACCACGGGACGGTTTCGGTGCCCGGCGCCGATTCGGCCCGTTTCGGTAGGAAGTTCATCACGTACACGCCGGTGGCCTGCATGAACAGGTGCACGGTGGCGGGTAGGTGGACGGTATCGGACAGAACGACGTTGTAGTCGGCGATATTGAACGTGAACGGGAAATTGTCGCCCTGCCAGCCCACCACGTCGAGCGGATGATGCCGGTAGAACAGTGAAGTCGGACCGCCCCGGTGTACCAGGCGGATCTCGTACTCGTCGCGGCCGTCGTCGTCCATGGCCTGCGGTTCCGGCACGACTATCCGGCTGGGATCGAAGGGGAAGTGCCGGCCCAGTGGGCCCGCCGGGGGTACCCGGAACTCCTCGGTGGCCTCGATCATCAGCCAGGTCGTTTCACTGTCGGGCACCTGGCGGAATGTGCACGCTTTCGGGATGTAGACCCAATCGCCCTCGCGGTAGCGCAGCGGCCCGAACTCGGTCTCCAGCAGACCGGTTCCCTTGTGCACGAACGAGAGCAGATCGCCGTCGATATAGCGCGCGAAGAAGGGCATCTCCTGGGCGCGCCGGCTCAACAGGATCCGGCAATCGGCATTGGAGAACAGCAGCAGCGGCGATCCGGCCGGATCGGTCGAATCGGTGGGTGCCAGCGCGTCGGCGAGGACGTCGACCGGGGCCAGCGGGCCCTGCGCGCGAAACCCCATCGGTTCGTTGCGCCGGTAGAGCTGGGCGGTGCGCCCGGTGAATCCGCCGCGACCCAGTTCATCGTCCTTGAGGCCGTCGAGATCGGCGTGCAGCCGGTCGGGCGTCACGCCTTTCCGAAGGTGCACAAAGGATTCCATAGCAGTATCCCGTCCTCCTCGGGCGCGCGACGGCCATGGACGGCGACCGGGGCCGCCCCTCCGCGATCCGCCACACCGCGCAGCTTTGTGATCGCTGTCACCCTCGCAGAGAAATTGATAGCTGTCAATATAATCCGGTTCATGGACGCAGAGGTCACATCGGAACCACGGGGGCCGCGCAAAGGCCGGGGCCGGCCGCCCGCCGGTGATTCACCGGCGTCCGCGGACGAGATCCTGACCGCCGCCCTGCGGGTTTTCGCGCGCGACGGATTCGCCGGGGCGTCGGTGGCGGCGGTCAACCGGGAACTCGGGGTGAGCCACAACCTGATCCATCAGCGGTTCGGGACCAAGGAAGCACTGTGGTACGCGGTAGTGGACTGGATCTTCGCCAATGCGGTGACGCTGCTGAGGATCCGCCCCGAACGCGACGATCTACCCCCGCTCGAGGAATTCCGGGCGGGGATCATCCGCTTCCTGGTACTCCAGGCCGAATACCCCGATGTGGTCCGGTTGATCAGTATGGAATCGGCCATCGAGGGCCCCCGCCTGACCTATCTCTACGACCGCCACATCGAACCGATGCTGGTCCTGCTCGCCGAACCGCTGAAACCGTTGATCCAGCAGCAGATCCTGAACCGCAACGATCTGCGCACCCTGCACTTTCTCATCGCTCACGGCGCCACCGCACCCTTCGCACTGCTTCCGCTGGCCACCCGGATGGCTCCGGCCGATCCGCGGTCCGAGCGGGCCGTGCGCCGGCACGCGCGCCTGGTCGCCGACACCATCGTCGCCGGGATCGAGGCCCGCGCCGCTCGTTCGGGTGCGGACCGGCTCGGCAGCCGATGATTTCACCGTCGGTACCGCGAGCCGCCGACAGCGGAGCCGGGCGCGTGTCGAGGGCCCGCCCGCATCGCGAGCCGTCGCTGCGGCTCGCGCGGCGGGAAATTCGGTGCCCGACCGCCCTGCGCACCTGCCGACAGGGTTACTCGGGAACGCGGCCGAAGTGGAACGGGCAGTGACTGTTGTCGAGTCCGATCGTGGCGGCCCGGGAACCGGAGCCCGGGCCGATCGGGATCGGTCGCATCGATCCGGTTCCTGTCGCGGGCGCCGATACCTGCCGATCCGGCACACCGCGATAAGCTGGCGCGATGGCGCGGGCGCGTGGTGCCGTTCAGCTGACGGTCGACGACTGGTTACAGGCCGGATACACCGTTCTGGCCGAAGAGGGCTTCCGGGCGCTCAAATTGGACGAGGTGTGCCGACGGCTCGGCGTGACCAAAGGTAGCTTCTATCATCACTTTCCGGATATCTCCGCGTTCAAGGACGCGTTGGTGACCTCCTGGGGCGGCTGGCGCGACCGGGAACACCGCCGGATGGACGCGCTGGGTGCCGAGCCTCCGCGGGAGCGGTTGATCGCGATGATGGCACTGCTGGCCAGCCCGGGGCACTGGACCCTGGAACGTGCGATGCGGGAATGGGCCCGGTCCGATTCCCGCGCGGCGGCGAGCACGCGCGCGTCGGATCGGCGGGCACGCCGTGCGGTACGCCAGGCGTTCCTGGACCGGGGTTTCGACCCGGACACCGCGACCCGGCGCGCGGAGTGGCTGTTCGCGATGGGGATCGGCGCCCTGCACCTGTCGAACTCGCCGCGTACCGGGCGGGCGGCTGCGGGCGACCGGGCGGCTCTGGTCGATTTCCTGCTGCGTTCTTGACGGCACGCCCGGACCAGCGCGGAGCCGGCTCAGCCGATGTCCCCGGCCGCGGCCGGGGAAACGGCCGATGCGAGTTCGATCATCGGCCCCGGGGAGTGCCGCGTCACCAGCTGCATTCCGATCGGTAACCCATCGATGTACCCCGCGGGGACACTGATCGCGGGCTCGCCGACGAGATTCCAGACTGCGGTCATCGACAGCAACGCCTTCTTGGTCGGGACGAGGTCACCGGAGATCCGCGAAAGCCGCTCGCCGATAACCGGCGCCGTGATCGGGGTGGTGATCGTAGTGAGGACATCGATCCCGCCGTCGAACAGTTCGGCGACTTCCGCGACGGCTGCCGGGCGCGCGGCGAGCGCCCGCGCGTAGTCCTGCGGGGTCACGTCCCGGGCGCTCCGGAGCCGGTCCAGTGTGTCGGGCTGATAGCGCTCGGGGCTGGTTCTCATCATGGTCTCGTGTACCGCGCTCACCTCGAAGCTCTGGATCGTCTCGAATATCGCGCGGAGTCGCCCCGGCTGCGGGAGCCGCGCCGCGACGAGGCGAACGGCCCCGGCCGCCGCCAGCTCGGAAAGGATCGAGTGGCAGCGGTCGACCAGTGCGGGGTCGGCCGGACCGAGGGCGGCCGGATCCAGCCAGCCGACCGTGATCGGTCCGGTCGCGGGGGGTGCGACCGTCGGTTCCGATCCGAGTTCCCGGTCCAAGATGTGGATGTCGGCGGGGTCGGCCAACAGGAATCCCACGTGGTCGAGCCCGGGCGCCAGTGGGAACACTCCTTGCGTGGGGTACCGCCCGTACCGGGGTTTGTAACCGGTGATCCCGCACAGGGCGGCCGGGACGCGGCACGATCCACCGGTATCGGTGCCGACCGCGAGGGCGACGATCCCGGCCGCGACCGCCGCCGCGCTGCCACCGCTGGAGCCGCCCGTCATCCGGCTGGGGTCGGTGGGGTTGCGCGAGGGGCCGGTGACCGAGATATCTCCGGTGGGCCCGTAGGCGAACTCGTGGGTGACGGTTTTTCCGAGGACGACGGCGCCGAGTTCTTCGAGTCGTGCGACGACGGGTGCCGAAGCGGCGGCGATATTCCCGGCCAGATGGGCCGAGCCGCATTCGGTCGGCATGGCGGCGACGTCGATGACGTCTTTGACCGCGATCGGGATTCCGTGCAACGGTCCGCGCGGGCCGCGGGCGCCGATTTCCCGGTCCGCGGCAGCTGCCCGGTCGAGCGCTCCGGCCCGGTCGACGTAGGTGAAGGCGTTGATCCCGGCGTTCACCGCGTCGATCCGGGCGAGGGCCCGCTCGACGAGTTGGGTCGAGGTGATCGAACCGGAGCGCAGCCCGGCGGCCGAATCGCGGACGGAGAGTGCGGGGGCGCGGGTGTTCGGCTCGCGCAGCGGGGTATTCGCGGAACTCATGGCGTGGGTGTTCCTCTCCGGTTCAGGTGAACAGGCCGACGGCCGGGACGATGGCGGCCGTGCAGATCGCCATCGAGCCGACGCATCCGACGAATCGGTGCACATGGCGGGGGACGAGTTCGCCGAGACGGAAGGCCAGCGGCGGTCCGGCGAGCACACCGAGTAGTACAGCGATCCCGGTGGGGACCGGCGTTGCCGCGAAGGCGATAACGGCGGCGGGTGCCACGGAGACGATGGGTACGAAACTCGGATACCACCCGTGGACCCGCCACTGGTGCCGCCAGATGATCACCGACAGCGTACCGGCGACCAGCTGCGCGCCCAGGATCTGCGGAAACAGCCCGGGAAGACCCTCGCTGGGCTGTATCGCGAGATAGGCGAGAATGCCTCCGGCGATCAGTCCCGCCCCGGCCCATTCGTTGCCGAAGAACGGTGCCTCGGTGAAATCGGCGAGGACCCGGCGCAGAATCCAGGTCGCCGACTGCGGTCGCGGTGGTCCGGGGGGACTGCCCGTCGCGTCCGGTGCGGTCGGATTCGAATAGGAACCCGACTGTGCATCCAGCCAGGGCAGCCGGCGGCACAGGGCGAACGCGGCGTACGCGGTGACCGACATCGCAGCGGTGAAACCGGCAACGGGCGGAATACCCAGGGGCGCGCAGATATAGGTCGCGGCGGCGATCGCGGCCGGTGCGGTGCACCCCGCACCGAGGACCGCGGCGGTCAGCGCGACCCGCCAGCCCTTCCCGTACATCAGTACGACCGCGGGCGTCACCGAGACGAAGGCCACGAACAGCGGTTGCCACGGGGTGTCCGCAGACCGGGTCCAGCCCCACGCGAGATGGCTCAGTACGAGGGCGAGGAGCCCCGCCGACACCGTCCAGACCCAGAGTCCGGAATCGCAGGCTACGGCGAATCCTTTCCAGGTGACATCCCGGTCGCGGACGGCGTGCGCGAACGCGCCACCGGCGAGCATGAGCAGTCCGGCGGCCGCTGTCCCGTAGAACACCGGGTCGGCGAGGTCGCGCAGGAGAGCGCCACCGATGTTCCGGGCACCGGACAGGACGTCGTCGAACCAGCGCGGCAGTTCGGCGTCCGACGCGGTGCGGGCGAGGGCCGGAAGTGCCGCCACTACCGATACCGACAGCGCGGCCACGGCCGCCGCGCCCAGGGCGGCACCGTGCCGGGAACCACTCAGCGCGCGTACCGGCACCGGGCCCTTCATCGCGGAAAGCTCTCGCCGCGGGTGTATCCCAGCATCGGATCGTAGAGGTCGGTCCGACGGTCCCGGTGCAGATCGTTGAGGTCGTTCCAGATCGGCGCGCTGCGGGCGGCCATCAGATCGACGGACGCGGAGACGATGGTGGTCTCCTCCGGTCCCGCGATCTCCGCGAGGGGCCAGCCGTTGGTCCCGGCGATCATCGAGCACCCGAGAAACCGGGCTTCGCGGTCGAGGCCGACACGGTTGGCCGCGGCGATGAACACATTGTTGGTGTGGGCGGCGGTGATCGTCAGGTAGTCGGCCATGCACCGGCCCGCTTCGTCGAACAGCGGGGGCGGTGTCCAGACCCAGTTGTTGCTGGAACAGATGATGTCGGCGCCCTGCTGGGCGAGGATGCGCGGCACTTCGGGGAACCAGATATCCCAGCAGATCAGCATTCCGATGCGGCCGATAGGTGTGTCGTAGACGGGGAATCCCAGATCGCCGGGGGTGAACCAGAGTTTCTCCTGGTTCCACAGGTGGGTTTTGCGATAGGTGCCGATGAGGCCGGTGGGGCCGATGAGCGCGGCGGTGTCGAACAACCGGACTTCGTCGAGTTCGGCGAAGCCGACCACGACGTACACCGAGCGCCGGGCGGCGAATTCGATCCAGGCGTCGATGAACGGCCCGTCGACCGGTTCGGCGTGTGCGAACGCTTCGGCGCGACCGGTGAAGGAGTAGCCAGAGGAGGACAGTTCGGGCAGCACGATGAGATTCGCGCCGCCGGCTGCCGCCGTTTCCGCGGCCGCGAGACCCGCGGCGAGATTCTTCTCCCGATGTTCGAGGCCGACCTGGGGATCGGACTGGACTACGGCGATGGTCACCGGACTGACTGTCATGGCATCGACTCTTTCGGCTGACGAAACTGCTGGCGGACTATTGCCATTGACCAAACGTTTGGGTTAACTTGTCGAGGCAAACACAAACGTTTGGGTTGGAGGTCCTCGGAACGCTAATGTGATCCACGACATGTTGTCAAGACTCGAGAAGGACCCGTTGCCGATGCCGAACCAGCGCCCCGCGACCCTGCAGCAGATCGCCGCCGATCTGGGGTTGCATGTCTCCACGGTGTCGCGGATTCTGAACGCCTCCGCCGCCGACGGCGCGAAAGCGGCCTCGTCGAAAACCGTCGAACGAGTCCGGGCCTATGCGAAAGAGGTCGACTACCGGCCCAACCCACTGGGTGCGGGGCTCCGCACGAAGCGGACCAACCAGATCGCCGCGCTGGTGCCACGCCTGTCGGACCTGGTCCTGTCGACCATCTATGAGGGTATCGACGAGGCCGCCACCGAGATCGGGCTCTCCGCGTTCGTCACCAACACTTTCGACGATCCGGCGATCCAGGAGCAGAAGGTGCAGCTGGCCCTCTCCCGCCGGGTCGACGGGATCATCCTGGGCGATTCCCGGCTCGACGGCGCGGTCGCCGGCGAGCTGCGCCGCCGCCGGATCCCCTATGTACTGGTCAATCGCCGGGCACCCGGACATATCTCGATCACCTGCGACGACCACCTCGGCGGCCGGCTCGCAGCCGAACACCTGTGGTCTCGCGGGCACCGCACCGTCGGCGTGGTCGCGGCCGCGCCCTATGCCAGCACCGGCGACGATCGGCGCGCCGGATTCGCGGACGGATTCACCGAATACGGGTCGCCGATCCCGGAAGAACTGGTGGCGCATTGCGGTTTCGACGCCGAGTCCGGCGCCGAGGCAGCAGATCGGCTGCTGCGGATCCGGCCCGAGATCACCGCGATATTCGCCGTGAACGATTTCGCGGCGATCGGTGCCATGTCGGCGGCCCGGCAACACGGGCGCACCGTGGGTACCGATCTCGCCGTGGTGGGCTTCAACGATATCTCCATCGCCCGCCACCTGGCGGTCCCGCTGAGCTCGGTGCATTCCGATATGCACGCGATGGGCCGCGAGGCCGTGACCACTCTGGCGCGGATAATCGCGGGGGAGACCCCGCGCAGCCGTGCCCTGCCCCCGGAACTGGTCGTCCGGTCATCGTCGGACTTCGGTCCTCCCCGATAGATCCATTCATCACCGAACAACGAGGAACAGATCATGGCTGTCCAGCACTTCGTCCTGCCCGATTTCGAGCTGGAGAACGGCGCGGTCCTCCCCGCGGCGGTTCTCGCGTACGCGACCTACGGCGAACTCGCTCCCGGCCGGGACAACGCGATCGTGTTCCCCACCTGGTTCGCGGGAACCCACGAATCCAACGAATGGTTGATCGGTCCGGGCCGCCCCGTCGATACCGACCACTATTTCGTGATCGTTCCGAACACCTTCGGAAACGGGCTCTCCTCCTCGCCGTCGAACACCGCGGCGCCCTTCGACGGCCCGCGATTCCCCAGTATCACCATGCGGGACAACGTCGAAGCCCAGTACCGGCTCGTCACAGAGCATTTCGGTATCGATGAACTGGCGCTCGTCCTCGGCTGTTCGATGGCGGCCATGCAGACCTATCAATGGGCTGTCGACCACCCCGGTATGGTCCGGCGGGCCCTTCCGTACTGCGGCGCGCCGCGCACACCGGCACACGGCCGGATCTTTGTCGACAGCCTGCGCGCGGCCCTCACCTCGCCGGCGAACGAAGCGGGCGTACCGGCGATCCCGTCCCACGCCGCGTTGGCCACCTTCGCGCGAGTATTCGCCGCCTGGGGTTTCTCGCAGGCGTTCCATCGCCAGGAGGAGTACCGCGCACTCGGTTTCGACTCGCCGGAGGAGACCACCGACGGATTCTGGATCGCGAATTTCGCCGGACTCGATGTGGGCGATGTGCTCAGCCAGCTCGATACGTGGATGACGGGGGATGTCTCGCGTAGCCCTCGGTTCGGCGGCGATCTCCACGGCGCGCTCGCTGCGATCGAGGCGCAGCTCGTGTCGCTGGCCTGCGATACCGACCTGTACTTCCCGCCGGAGGACGAGGCAGCGGCGGCCGCTCATATCCCGAACGGGAAGGCATTGACCATCCGGAGCGTGTGGGGGCACCAGGCGGGTGGCGGCGTCGACCCGGCGGGTGCCGAGGTGATCGGGCAGCAGGTGCGGCAGCTCCTGGAAACCCCGGCCTGATCGGGAGCGACCGAACGGACCGGTGCTGGCGGCGCAGCCGTTCGGCGCTGTCGTACGCCCACCACGCCGGCGGCCGTGTACAGCCGGAACCCGCCCGTCGACCGTGCGGACGGCTGCACCGGCCCGACTTCGTCGTAATGCCGGATGGTCTCGAGGGACAGCTCGGTTCGCGCTGCCAACTGGCCGATCTGCAGATAACGGCCGTCGGCGCCCATCTCAGTGACCGCTGTTCAGATGGCCCGACAACCGCTGATGACGGGCGACCGAGGCGGGATTCAGGCCCAGGATCTCCACTCGTTTGCCCTTGGCGGCGTATTTGGTGGTGACGGCGTCCAGCGTGGCCACCGTGGAGGCGTCCCAGATATGGGTTTCGGACATATCGAGCACGATATTGGGCGGATCGCCGCTGTAGTCGAATCGGTGGACGAGATCGTTGCTGGAGGCGAAGAACAGTTCGCCGCGCACCTTGTATACGCGAGTGGTGTCGTCGTGATCCGTGGTGGTCACGGGGACGACCTCCGTGAAATGCGCGACCCGGTGCGCGAAGGCGACCATCGCCGTCACGACACCGGTGACCACGCCGTAGGCCAGGTTGTGGGTAACCACGGTGACGCCGACGGTCAGCAGCATCACCGCGGTTTCGGCGATCGGCATCCGCCGCAGGGTCGCGGGCGCGAGTGAATGCCAATCCATCGCGGTGATCGACACCATGATCATCACCGCCACCAGGGCCGCCATCGGGATCCGTGCCACCAGCCCACCCAGACCGACCACCAGGATCAACAGGAAAATACCGGCCAGGAAGGTGGAGATACGGGTACGGGCGCCGGAGACCTTCACGTTCATCACGGTCTGCCCGATCACCGCGCAACCGCCGAGGCCGCCGAAGAAACCGGTGACGATATTGGCGACGCCCTGCCCCCAGCTCTCGCGCGTCCTATCGGACGGAGTATCGGTGATGTCGTCGACGAGCTTGGCGGTCATCAGCGATTCCAGCAGTCCGACCACCGCCATCGCGAAGGCGTAGGGCGCGATGATCCGCAATGTTCCGATGTCGAACGGCACGTGCGGAACCATCGGGATCGGTAGCGCCGACGGCAGTTCACCCTGCCCGCCGATATCGGGCACGTGCAGGCCGAATGCCACTGTGACGGCGGTGAGCACGATCACCGCCACCAGCGGTGCCGGTATCGCCGCGGTGAGCCTGGGGAGCAGCGCGATGATCGCGATTCCGGCGGCAACCAGCGGATACACCAGCCACGGGACACCGATCAGCTGGGGGAGCTGGGCGAGGAAGACCAGTATCGCGAGCGAGTTGACCACGCCGACCATCACGCTGCGCGGGATGAACCGCATCAGCTTCGCCACTCCTGTCGCGCCGAAGGCGATCTGGAGTACGCCCGCCAGGATCACCGTGGCGAGCAGATAGTCCAGGCCGTGGTCACGTACCACCGGCGCGACCACGAACGCGACCGCACCGGTCGCCGCGGAGATCATGGCCCGGCGACCACCGGTGAAGGCGATGGTGACGGCCATGGTGAAAGACGCGAACAGTCCGACTCGCGGATCCACCCCCGCGATCACCGAGAAAGCGATCGCCTCCGGGATGAGCGCCAGCGCCACCACCAGCCCGGCCAGTACTTCGGTGCGCAACTGTTTCGGGCTGCGCAGTGCCGCGAACACCGTTCCGGGACGGTCGGTGGGGTGTGCCGTCGACACTGTGGCTGACTCCGTTCGCCGAGCGCGCGGGCCGGTGGTGCACCGCGGGAATTACCGGAAGAGGCCGGGTGGATGCGGGGGTCCGGGAACCGGCAACCGGCCACGTCCGCCGGACATCTGCGGTCGGCGAGCACTCGGCGCGGCAACTCTACCTTCCCGTAAGGGGAGGCTCCCACCTGCTGCCGACCGGAGTGGCGGGGAACTCAGTGGTCTCCGGCAGCCTCGGCGCACCGGCAGACCTGGGGCCATCGGCGCCGGCCCGCGGCAGAGCCCGGCCGGCGCGACGGCAATCGTGCGACCGGGACCGCGATCGGTGCGGCCGGACGTGGTGTCCGCACCGATCGCGATCGGGGAACCGATCAGCCGACCAGATCCGCGAGGCGGTCGACCTGTTCCGGATCGGTGCCGTAGCAATACAGCATCACTTCGTCGGCTCCGAGATCGGCGAACTGCCGTATCGCGGCCCGGATCTCCGCCGGTGTCGTACACATCCCCGACACCGTGTTCTCCGCCCAGCCGCTGAACTCGTAGTACGCGCCGACTGCTGCCCGGGCCTCGTCGACCACGGCTGCCGGTCCGATCGCGATGTTCACCTGGGCGACGATCCGGGGTTCGCCCGCCCGCCCGTGTTCGTGCCAGGACCGGCGGACCGAGTCGAACAGTCCCTCGCACCATTGCGCCGGCGCCGCGGAGAGGAACCCGTCGCCCCAGCGGGCGATCTGTGCCAGCGCCACGGGCCGGAAGCCGCCGATGAGGATCGGTGGCCCGCCGGGCCGGACCGGGGCGGGACCGATCGGACCGCATTCGGCGCCGAACGGTTCACCGGACCACAGCGCGCGTAGCCGGGGGAGTTGTTCGTCCATCAGGCGGCCGCGGTGGTCCAGATCGACACCCGCCGCGGCGTGATCGTCGGCGCGACCGCCGACACCGAGGCCGAGCACCAGTCGGCCCTCGGACATGCGGTCCAGTGTGGCCACCTGTTTGGCCAGCAGCGCGGTATCGCGTAGCGGGGCGAGCAGGACCTCGGTCTGCACCCGCACCCGGGTGGTGGCGCCGGCGAGCACCGACAGCGCCACGAGCGGTTCGGGATTGTCGTAGGCGAGGCGATCGAGCAGGCCGAGTGTCGAGAAAGGCCCCGCGTCGGCGCGCCGGGCCCAGTCGAGCAGGGCGGCGGGGTCGGCGATGGGCAATCCGAGTCCGATGTGCACGGAAATTCCTCCTGAAAACGGGTGGGCAAACAGTGCCGCCCACTCATCGTCCGGATTCGTGCGGACGCGGGCTCCCGCTCTGCGGCTGTACTTCTGGAGAGCACCGATCGATTGATGGCGACTATAGGGCGGGAAACCGGCCGTCGCAAGCACGATGGGTCGTCCGGACGGGATTCCGCGCCTGCGGAACCGCGATCACAACACTTCCAGGACGGCCTTACCGTGCAGGCGACGGGACAACAGTGCCTCGGCCGCTTCGCCGAATCGGGTCCACTCGCCCTGCCAGGCGATATTCGGCTGCAGTGTGCCGCCGGCGACCTGCTGGGCGAGCCAGGTCAGATCCCGGCCGAGATCGGCGCATCCCAGCAGGAAGAACGAGGTGACCGACCGGTCGTGCCGTCCCTGGTCGCCGAAGAACGCTCCGTACGGGAACGTTTCGTCCGCTTCCGCCGAATGACCGACCGCCACCACGGTCCCGCCCTCGGCGAGGCGCCGGTAGGCGTCGACGAGATGGGCACCGCCGACCAGATCGATCGCGCCGTCGACCGGGGTGGCCGGATCGCCGGTGCCGGTGACGACTTCGTCGGCCCCGAGTTCGCGCAGGCTCGGGCCGTGGGTGGCCGGATCGCCGGTTGCCGCCACGACGTATGCGCCGCCGAGCCGGGCGAGCTGGACCGCGTACCGCCCGGTGCCGCCGGTCGCTCCGGTGATCAGTATCCGGCGTCCGAGCAGCGGGCCGAGCCGGTGCAGGGCGCGGAGCGCTGTCGTGGCGGCGACCGGAATCGTGGCGAGCTGCGCCGGCTCCGCGCCGCCCGGTGCCGTCCCGATCAGATCGGTGTCGACCGCGCGGTATTGCGCCCAGGCGCCGTCCCAGCCGAGGGTGATCACCGGCGTACCGGCGGCCGGCCCGGACCCGTCGGCGGCGGCGTGCTCCACGATCCCGGCCGCGTCCCAGCCCGGTACCGACCCCTGCGGTGCGTCGCCGCGCGCGAACCGGACCTCGCCGTGGTTGAGCGATGTCGCGGTCACCCGGATCACCGCCTGGTGCGGGGTGGGCTCCGGATCGGCGACCTCGCCGAGACGTAATCCCGCCGGAGCGGAACGATCGATCACCAATGCGCGCATATGACCGCACCTTTCGAGTCATGAGGAATCCGGTGGAGCCGAGTGCGCCACGGCCTCCGAGATAAAATGCCACTAAGTGGCAAATGGCGTCAAGGGGCGATAGCGGACCGGGGGCGTGAGGTGGTTACTCTGTGACCATGGCTGACGCTGCGCGCGACCGGCCGCCGCTGCGGGAACGCAAGAAACAACGCACCCGGCAGGCGCTGGTCGACACTGCCCTGGAACTGTTCGCGGAGAACGGGTTCGACAACACCACGCTCGACGAACTCTGCGATGCCGTCGAAGTCTCCAAACGCACCTTCTTCCGGACCTTCACCAGCAAGGAAGACGTCGCCATGGCCCCCCTGCGGGATCTCTGGGCCGCTTTCCTGGACGACCTCGCGACCCGCGAATCCGCCGGAACGCTGTACGGGACGGTGCAGGGCAGTGTGCTGGCGGCGCTGGACCGGATGCCGCCGGACGGCTGGGCCGACCGCGCCGCCCGCAGTCACCGGCTCGCGCAGTCCACGCCCGCCATGGCGGCGAACAACCTTCAGTTCTGTGACCGGACGGTCCGCGATGCCCTGCTGATCCTGCACAACCGATTCGATATCGGCCTTCCCGCCGATCCGCGTCCCCGGCTGGCGCTCGATATCGTGGTCGCCGCGTTCCATCGTGCCCTGGACGTGTGGAGCGACGGCGCCCGCGAAACCGATACCGCCGCACTCGCGCGCCGGGTACGTGATGTCTTCGCCGCCGTCCCCGACGCGCTCGCCATGACTCCGGCGCCCCGCCCTGTCATCCGCGACCGGTAGCCGCGGGCCGGGATCCGCCGGACGTGTTCGGCCCGTGGTGTCGGCCCTCGCGGTGGCTCGAGCAGTCGGGAGTTACGAGCCGGCGACGAGTTCGTACGAACGACGCGGTGTCGAGATCGCCGATGTGGGTGACAGTCACGGTATCGGCGTCGATATCGACCGTGACGGCGGTGACTGCGTCGATGTGTTCCAGTTCCTCGGTGACGAATCCTGCGAAGGTGAATTCGATGCCGAGCTGTCGGTGGACTGGCTGGTCGCGGTGGCCGTCCAGCTCGCGCACGCGGCGGCCGAGGCGAGCCGCGGCGGCCGGACGGGCGAAGCCGACGCGACGCACGCGCTGCGCACCGGTCTGCTGCGAGTGCTCGGGTGCCCCGACTGAGGCGAATCGCGTCCATATCGGCCGGAAAAGAAACGGTCCCGGAAAGCTGTGAGCTTTCCGGGACCGGCGGCTGTGGACGAACTGTCCAGAGCCTACGCAGATTCGGGTGGTGCACTACGTCCTCACCGGAGCGGCCACGCCCGGCGAACAGGGGCCGCGATATCGACGGGAAGACGTACGGGTGTTCCTCTTACGCGCCGCCGCCTGCACCGGCCGCGGCGTCGCCGCCGGCGGAACCGCTCAGCAGGAGCGGCAGCAGCACCGGAAGCAGCTGATCGGCGGAACCGGTGGCTGCGCCGGTGCCGGAATCGGGGTCGGTCACCGGTGCCGCATCGGTCAGCGGCAGCGGGGTGGCGGATGCGGCACCGGCCGCCACGCCCACGCCGGCCGCGGCGATGGAGACGGCGGCGGCGAAGGTGCTGAATCTGGATCTCACAGTGTTCCTTTCGTTGGTGTCCCCACAATTGGGGACGAGGATCGTTACGCTGTCACATGTTCGGGTCGTGCGAGAGTGTTACAACGAGATTCACTCTCTCTCAACAGATTAGAGGCGCGAACGTTTCGCTTCCCTGATGGTGGACCGGCAATCGCGGAAAGGCGAAACGGTGCCGCCCGCGGGTGATCCGCTCGATCGGCGCTCTGCGAGGTCGCTGTAAACCCGGAGTGCCGGGTGGATCCGCTCGTTGTGGAGCCGCCACCGAACCCGGTCCCGGTCGGCCGCGCCCCCGCCGCCGTGCTGCTGCCGTGATCTCCCGCGGCCGATATCTCGGGCTCCGGCGCGAACCTCCACCCAACCGATATCGGCACGGCGCGGTACGGCGCTGTACTCCCGCTACGGTCGAGACTCATGTCCAGCGAACAAGAGCAGCCGGCGTGGACGCCGTCGTTCCATCTGGACGCGATCGCATCGGAGCGGGCGTCCCGCTCCGATGCGACGGCTCTGCTCGTCACCGCCCTCGATCTCCAGGCCGCGTTGCCCGGGATCCGGCGGATGCGCGGCTGGGCGCACGAAGCGCTGGCGGTCGGTCCGGGGGAACGGGCCCTGGACATCGGCTCGGGGACCGGTTCGGAGGTGCTGGAATTCGCCCGCCGGGTCGGGTCCGGCGGGGAGGCCGTGGGCGTCGAACCCAATCCGGTGATGCTCGCGGTGGCGCGCGAACGGGCGGTCGCGGCGGCGATACCGTGCCGGTTCGTGGAGGCCGATGCCTACCGGCTGCCGTTCGGCGACGATCATTTCGATGCGGTCCGGTGCGAGCGCGTCTACCAGCATCTCGACCATCCGGCCGCCGCGACCGCGGAGATCGCCCGGGTTCTGCGGCCCGGCGGCCGGGTGGTGCTGATCGACAGCGATTGGCAGACCGCGATCCTGCACCCCGGCGATTCCGGAGTGGTCGCCCGGATGGTCGCCGCGATGCTGGAGGCCACGCCGAATGCCAGGTCCGGCCGGCTGCTGCGTGGCCTGCTCGCCGCGGCCGGATTCGAGATCGACGATATGGGTTCGGAGGCGGTGATCTGGGATCCGGCCGCCGCCCGCCCGATGTTCGACGAGGTGGGCGGTAGTGCTCTGGCCCGGGAGGTGGTCACCGAACAGGAGCGTGCCGATTTGATCGCGGCGCTCGAAGCCGGTATAGCGACCGGCGACTATCACCTGTCGGTGACCATGTTCGCTGTGCTCGGACATCGTCCGGGCAGATAACTCCTGGTGGGGGTCCCGCGAGAATGTTGCGGAGCCCGGGCGCGGGTGGTGTCGCCGGTTTCGTGTGGCCCGGGGCCGCGGCATCGGCGATCGGCCGGGCCGCTCACCCGAGGGTGGCGATACCGGCGAGGATGAGGTCGATACCGGCGAGGAACTGTTCGCGGTCGTCGTGCCCGGGCAACTGTGCCGCCACCGAATGCACGAAGGGGTACTCGGCCGGGTCGTGCCGGGTCCATTGCGCGGCCACGGTCGCCAGGAAGGCCGAACGGTCCGTATCCGGTGACAGCAGCCGAGCGCCCGCGGCGTACTGGGCCGCCAGGCCGAGGATGTAACTCACCAGCGCGGACGCGCAGTCGAACTGTGCCTCCTCCGCAACGCCTAGCGCCCGGAGTTGTCCGCCGATTCCTTCGAATATGCGCAGGATCGCGGCCTGCCAGGGCTCACGGGCGAGCTGGGTGCCCACCCACGGGTGGGCATCGATCGCGTCGAACAGTCCCGAGGCGATGGCCCGGATCGCCGCGGGTGGCGGCACTCCCTCGGCGGCCCCGGTCACGACTCGGGTGATGACGTCGTCGGTCGCCGTCGCGAGCAGTTCGTCCTTGTTCGCGATATGCCAGTAGATCGCCCCGCTACCCGTCGCCAGGCGTGCGGTCAGCGCGCGGAAGGTGAGCGCGTTCTCGCCTTCGGTGTCGAGGATCTCGATCGCGGCCTCGACGATCCGCTCTTTCGAGAGTGCGTTCGCCCGGCGTGCGCCGCGCTGTGTCCTGGTCGCCATACGCTCCATCTTGACATATCTGGAACGCCGTTCCACAGTGTTTGTGGAACGGCGTTCCAGAAATCACGGAAGGAGAAGACGATGACGACACCTGTAACGATCGCCGGCGCGGGCCTCGGCGGCCTCACCCTCGCCCGCGTCCTGCACATCCACGGCATACCCGTGACCGTCTACGAGGCGGAACCCGCCGCCCGGGCCCGCACGCAGGGCGGACAGCTCGATATCCACGAGCACGACGGACAGGTCGCGATCGAGGCGGCGGGTCTCACCGCCGAATTCCGCGCGATCATCCATCGCGGCGGCGCGGCCACACGTGTGCTCGACCGGTCCGGCACCGTCCTGCTCGACGAGCCCGACGACGGTACCGGTGGACGTCCCGAGGTGTTGCGCGGCGACCTGCGCCGGATCCTGCTGGACTCCCTACCCGACGGAACGGTCCGATGGGGCCACAAGATCACCGGTGTCCGGTCGCTGGGCGCGGGCCGGCACGAACTGGTCTTCGCGGACGGGGCGGCAGTCACCACCGACCTCCTCGTCGGTGCCGACGGCGCCTGGTCGAAGATCCGGCCGCTGCTGTCCGCGGCGGTACCCGAGTACATCGGCACGACCTTCGTCGAGACCTATCTCTTCGATGCCGGTGAACGGCATCCCACGACGGCCGCCGCGGTCGGTGCCGGCGCGATGTACGCACTGAACCCGGGAAAGGGAATCGTCGCGCACCGCGAGGCGGGCGATGTCCTGCACACCTACATCCAGCTGAACCGGCCCGCCGAATGGATCGCCGGTATCGACTTCGCCGATCCCGCCGCGGTCGTCCGGATCGCGGCCGAATTCGACGGATGGGCACCGGAACTGACGGCGCTGATCACCGCCGGCGACACCGCGCCGGTCCCGCGCATGATCCACGCCCTCCCGGACGGGCACCGCTGGGACCGGGTTCCCGGGGTGACACTGCTCGGTGACGCCGCGCATCTCATGCCACCGTCGGGCGACGGCGCGAACCTGGCGATGCTGGACGGCGCCGAACTCGCACAGGCGATCGTCGCCCATCCCGGGAATGCCGAGGCGGCCCTCGCCGCGTACGAGACCGCACTGTTCGCGCGCAGCGGGCCGGCCTACGCGCAGGCATGGGAGGTACTGGAACTCTGCCTCGGCGACCGTGCGCCGTCCGCGCTCGTCGATTTCCTGACCGGCGGAACCGGGTAGCGGCCCGCATCGCGCGGAGCGTTCCTGATCGGAGCGCTGTGCGGTTGCGGCCGGGCTCGGCGGTGCGGATTCGCCGGCCCGATGCGGTTGCGGGCCACTTGCGTGGCCGGTTAGTGTCGGCAGCGACAACCGGGGGGATATCGGGTCACCTCGACACATTCTTGTTGTGATGGTGGTGGGTATGGGGCGCTTTCGCGGGCCACGGTCGATTGTGGTGAGCGCGGTCGCCGTGACGGGGTTGCTGGCCGGGTGCGGAACGGACGGGCCGGGGACTTCCGCATCGGAGCCGGTATACCGGGGGATCGCGGGCTCCTGCACCGAGATGGCGGCCCCGGCGGCGGATGCCGTTCGTGCCTACACCGGTGAACTGTTCAGTGACGCGGTCGGTTTCGAAGAGACAGGTGCGCCGTCGACGTCGCCCGACCTCACCACGAAAGAATGCCGAGCGATCTACGCGGCCGCGGCCGCGCCGGCCGCTTCCCCGTCGACCGATCCGCCGAGCCGGCGCGTGATCCATCTGCGGATCGCCCTGCAGGTGGGCGCGAGTGCGCTGCAAGCCGCCGAGCGGCACTTCGACACCGCCTGCGCGAGTGTCGACTGCCGGATCACGACCGGTATCGGCGACGAATCCTTCGAGGGTGCGGTCGAGGGTTCGTCCGCTACGGCGGTGACGATGTTCCGTACCGCCAACGCCATTGTCAGCGTCACGGTCGACGGGTCGGACTTCACCACCCGGCCCGACGGGAGCGATCGGTCGGCCGAGATCGCCGAACTCGCGCCCGGGGCCCGGGCGATCGCGCAGGCCATGGCCGTGGATCTGGGTGCCGTCGTGACATGAGGCGGGCAGAAATTCGGGCGGGGATCGCTTCGAGAAATCCGATCGGAACGGGTTGATCGTCTTGCCGCCGACCGGTGACAGTTACTCGAGGACGGAACAACATGGCACGTGACCTGCAGACAGATCTCGATCTGCTCGAGGCGACATCGAAATGCTGGCTGACCGAAGCCGGCCCGCAACTGCGGGAAGCAGCGCAATCGATCGACAATTTGAAATACACCCAGGTGCAGTTCGGTGCTCTGTTCATCGGCGCGTGGCAGTCCTACAGCAAGGCCGCCGCCCACCTTCAGGACCTGCTGAACCAGGCCGGTGGCGCGGCCGACCAGATGGGAAACGCGCTGCATGCCACCGCGGTGAGCTTCGCTGATCAGGAATCTCAGAACCAGGAGGCGCTCAACAAGGTCGCCGGAGAGATGGGTTCCTAGATCCGATGACCGAGTATCCCCTTCTCACCGAAGACGCACTGGCCGGAATCCGTGACGATCTCCTCTCCAAGATCGACGAGGTGAAGGAGGTCCCGGACCGTCTCAACGGCGAATTCGACAAGCTCCGAGTGATCAGTCTCGCGTCGTATCTGCTGCTGACCGATACCCGCGACGATATCCAGGAAAAGCTGAAAGAACTGCTGGCGAAGCTCGAGGAGTTCGTCGAGGGAATGTTCGCCCCGTGGCTCTTCGTGGACTATGCGGCCAAATGGCTCGATGTCGGCACGAAGGTATCGGCCGTGAATGCCCGCGTCAACGATATTTCCTTCAATATGGACGGTAACTGGGACGGAAGCGCCTACAAAGCATTCAACGCGTCGAAAACGGCGCAGGGTGCGGCAATGACGGCGGTCACCGCGCAGTGCCAGAAGATGAACGATCAGATGCTGGCGATCGCCGAAGAGGGTCGCACGCTCTACTCGAATGTCATCCAGAACGTCGGCACGATGCTGGCCGAACTCGCTGTCGGTCTGGCCGAGTCGGAGGCGACAGCGGGCGCCGCGCTGGTCTGGACGGTGAACAATCTGAACTCGGCGGTGGTCGCGGCCGTCGACCTGGTCGTGGCGGCTTTCACCGATTTCATCGAGGTGAACGTCAAGGTTCGGATCGCCTCGAACACCCTCAGCAGTATGGTGAACGACGCGACCGGGCTGGCCGTCGATCCGACGAGAACGACGGTATGGCCCGGCACCCAGACCAAAGAGTTCGACAACAAGGACGACGGCTGGAAGCAGGACGGAGCCGACGGCTGATCGATACGGTCGGCACCTGCCCCGCCCAGACGGTGGCAGTGTGCCGCTTTCCCTGCCGCAGTAGCCCGATTCGATAGGGGCCGCGATGTCACCGCAGGACTTCAACGGCGGATTCTTCAACCACTACGACGACCCTGATGAATTCTGGGACGAAGAGCCCTTGGTGGTGAACTCCCGGCCTGCACCGCCCCGGCCGGCGCCGGCCCCCGCGCCGCCGATACCCCCACCGCCTCCGAAACCCAGTGGGCCCGAACGTGCGCGCGTACCGTCGGCCCCGTCCGGACTGGTGGAGGTGAAGTGCGGACTCGACCGCCTACCGGTGTCCATAACGCTGAAGCCGGCGTGGAAGGACATGTTCGCGCCGGGTGACTACGGCCGTTCGATCATGGACGCCTATCGGCATACGATCCAGGAGATGACGCTCGCCCTGATCGAGTCGGGGACGATTCCGCCGGCGACCATCCCGTCCCTGCGCGACGCCGCACCCCTGCTCCTGCGGACCCGCACCGACCAGGAGTACACGGCGCTGTACAACGAATTGTTCGCCCAGCCGGTACACACGGCCCACGGACCGGGATGCGGCCCGCACGGCGAACCGGGAATCACCGTGGTCGCGAAACGCTCGCAACTGATCTCGATCACTATCGACCCGGACTGGGCTGTTCGGGCCGATCCGAGGTATATCGCACAGGACATCGTCGATTGTTGCGCTCGGATACGGGCGCGGACACCGGCAATCGTCAAGGGGGAAGTACCGGAACAGGTTCCGGACAGTGAAGTGGCCGCGCGGATCGTCGAACACAAGAGAAAGCTGGCGGAGGCCGCGATCTGACACCGCGCGCTGCCGCTACCTCGCGTGGGCCGTTCGCCGGGACCGGGCCGCGAGCTCCGCCCGGCCGGTAACGCGTTGTCCGAGTGACGATCCCGCCGATCCGGCCCCGATGGACCGGATCCGCGAACAGGGTCGGCCGATGGATGATTTCATTGAATTCCCCGACGTCACCGGGATCTGATCGAAAGGCCGACCGTGGCAGAGCCGTCCATACCGCCGAACACGCCCTATCCGTATGGGCCGGCCGGGCCCACGTCCTACCCGCAACCACCGGCACCCCGCAGTAAGCGACCGTGGATCATTGCCGGCATCGCCCTCGCCGCCGTAGCGCTGGCCGGCGTAGCCGCCGTCCTGCTGTCCCGGCACTCCGCCGATGCCGGGTACACCGCGAAAGAGGTGGCGAACTCGTGTGATGTCGTCGATATCTCCGTGATCGAACAGTGGGTACCGCCGATGGGAGCGCAGCCCGAGCACAAGGAAACCCGGAACGGGCCGATAACAATGCTCGAATGCTCGGCCGAGAACAAATCGGCCGACGAGTCGAAGCTGGCATCGATCGCGCTCATCGCGACCGTCGATGAGCAACCATCGGTGGGTATCCAGCCGATCCAACTACCGCTCGGGCCCGAGACCACCGGTACGGACAGGGAACAGGGAGCGGTCACCGGTATCGGTGAAGAAGCCCACTACTACTGGTCGGAGGGATCGTCCACGGCCTATTCGTGGGTGGCCTCGGTGTATCAACTCGAGGTGCGCGACGCCAACCTGGATGTATCCGTCACGCTGCAGGTCGTCGGCGGCACCAAGGACGACCTCGCCACTGTCGCCGAAGCCCAGGTACGACAGGTGATGGACGAACTCCGGAAGTAGTAGGGCACGCGTCAAACAAGCCAAGACCGCCCATCCGGATAGTCGTCGAAGTCGTCGGGCCAATCAGAGGGGCCGACGGTGCCGGGATCGGATCGTGGACGCAGTGGCGGCGTCTCGGACAACGGAGGTGCCGCGCTCCAATTCCAGATGAACCGGTCCGACGACTTCATCTCGACTACCTCCGGCGGAAGCGGTTGAGCCCAGGTCTCGATTTCGGACCACTGACACTCACCACGTTGTACCCGCACCCAATAGTCGGTGAGCTCCGGCGAGGCGCCCGGCCGCACGGCCAGTGCTCGCATGAATTCTTCCGTGACCTCGGTGGGCGCGTCGAGGAAGGCCTGCATATCGAATTCGTCCATGCGAATCCGCGCGGTCCGTAGGTCGTCGACGGCACCCAGCAACTTGCGGTAGGCGGCCTCGACCGCTGGGTCGACATCCGGGTTGCGATCGGAAAAGCTGTGCGGTTTCATCCGTTCGCCCACGGTTGTTGTCCGGTGCCCACGTCATAAGACTCGCCTGGGCGGTTGGTGGTCTGGGACAGGTCGGCCGCCAGTCTGGCGTCGTTCACGATGTCCGCTGCCTTGACACCTTTGGCGAACGGTTCCACCAATTGCTCGAACTTCTGATTGGCCTGGTCACGGGCAAATTGGGCGGGATCGCGAAGCACCTCGAGAAATTTCTGCACCGCCTCGACCAACTTCCTGATCTGATCGACCAAATTCACCGCGCGCTCGATGATGTCCTTGATCTTGAATGCCAGTTCGGTGATCTGAGCGGTCCAGCCCACGACCGGGATCTTCTTGAAGGCGAACTTGAAGGCATCCGTTATGCCATCGATCTTCACCTGGCTTTCGAGCATCTCCCACAGCCAGGTGAGCACGCTTCGGATCGCGTTGCGAATTTCATCCGAGACTGCTCCCAGGCCCTCGGAGATGATTCGACCCGTCGGGCCTTCCCATTTCATCGCCGCTATCTGGCGGGCAGACCAGTCGCTGAACGCGAGGGCTGCCTGGCCGTCCCAATACGCGTCGACCCGCTTGACACCCGACTCGAGATTCTTTCCACATGCCTCGAGCGCCTGACCGGCAATCTTGTACGCCTCACCGATTCTTCGGATCTCGGTCCAGTTTCCCGGAATGGGCTTCAAAGCCTCACCCAGCGGATCGAACTCCTTGCCGGCGGCCTTGGTCAGGCGCTTCACTGTGTCGTTCACGGCTCCGAGGGGCGGCGCGACGTCCCCGATGAGGCCGATCAACTCTTCTTTGTTCGCCGTCGGCGGGTCTAGCTGTACGTTCTCCGGTTTCGGGTACGCGACTGCGCCTTCGAAAGCATTGGTCGCGCCCACCGCTTCCTGTTCGGCGAGCGCCGGAACTTCCTGATCCGGGGCGAGTAGATTGACCTTCTGCCGGTTCAGCGCCTCATAGGTTCGGTTGTCCTGGTCCACGTAGAGCCAGGCGGCGTCGCGTAACGCGAGTGCGCTGTCGGCGGTCGTCGTTCCGATGCTGAGCATACGCATCCGGGTGGTTTCCGAGAACGACCGCAAAGGTTCCAGCAGACCGTTGATGATCTCCGCATTCAGCCATTCGGCGGGCGGCCCCTCTTTGTGAATGAAGTCGGCGGCCTTCCAGGCATCCTTGCCGATATCCTCCATGAGGTTGCCCATCCCGGCGATCTCGCCGGCGTTCGCCCGGAACCCCTCTACCAATTGTTTACACCTTGCCCTTACTTGCTCGCTCGAATCGTTCGGATGATGTCGTCGACTGCGCTCTCGCTGAGTGCATCCGTCAGACCGATATGTCGGCGGATCACGAAGACCGCGACTTCCGCGTTTGCAGGTGCAGGTGTGGCCACGACGGTGAACTCCGTTTCCACCGGATCACATGAGGCAAGTTGCGGCAGTGCGGAAACCGAGGCGGTGTACCGGACCGCCGGCCGGCCGTCGAGGTTCAATTCGGTCGGCAGGCTCACTTCGACGTGTGGAGCGTGGGCACCGGGGGTCGCGAAGAGCTCCGGTGTTTTCTCGATCTCCTGGCGTGCGGCCGTCGCGACGTCCACGCCATTTCGACCGCGGGCTCCGATGAACGCCAAGGAGGAAGTGTCCGTATCGGGGCAGTAGTGTGCGCCGTAGTCGCTGACGGCTCCGTAGGTGACGAGCGTTCCTCGCCCGGTCGGATCGGAGTAGCCCACGACTGTGCGATTGCTGGGTCGCCAGCCATTTCCGGACGGCACCGTGTAGGTGAGCCCGTACTTGGTCGGCACCGGCTGCGGATCCCCCTCGGGGACCGGAGTCATCATCGGCGGCTCGAGACGTGGATGATCCGGTGGTGGCGGCGGATCTGTCGGGCCGATCTGCGGCGGCGGGCTCCACGCAGTGGCGTTGTCGACGGTCCCTTTCTCGTTCTTTACGAGAGGGTTTCCGACCTGGGAGACCAACACCATGATGCAGGCAGCGACAACGATCGCGATCAGAAGGCGGAGAGCCTGGATTCGCCCGCTCTTCGCAGGCCCGCGTCGGCGGAAGTCACGCAGGAAGGCAGCGACGCGGGTGGACAGGTCTCGGCTCTTCACGATGCCGCGCAGGCGCAGCCGGAAACGAGATCATCTGCTCGGAGTGCCACAGTCGGCGCATTCGGCCGACGCCGCCCGGTGTGGTTCGCGACCACCAACCCCCCTTGGATCCATCTCGAGTACGTGTCGGACGATAACACTGTGGCGGCAGGCAGTGTGCCCGAGTCGTCCGGTTCTTTAATACACTCCGGTGGACTCGCTGGTGGGAGTCGTCGGCTGCCGTCGTCGATTCAGCCGGCCGGATAAGTGGGGACAGTAGGTTCGTGATGCTGCGCAGGTGCTCATTCAGGACGAACAGCCGGGGGCATCACGTTCCCCATCGGTACTTCTCCGGCGCTGTTCCAGCCGCGGCTGTCGGTTTGGTCGCCGTAGCCGGCTTGGTCACCGGGTGTGCCTCCTCCGAATCGGCGGGATCGGAACCTACCTCCCCATCGAACTCGGCTACGTCCGCTATCGAATCGTCCGCTGTTCCCACTCCCTCATCCGAGGGTATCGGCGTGTCCGTGCCACCGGCACCTGGAAATGCCGTGCCCGGAGAGGTCGCATTCGATCCGTGTTTCGAAGTCGAGGATTCATTGATCGACCAGGTGGGTTTCGACCCCGGGAGCCGTCAACGACAGGCTGCAGAAATCACCGGCAGTTCGCTCTTGACGAAGATCGGCTGCAGCTTCCGTCGTTACTCGACCGTCAATGGCGAAAAAATGCCGACTATGTCGCTCAATATCACCACGAGCACCGAATCGGTCACCGAAGTCGGCGGAGACAAAGACCATGAGGTTATCGATTCCGGGCCGATCAACGGTCGTCCCGCGGTTGTCTACCGGGTGGCGGGGACGACGTTGCCGGCGTGCGATGCCGCTGTCGGAGCGCCCGACGGGACATTCGGTGTCACATTGACGGCAGCTCCCGGAACGGCTGAGGCTCCGGACCCTTGCGGTGAGATCCGCCAGGCCGCAACTGTATTGGCCGGCGCGCTCGACGAGTGAGGTCCGTGCGGGGTACAGAACCGCTACGACAGGCTTCGCTTCGGTCGACACGGCGTGGTCCGGCTCCGCGTTATCCGGCTGATCGAACTGGCGGTCGGGCCCGAACCCAGTGGATTCGACGGGCAGCAGAGGGCGGTCGCCGGTATCGGTGAGAATCCCGATACTTCAGGTCGAAGAGATCGTCCATGTCCTGTTCGTAGGTGGCTTCGGTGTGCCGACACGAGACGCGCGATGCCGGCCTGGATGTTTGCGCGTCGCAGAGCTGATCCGGCGGGCATGACGATGTGGCCGAGTTCGAGTGATCGGCCTGCCTGCTTACGCTCGGGGCGTGGACGACCAGGATCAGTACGCGCGGTACGCGGCGGATCGGCAGGTGCTCCGGGCGATCGGTGCCCATCTCGGCCGAGAGGTCGGGCGGGTGAAGGTCCGCTTATCCCGGGCAATGGCCGAATCCGCGATGGCCGCGTGGAATCGAGACGAGTCGGACGATACAGGCGAAGAGAGCTGGGAACAGGCCGCATTGCGTGATGACGCGGCGGAGCTGGCCCTGATCGGGCTGGCGATCAGCGACCGCGGGGTGTGGAACGGTGACGATGTCGTGGTCGATCTGGATATCGCCCGGATCGCCGCAGCCCTTGGTGCAGCGCAGTAGACGGTCCGCAGTCGAGCGGCGCGGAAGCGGTGGCCGGTGGCGTTCCGTTCCGCAGTCGAGGGCCCCGGCACCGCCGCTGGTCGCAGGGATGCCGGTAGTTCACAGAGTTCGCCGTCGTCACGATCGAGCTGTTCCAATTCAGTTGGACGTTTGTCCGCTTCCTGGGCGTTGCCGATCGGTTGCCGGTAGCTCATCCGATGACGCCAAGCTGGCGCGGATACGTGTCGTGTGTGAAGCAGAGGATCTATGACGACGTCGAACCCGAGCCGGGTCGTGGCCGTGGCCGTGGCCGCTGCCGTGGCGCTGTTGGCAGCCGGTTGCACGAGCGACGAGCCCGGCGGGGACGGGTCGCCGGTCGAGTGGAACCCGCCGGCCGCGGCGAGCTACCACCGGCTGGCCACCTATCCGGTGTACACCAACCGGCCCGCCGGGGAGCCGGTCGATACCGAGACCGGGGCCGAGATCTCCACCGTGACGCCCGACGGCAACACCCTCATCTACACCGATGCCACGGCGAAACGGATCGGGTTCCTGGATATCCGCGATCCGGCGAAGCCGGCCGGGTCGGGCACGCTGTCGCTGGCCGAACTCGGCCATGCCGACGATCAACCCACCTCGGTGATCGCGTATGGCGAGTACGTGCTGGTGGTCGTCGATACGACCGGCGGCGATTCCACGAAACCGTCGGGTCGCCTCGATGTGGTGCGGGTCGGCGACCGTACCAGGGTGCACAGTATCGATCTGGGTGGTCAACCGGATTCGATCGCGGTCAGTGCGGACGGGTCGTTCGCCGCGGTCGCGATGGAGAATCAGCGTGACGAGGAGTTCACCCCTGCCGGCGGCGAGGAGGGCGATCTGCCGCAGCCGCCGACCGGGTTCGTCCAGCTGATCGATCTCGACGGGGTCCCGGACCGGTGGAAAACGCGCAGGGTCGATTTCGATGTGGCGGCCGCGCGTGCCGCGGGCCTGGACACCCCGGAGGATCTCGAACCCGAATATGTCTCCATCAACTCTCGCGGACAGGTCGCGGTGACATTGCAGGAGAACAATGGGATCGCCGTGATCGACGGGAAGACGGGAGCGGTGTCGTCGATCTTCGACGCCGGGACCGTCGCGGTGAACGGAATCGATACTGCCGAGGACGGGAAGCTGGAGCAGACCGGCTCCATCCCGGAGACTCCGCGGGAGCCCGACGCGATCGGCTGGATCGGCGACGGCCATCTGGCCACTGCCGACGAAGGCGACTGGAAGGGTGGCACCCGGGGCTGGTCGATCTTCGACGCCGCCTATGGTGCGGTGGTGTGGGATGCCGGGAATACGTTCGAGCGGCTGGCGGTGCAGATCGGTCTGCACAACGAAGGCCGGGCCGAGGCGAAGGGCCCGGAGCCCGAGGGTCTGGCGATCACCGAGATCGGCGGGCGTCCCACCGCTCTGGTCGCCTCCGAACGCAGCAACTTCGTCGCGGTCTACGACCTCGGCGATGTCACCGACCCGAAGTTCGTCCAGGTCCTGCCGACGACACCCGGGCCCGAAGGTATCGTGCCGGTCCCGCAGCGGGATCTGCTGGTCGTCGCGTCGGAAACCGATGACGCGGAGGCCCGGGTGCGGGCGGCGGTGAATATCTACGGCTACGGTGCGGCGTTCACCGGAAGTGCCGGCACCCCGGTATTCCCGTCGATCGTCTCCGCGGAAGCCGGCAGCGCGCCGATCGGCTGGGGCGCGCTCGGCGCCTTGTCCGCCGACCCCGCCGACGAGAACCGATTGTTCACCGCCACCGATATCGCCTACGGGCCGGCGCGGGTCCTCGGCGTCGATACGTCGCGGAAGCCGGCTGTCGTCGACGAACAGATCCCGATCACCGAGAACGGTGCGCCGGTGACCCTCGATATCGAAGGCGTCTCCGCTCGCCCCGAAGGCGGGTTCGTGCTGGCTGTCGAAGGTGACGAGGGCACGGGGAACGAACTCGTGTTCGCCGCAGCCGACGGCGGTATCGAAGAGCGTGTCGCGTTGCCCGCGGATATCGCGGCAGGGCTGGGTGGTCAGGGACTCGAAGGAGTGGCCGTCGACGGTGACGCCGTCTGGGTGGTCCTGCAGCGGGAACTGAAAGGCGACCCGTTGGGGGTCGCCCGGATCGGCCGCTACGCGGACGGCCGGTGGGAGTGGTTCGGCTACCGGTTGGAGAGCACCGACACCTTGGGCGACTGGATCGGTTTGTCCGAAATCGTGGTCCACGACGGCGGATTGCTCGTACTCGAACGCGATAAGCTCAACGGCCCGGACGCGGCACGGAAGGCTGTCTACCGGGTCGAGATCCCCACCGGCGGCGGGGTGGCCGAGGCGGGGAAAGCTCCGGCGGTCCTGCCGAAGAAACTGGTCCACGATCTGCTGCCGGATCTGCGGGCGACCAACGGTTTCGTCCAGGAGAAGGTCGAGGGGGTCACCGTCGGAGGTAACGGAAACCTGTACGTGGTCACCGATAACGACGGCCTGGACGACGCCAACGGTGAAACGGTGTTCCTGGATCTCGGTCCGGCCGGGTCCGCCCTCGGCGGATGATTCGGTGTCGATCTCGTCGCCGGGCGCGAAGTCCGGCGGCGAGATCGGGTGGTCACTGTGCGGAGGTCGGCGCCACTCGGATCCGCTCCTCGGATCTCGGCTGCCGCCGGCCTGATCGATGACCTGTCTGCGGGCGGGACCTCATTTCCCGCCGCTTCCGTGGCTTCGGCGCCTACTCGAGGTGGGAGACGCTGCTCGGCGACTGAGCTCGCAGGGATCTCGTCGTCCCTCGGTGCGGCCTCGGGGCCGTGGGGGCATCGTCCTTTCGGAAGCAAGGGGAGCGGGGATCATATATTCTTCCATTTAAATATTTGGATGGAGGACGGATGCGGATCCTGGTGGTGGGCGACGGTGCGCTCGGTCAGGTTTTCGGGCTGCGGCTCGGGCTCGGTGGGGCGAGCGTGAACTATCTGGTCAAGCCCGGCCGGACCGGTTGGGGTGGCACCGGGCGCACGCTGTATCGACTGCGCCGGTTCGGTGGACCGGTCGCCGAGCGGCTGCGCCCCGCGGGCGTAGATGCCGAAACCCCGGACGGGCCTTGGGACATGGTCTGGTTGTGTGTGTCCTCGACCGCGCTGCGTGGGTCGTGGTTGCCCGCTCTGCGGGACGTCGTCGGCGACACGACCGTGGTCACCATCGGACAGGATCTGCACGATCGGGCCGTGCTGGAGCGAGTGTGGCCGGCCGGGCGGATCGTGCAGGTGGTGCCGTCTCTGTTCGCCTACTCGGCGCCGTTGACCGGTGAGGTACCGGCGCCGGGGATCGCGTACTGGGTGCCACCCGGTTCGGCGTTGACGGTGCTCGGTGACCCGGATCGGGCGGGGGCGGTGGTAGATGCGCTGCGCGCCGGTGGCCTGCGCGCTCGCCGGTCCGCCCGCGCCGGTACCGGCGAACGCGTCGCCGCACTGATGGTGCCCGGTATCGCCGCGCTGGAAGCAGCGGACTGGTCGCTGCCCGCTCTGCTCGCCGATATGGGACCGGCGGTCGAGGCCGGTGCCGAAGCCTCGGCGGTGGTCGCCGCGCAACCCCGGGCCCACCGGGTCCGTGTACCGAAATGGGTGGCACGGGGGGCGCTGCGGATGTTGCGGGTGCTGCTCCCGTTCGATCTGGACCGCTACCTGGAAGCCCATTTCACCAAGGTGGCCGATCAGACCAGGCTGATGCTCGACGGGTGGATCGCCGAGGGCGAAACCCGGGGGTTGCCGGTGAATCGTCTGCGTGAGCTGCGGAACCGTCTGTCCGCTCGGGAGACGCCGTGACCCCCACCGCGGAAAGCCTGCTGGGCACGTTCACCGAATGCCAGCCACTGTTCACCGCGCTCGGTGACGACCGGCGGCAGGCGATCATCGCTCTGCTGCTGAAAGCCGGCGGGGCGGCCAGCGTGGGCGAGATCGCCGGGCAGCTCGGTCTCTCCCAACCGGCCGTCTCGCATCACCTGAAAATTCTGCGGTCGGCGCGACTGCTCACCGTCGAACGGCGCGGCACCCTCCGGTTCTACACGCTCAACGGCGCCGAACTGACCGATCTCCTCGCCCCGCTGCGCGAACTCGTGGACCAGATCACCTCGTGTGCGGATCAGCCCGGTGCGGATCGACGTCCGGGGGCCGGGGCGTGATCCGGGGGGCGGCGCGGAATCACTCCTCGTCCGCATCCCATTCCGACTGGTCGGCACAGGAGATCCAATGCAAAGCACGGAACCGTTCCGCTGTCAGCATGGGATCCAGGTCGCCGATTATCTCTCCGGTTTGCTCGTACACATCCTCCATGAAGTGATTCAGGAAGAAGTAATAGTGCAGTTCCGTGAGTATCTCCCGGCCGGGACGGAGGCCGGCTTCGTGGATGAACGGCTGCAGGGGCCGGCCCAGCGTCGGTAGATGCTCGGCGACCAGTGAACCGTCCATCCTTTCGCCGGCATCGACGAGACTCGGAACTCTTCCGGAGGCCCAGAGCAGGACATACAGAGACTCGGCTCGCCAGGTCAGCAGGTTCGACTGCAGAGCAGTCTGCTGCCACCGCATCTCGTCCTCGGGCAGCTCGGTCAGTGCGAAGGCCCATTTCTCTCGCTCGGTCAACTTCTGCAGAAAATCCTCTGCCCGCAGCCATTCCGAGATCTCTCTCGGCTCCGGATGGAAGATGATGCCGAGCAGTGCGTGCAGGGCGAGGGTGCGTTCGGCCAACTCGCCGGGATCGCGAAGGCGGATGGGAAAGATCTCCGTTATCTCGGGTAGTGAGTCCACTTCCAGCCCGTGCTGTTTCAATCGGTCCTGTGTCGACAGGATCATCGGATTCCTCTCCGTTGCACTCTGTGTCACCGAGCCGCTGGGGAACGGTTCGGGTGAAGGGCCGGGCGACAGGTTTGCCGAAGGGCCTGGTTCGCCACCCGCGGTGCAGGCGCCGAATCCGTGTGACTCGCGGAAAGCGCTGTCGCTCAGCTGTTTTACTCGTCTCGCTGCGCCTACGGTCGAGCCGCCAGTTTTTCGCGCCCCGCCGTCGGATGCAAATGGCGGGTGCCGCGGAGAGCTGTCCACGCAAACGCCCCACCTGTTGGTAGGCGCCCTGCGGCGCTCCGATCTCGCGTCGCTGCCGGCCGAGCGGGGAAGCAGTGCGTGTTCCGACGCTTTCAGGCCGTCTGAGCTGCAGTGATATCGGGTCCGACCTGTCTGCGGGGGAGTTGAGTATTGGTCTCGTTCGCCGCCGGGGTGATCTGCTGCGGGGGTGAAATTCTCCGCACTCGTTCAACTCTTCTCGGTCGATCGCCGCCGATTCGTGGCCGTCGCACTGGCGGTGTCGGCGCTGTCGGCGGCAACCGCATGCGATACCGGCTCCGGCACCACGGTCGCGACCGCACCGGCAGATGCTGGCGGTCAGGCCGTGACGACACAACAGTTCGCCGACCTGGAAGCCGCACACGACGCGCGACTGGGGGTGTTCGCGGTCGATACCGCCGACGGTCGCAGCGTCGCCTACCGTGACGGTGAGCGGTTCCCGATGGCTTCCACGTTCAAAGGCCTCGCCTGCGGAGCCCTGCTGCACCGGCATCCGCTGTCGTCGGGATTCTTCGACCGGGTGATCCGGTATCCGCGCACCGATCTCGTCGAGAACTCACCGGTCACCGAACAGCATGTCGACACCGGAATGACGGTGGCCGCCCTCTGCGAGGCCGCCATCACGGTGTCCGACAACACGGCCGGCAATCAGATTCTGAAACTGCTCGACGGACCCGCCGGTTTCACCGCGTTCCTCCGCAGCCTCGGTGACGACACCTCGCGACTGGACCGCTGGGAAACCGAGCTGAACACCGCGATCCCCGGCGACGAACGCGACACCACCACCCCCGCCGCGCTGGCCGCCGACTACCGCGCACTCGTCGTCGGCGAGAGCCTCGCGGAACCCGAACGCGCGCAGTTGACCTCGTGGCTGGTCGCCAGCGCGACCGGCGGCAATCGGATCCGCGCGGGGCTGCCCGCCGATTGGACCGTCGGCAACAAGACCGGCTCCCCGGCCTACGGGTCCGCACTCGATATCGCCGTAGCCTGGCCGCCGGGGCGGGCCCCACTGGTCATCGCGGTGCTCACCACCAGATCCCAGCAGGATGCCGAACCGGCCAATGCTCTGGTGGCCGCCGCCGCCCGGGCCGCTGTGGAAGCGCTCGGAACCAGCCCGGCCGGCTGACGGGCCCGCGGTGCGGCCGGTCCCGGTGGTGTGCTGATGCTATCGCTGGTGGTAATGGCGGTCTCGTGCGAGTCAGTACTGTGGGCTCTGTCGAGCAACGACACAGCGAAAGGGTCAGCTGATATGAATTCGGGTTCCGCAGCAGCTTTGGAAGGTATTCGGCAGGGCTATCTCAACGGCGACCCGGTCGCCACCGCTCTGTTCATCCCTTTGTTCTTCATCGCGGGCGCTTTCGCGCTCCTGCAGGGCCAGCCGTTCTGAGCGACTGCCTCGAAGGTAGTCGAGAACGCCGGAAGTGACCGGGACCGGAACGGTGTGCGGGGGCTATCGGCCGCGCAGTACCGTTCCGGCCAGGTCCGCGTAATCGACCGGCCGCGTGGTGTCGACCGTCAGTACGGTGCCGAGTCCCAGCGGTTCCGCCCGCGCGGCCCACACATCCCAGTCCACGGCCAGCCGCTGCTCGTCCCGATACAGCGCGGCCCGCCGCCGCCCGGCATACCGCGCCCGGGCGACCTCGGCCGGTACATCGCACCAGATTTCGAGCAACCGGTCCGGTGCGGCCCGCGCGACCCCGGCCTGCGCGAACCGCAGATCGCGCGGCCGGAACCACCAGGAATCCACGACCACACTGCCCGGTATCGCCCGGGCCAGGGCCCAGACGGTGTCCATCGCGATCCCGCCGAGTTCGCGGGCGGTGTCGATCCCGGTGACGCAGCCCGCGAGTGCCTCCTTGACGGCGTCCTTCGAGAGGAACTCCGCCGGCAGTGCCCGGGCCAGGCCCGCGCCCAGCGTCGATTTGCCGGAACCCGGTAATCCGTTCACCAGCACCAGGAATTTTTCCACCGGGCCATCGTCGCAGGAAGGCGCCGGTTCGGGCGGCCGGCACCCAGGCGACAAATCTCCAAGCCGGTGCGGGGCGGACCTGCGCATACTCTCCGTATGAGCATTGAGCAGATCACCCCGAAACTGATCGTCGAGGGGGCCGACGACGCGATCCGCTATTACCGCGAAGCGTTCGGCGCCGCTGTCCGGCAGCGGCACGCGGCGGCCGGTCGAGTGGTATTCGCCGCGCTCGGACTTCCGGGTGGGGCGGTATTCGAGCTGAAGGACGCCGACGAATTCGATCACGACCCGTTGCGGCTCGGCGGCCGCGGACTGCTCCTCACCACTGTGTCGGCCGATCCCGACGGCCTCGCGCGGCGGATGGTGGATGCCGGGGGCGAGATCGTATTCGAGGTGGCGGACCAACCGTACGGGGTGCGGCAGGGGAGGGTGCGTGATCCGTTCGGCCACGAATGGATCATCGGTACACCGGTATCGGCCGAAGAGTGAGCGCTGGGCGGGTGTTCGGCTCGGCAGGCGGTATCGATGATCCGGAGCGTCGGGCGGCCGGGTCACGCGGTGCTGCGGTGACCCAGCCGGTATCCGCTGCAGTCAGGCCGGGACCTGTTCTACGGCGAGGAAATCATCGACGAAGCCCAGCGCCCGATTCTCCAGCTCCGCGTAGTGGGCATCGCGGACCGCGCCGGTCAGGGCCTCGTCGAGCAGCAGATTGCCCGCGTCGTCCAGGCGCTGCCGTTTCTCCTCCGCGCCGGGCAGCAGCCCGACCGACGACTGTGCGAAGCCGCAGTAGTAGGCGATGCCGTCGTCGAGTTGGGTGCTGAGTGCCTGCTGCATGAGTTCGACGACCGCGTCGTCGTCCGCCGCGCCCGCCAGGCCCAGCCACAGTATCCGCTTACCTGCGAGTCGGGGCCTGCTGCGACCGTAGGCGAATCCGTAGTTCCACACCCGGTCGATCCAGCCCTTGAGGATCGCGGGGACCTGCATCCAGTACACCGGGAACACCGGCACGATCACATCGGCCGCGAGGATGCGCTGCATATGGGTTTCGGCATCGGGGGAATAGGTCTTGTCCCGGTTACCCCATTCCGGCAGGTCGGCGGCGATCATCCGAGGGTCGAAGTTCTCGGCGTGCAGATCGAGCAGGTCGATGCGGTAGCCGGCCGCGGTGAGCCGGCGAGCGGCCAGTTCGGCGATATGCGCGGTGAGCGAGTCGCGGCGCGGGTGGGCGACGACGACGAGGGCGGTGCGGGTGGTCGGGGCATCGTCGGTCGTGGGGTGCGGCACGGGGTCCTCCATCTCGATCCGGTTCTCCGGATGCTCTCGGTATGCGATCCTGTCCCATTCCACACCGCAACTGATGGACGATCTATGGGTAAAGATCTATATCCGATAGGAGTTCGTCTATTCTCGGTGGAGTGGATCCTTTGAGCGCACTGCTGAGCGGTATCCGTGCCGAAGGTGCCGTACTCACCAACGCGGTGTTGGAAGCGCCGTGGAGTATCCGATTCGCCGACCGCGCACCGCTGACCATGATCACCGTGCTGCGCGGAGCGGGAACTCTGCTGTTGCCCGGTGGGATCGAGCGCCGGATCGTGGCCGGGGACACCGCGATCGTGCGTGGTCCGGAACCGTTTCTCTTCGCCGACCACGCGGATACGGTCGATCTGCCGCACGAGCAATACGAGGTCGCCTGTTTCGCACCGGATGTGAAATGCGATGCCGCGCTCGACGACGGTCGCTGGGGCGACGACCCGGCCGGTGAGACCGCGCTGATCGTCGGTGCCTACCGGGCATCGGGCCGGCGCCACGAACGCCTGCTACGTGCGATACCACCGGTGCTGGTGGTATCCGACGATGTGGAGGTGTGCGCGTGGATGGAGACAGTGGCCACGGACGCCGCGCGCCGACCGGCCGGCGCACAGGCGTTGATGGACCGGCTGCTCGACTGGAGCCTGGTGTGCACGCTGCGTGACTGGTTCGAGGGGCAGGACGCGGGCGCACCGGGCTGGTATCGGGGGCCGTCCGATCCGGTGGTGGGTCCGGCGCTGGAAGCCATACACGGAAAGCCCGCCGTCGGCTGGACAGTCGCGTCGCTGGCCTCCGAGGCCGGGGTTTCGCGGGCATTGTTCGCGCGGCGGTTCTCCGAGGTCATGGGACAGTCGCCGCTGGCCTATCTCACCGAATGCCGGATGGACGAGGCGGAGGAACTGCTGGCCGATCGCAATCTGACCGTGGCGCAGGTGGCCAAAGCCGTGGGCTACGCGGACGCATTCGGATTCAGTGCCGCGTTCAAACGACACCGGGGCATCCGGCCGAGCGATTTTCGTGCCACCGTCGACGTCGGAGCCTGAGCCGCCCGCCGCGCACCGTCCGGCGGGCCCCGGCCGCGTGTGAGAGGGTCGGAGGGTCCGACCGAAGATCACGAAAGGTTCGATATGCACAGCAATATCCGACATTTCGGCTTCACCGCCGTGCTCGGCGCCCTGGGCGTCGCGGCAGTGTACGCAGCACCGGGCGCCGGAGCGGCCGTTACCGGAGTGGATGTCGCCGCCGGGCCGGAGGGGCTGCTGACCGGCTGCTCCTACACGGTGACGGCGACAGTCGACGCGCCGCCGTCCGAGGCGGGTGAGGTCACCATCATCAACAGCGGTGGAAATGTCCCGGGTAACGGAGAGCGGTTGGGGCAGGCCGTCTATCACGCCGAGAACGGGACCGCGACCTTCGAGTGGACGCCGAAATACACCGGCCGGCAGAACATCACCGCCCAGCAGTTCACGCCGGGGCAGTACACGTCGGCGAAGTACATCGAAGTCGATGTGCCGGGACAGGGGCTCGACACCGGCAGTTCGTGCCAGCGGCTGCCCTAGGCGATCCACCACCGGTCGATGCGATGTTCTGTGCTCCCGGGCGGGTACGGAAGCTGCCCGGCGGATTCGGTCGCCCGACGGCGGGGCACGATGATCGCCGGCCCCGGTGATCCTCGATTCCGTGGAACGCGCACCGGGCGAGGCCGGTCACCGGGCTGGCCTCGCACTGGCCACAGAGTTGCCGAAACCCTCCCGATACGGTGTGATCGGCTGACATCGGTATCGGAGGGTTCGGACAGTGGCCGCTTTGGCATCGGGGGCAGTGTTCGCCGGATACACCATCGAGCGTCTTCTCGGCGCCGGCGGGATGGGCGAGGTCTACGTCGCCCGGCACCCGCGGCTGCCGCGTTCGGATGCGATCAAGGTGCTGGCCGCGGAATTCACCCGCGACGATTCGTACCGGCGCCGCTTCGAACGCGAGGCCGATCTCGCCGCGTCGCTGTCGCATCCCGGGATCGTCAGCGTGCACGACCGTGGCGAATTCGATGGACGGCTGTGGATCGCCCTGGAACTGATCGACGGTGTCGACCTGTCGGCGACGCTCACCGCCGCGGCGAGTGGGTTGTCTGCCTCCGATGTCGCCCGCGCGATCACCGAGGTCGCCGACGCACTCGACTACGCGGGTGCGCGCGGATTGGTCCATCGCGATGTGAAACCGGCGAATATCCTGCTGGGGCGCACCGGTCACTATCTGCTGACCGATTTCGGGATCGCCCGGATGGGGCCGGAAACCTCCGATCTCACCGGGACAGGCCTGACTGTCGGCACCGTCGCCTACGCCTCGCCGGAACAGATGCAGGGACTGGCGATCGATCCGCGCTCGGATCAGTATTCACTGGCCGCCACCGCTTTCCATCTCCTCACCGGTGCGAAGCCGTTTCCCGGCACGAACCCTGTCGCCGTGATCATGGCCCACGCCCAGCAGCCCGTCCCGAGCGTGCGCGCGCAGCGGCTCGATCTCTCGCCGCAGGTGGATTCGGTGATCGGGCGGGCGATGGCGAAGAGCCCGGGCGATCGTTTTCCCACCAGCAAGGAGTTCGCGAAGGCACTCGGCGAGGCGCTCGCCGCGACAGCAGTCTACGCACATCCGCAGGCCGGACATGGTGTCCCGGCTCCCGCTTCGGCCGATCGCTACGCGGCCACTGTCGTTCGCCCGGATCCCATGGGCTATCCGCCGCCGCCGTCGTCGTCGCCGGGCCCGAGCCCTGCGCCACCTCCGTCCGGCGATCGCACCGTGCTGCTGGTCGTCGGGTCGATCCTGGCCGCGGTGGTGCTGACCGTCGCCGCCGTCCTGGGATACCGGGCACTCTCGAACCAGGCGGGTGCGGAGGAAGCCGCGCAACTGCCGCGCCGGCCGGTGACGCCGATTCTGCCGTCACTCCAGCAGCGACCGGATACGCCGATCTGGACCATGCAGGAGATACCGGGTCCGCCCGGGTCCTACCCGAGCCCTGCCGAATTGGTCGGTGGCGATTCCGAGATCGTCCTGCGCGGCCGTAACTACTATCTCGACGGTGGCGGCACCGTCGACTACCTGGACGTGATCGATGCGGGCACCGGCAAGCTCCGCGCCGGTACCGAACCCCTGCTGCTGGACACCACACAGCGCAGGCTCGGAGAATGTGTCGTCAGCGAACGCCGTTCGGCGGCGGCATGTCATCTCGAACGTTCGTCGGAGGACACCGATCAGGTGGTGATCGTGGATCTCGGCGCGAACCGGATCGCCGGCACCGTCACCGCCGCGGGGGATGTCGGCGAGCTGATCGCCGCCGGGGAGCGCTTCGTCTTCGTGGACCGGCCGGATCGGCCGCAATCGCCCACCCTGCGCTCGATCGGGGTGGACGGCCGGGAGCTCCCACCGGTCCAGGGGACCGGCGGCACCGCGACCCGGCCCTCCGGCGAACCCCGGCATTCGATCGAGGCATTCGGGCTGGTCCGGTTGGCGGTGATCACCTCGGCCCCCGATCCGGCGCAGCCGCTGTCGAAGTGGGAGTTCCGGGTGATCCGGCTCGAGGACGGTAAGGAGATCTTCCGCCGCGACACCGTCGAGGAGATCGAATCGACCGACTGGAATGTCTTCATCGACGGCTTCGTCGTCGCCGAGGGATCGGAACCGGCGGGTGTCTTCGACCGGGCCGGCACCAGAACAGCGGATCTGCCGGCGGGTTGGCGGCCGAGCGGGCGCCCGTACAGCGCCGACGAGGGTTTCCCCGAGACGTCGGTGCCGACCGTGATCCAGACGGACGAGAACAAGACGACATACGCGGGAATCAGCCCGCGCAGCGGAACCGTTCTGTGGCAGAACGAGTCGTACGGTGCGAACGATTATGCCGAGCCGGTCCCACTGCACGGTATCGGGAATCTGATCGAGACCTCGGATACCGGCCGAGTGGTCGACGCGTACACCGGCGACTATGTCGTTCCCGGCTATCTACCGAAGGGCCCCGAACTCGGCACCGACGGAAGCCGGATCGCGGTGGCCGCGGATCCGACCGGCAGCGACCGGACGCTAGAGGTGTGGGACAGCAACGGCGAGGTCTGGAAGATCTCGAGCGAGTTCGATCCCGTGGCGATCGGCGGCAGGGTCTACGTCGGAAACCTGCGCCTCTTCTGAGTCGCGGGCAGCGGCATCGCCGATCGTGGCCGTCGGCGGTCGACGGCCACATCGAGATCCGCGAATCGCACCGCTGCCGGCGGATCGCGCAGTTGCCGGATCAGCGGGTCCGGTACTCGCCGCTGTCCTGCCCGCCGCGGTATCCGGCGGCGGGTGGGGTCGGCCGGAGTGCCGCCCCTCGCCGGACAGGTCTACCGGGCGCCGATCGACTGTGCCAGGAAAGGCCAGGAGGTACGCAGGTCGTCCTCCCAGTAGCCCCACGAGTGGGTGCCGACCGGCCGGTCGTCCAGGGTGACCGGGATGTTCAGTTCGCGCAGCCGGTTGGTCAGGTTCACCGTGCAGTACCGGATGGCCGCCTCGATCGGGCCGCCGAAGGCGAGCTGCACCGGCAGCGGGATCCGGCCCTCCTGCACGCGCCGGTCGAACGGGGTGTCGTGCGGAGCCGCCGGGATTCCACTGCCGGTGCTGAGATACACCTGGGTGCCGCGCAGCCGGTCCGCGTTGACCAGCGGATCATTGGCGCGCCACAGCGGTCCGTTCTGCGGGCCCCACATGTTCTCGACGCTCTGCCCACCGCCCCACAGTTCCACGGTGAGCCGGACGAATTCGTGCCCGACCGGGTCGGAGGTCTGGGCGCAACCGCTGTAGGAGGCCACACTCTTCCAGAAACCGGGTTTGGCGATGGCCAGGTTCAGCACGGAGGTGCCGCTCATCGAGACACCGGCCAGGGCGCGATCGCCGTTGGCGCCCAGGAACTGTTCGATGACTGGCGGTAGTTCCTCGTTCAAGAAGGTCTGCCATTTGTTGCGGCCGAGGACCGCGTCGTCGCGGATCCAGTCCGTGTAGTAGGAGTTGCTGCCGCCGTACGGGGTCACCACATTGACATCTTTGCCGCTCAGGAAGCTGAAAGCGTCGGTCTGCACATCCCATCCGCTCTCGTTCGGGCCGCCGCCCGAACCGTTGAGCAGATACAGCGTCGGCCGTGGTGCCGAGCGGTCCGCGGCGCGGATGACCTGTATCGGGATCGGCCTGTTCATCGCGGGGGAGAAGACCGTCACGGTCTGCTGCCGGTCGTTCACGTTCTCCGCGGAGACCACGTGCGCCGTGTCCGGGGCTGTCGCGGCGGGTCCGGCCGTGCCCACCAGTCCGGCGGCGGCCAGCACGCTCGCCAACCCCCAGCGCAGCGCGTTCGTACGTGTCCATCGGCGTGCACTCACAGTAGTGAACCTCTCGTGTACTCGTCGTCGGCCGTGGCCGGATGGCCTCGGCGCCTGGAACGGCATCGAGAGGAAGTTCGTGTGGGACGCGTGTCCGGTTTGGTCCGTTGCCGAACTTTTTCCGGACACCAGTGTGATCGCCTGGCACACGATCGGGAGGCGCCGAACACCTGCCACTGCCGGTACCCCCGGCCCGGAGAGCGCGGTGGATCGGTCCCGAACCTGGCAGGTTGCTTCGAATATGCTGGGAGATAGCTGCTTTCATCTGTTGCCAGGTGGTGCGGGCGATTAGCGTTCCGCTCGACGCGGGCGCCCGGACGGTGCCCGGTCGAGGAAAGGATCGACGACATCGTGCCGAGAAGAGCTGGTGCCGGCCGGGTGATCGCAGGGTGCGTGACGATCGGTTTCGCGCTGCTGGCCACCGCGTGTGGTAGCGAGACAACCGAATCCACCACCCCGACCACCACGGTCGCCACATCGACAGAGAGCACGGCCGCGGCGCCGGACGGCTCGCCCACTGAATTCCGTGAATGCCTGGAACAGCACGGTGCCCAGCTTCCGTCGGATATGCCCGAACCGCCGGCCGGGGATCGGCCGAACGGGCCGCCGGGTGGACCACCGCCGGGTGGGATGCCGCCGGGTGGCACGCCGCCCTCCGGGCATCCGCAGCCGCCGGACCTCCCCGAGGGCCAGGCGGAAGCCTTCGAGGCATGTGCCTCGCTCGCGCCGGCACCGCCGGGGAACTGATCGTCACCGGTGGCGCTGATCCGCGCGATTCGCCGAGAGCAGAGCGGGCCGGTTCCGTGACCGTCCGGCCCGCCCGATCGTGAGGTGACAGGTGGCCCCTACGGGACCGGGGCGGTGCGGAGAATCCCGCGCCGCCCCGGTATCGGGGTCGATCATTGCGCCCCGCCCGGGGCGAATCGGTGAACCGCTAGACCGAAGCGGTCGCCAGTGCCTCGGTCGACTGCACGGCCTGCCCGACCCCGACCACGATGGCCGCGGCGCGCAGCGCCTCGAAGATCACCTCGCGCGAGACACCCGCTTCGCGCAGCGCGTGTTCATGCGCCTCCAGGCAGTGCTGGCAGCCGTTGATCGACGACACGGCGAAGGACCAGAGTTCGAAATCGGCCTTGTCCACGCCCGGGTTGCCGATGATCTGCATCCGCAGTCCGGCCCGCAGATCGTCGTACTTCCCGTCCAGGAACGCCTTGCCCCGGTAGAACACATTGTTCATACCCATGATCGAGGCGGCGCCCAACGCGGCATCGTAGGCCTCGGCGGAGAGTGTGTCGGCCGCTTCCGCCGCGATCTCGCGCAGCGTCGAGGTCGACTTGGTCGCGGCGGCGGCGGCCAGCAGGGTGCCCCACAACTGCTGTTCGTTCAGCACGGTGGTCCGGCTGATCGAGGACAGGTTGAGTTTCAGGTCCTTGGCGTACTCGGGTAGCGCAGCCTTCAGATTGTCGATGCTCACAGGTTCTCCGAATCTCAGACGCTCGCCGCCAGCAGTTCGCCGGCATCGATGGTCGGGTCGCCCTTCTTCCAGTTGCAGGCGCACAGTTCGTCGGACTGCAGCGCATCCAGCACCCGCAGCACCTCGTCGACATTGCGGCCCACCGAACCCGCGGTGAGGGAGACGAACTGGATCTCGTTGTTCGGGTCGACGATGAAGGTCGCCCGGTCGGCGACACCGTCGGCGTTGAGCACACCGGTGGCGGCGGCCAGTTCGCGCTTCAGGTCCGACAGGATCGGGAAGGGCAGGGTTTTGAGGTCTTCGTGCTGGGCCCGCCACTGGAAGTGCACGAACTCGTTGTCGACCGACGCCCCGAGCACCTGGGCGTCACGATCGGCGAACTCCTCGTTCAGCTTGCCGAACGCGGCGATCTCGGTCGGGCAGACGAAGGTGAAATCCTTCGGCCAGAAGAACACGATCCGCCATTTGCCCGCGTAGTCGGCGCTGGTGATCCGGGTGAAATAGTCGTCCGGCTGCTGCGCGTCGACCTTGGACAGGTCACCGCCGATCACCGCGGTGAGGTCGTAGGCGGGGAACTGGTCGCCGATGGTCAGCAGGGGCATGCCCGAATCTCCTTCTAGTCGATGTGATGTCGGCTGGTCGATTTCCAGCCGGTAGGGCGAAAGCTCGTAAGTAATCTTGCCGAACTGCCGGCAAAAGGCAAAAGTGATGAGTGGCACTAGACTGATAGGTGTGCCCGATCAGTCTTATCAGCCCTCCCTGTCACAGCTGCGTGCGTTCGTGGCGGTCGCCGAATACCGGCACTTCGGCACCGCCGCGGCCCGGCTCGAGGTGAGCCAGCCCACGTTGTCGCAGGCATTGGCCGCACTGGAGAACGGGCTCGGATTGCAGCTCATCGAACGCAGCACCCGGCGCGTCCTGGTGACCGCGACCGGTGCGCGGCTGCTCCCCGCGGCTACAGCGACCCTCGAAGCCGCGGACCGGTTCCTGTCCGCGGCCACCGGCGACATCCTCACCGGCGTGCTGCGTATCGGCATCATCCCGACCGCCGCCCCCTATCTCCTCCCGGCAGTGCTGCCGACGCTGCGGCGCAAACTCCCCGCGCTGACCCCGCAGGTCATCGAGGACAAGACCGCCCGCCTGCTCGACGAGCTGCGGGCGGGCGTACTCGACGTCGCGGTCCTGGCCCTGCCCACCGAAACCTCCGGGCTGGTCGAAATACCGCTATACACCGAAGAATTCGTCCTGGTGGTGCCCGCCGGGCACGAGCTGGCCGGACGTACCGATATAGAACCCGCCGCCCTGGACGCGCTACCGATGCTGCTGCTCGACGAAGGCCACTGCCTGCGCGACCAGACCCTCGAACTGTGCCGCTCCGCGGATATCCATCCGAGCGCGGCCGGGGACACCCGCGCGGCATCGCTGTCGACGGTGGTGCAGTGTGTGGCGGGCGGGCTCGGGACCACGCTGATTCCGGAGATGGCGGTCGTGCCGGAAACCGGTCGCGGTGCCCTGGACACGGCACGCTTCACCGGCCCCGCACCCGGCCGCACCCTGGGCCTGGTGTTCCGGGCGTCCAGCGGCCGGGCCGACGACTACGCCTACCTGGCGGAGATAATCCGCACCCAGCGGCCGTTCTGACCAGCCGGCCGGCTCGCGGCGGCAGCGCGACGGACCGGTCGGATCGGGTACTCGGGTTGTCACGCACGGTTGTTCCCCGCGGCCGGCAGCGTGAAGGGCGGCCCGCTGCCGGGTTGCGCCCGGAACCGCGGGACGGGCGGTTCCGGGCGATCGACCTCAACTCCCGAGCATGTCGCCGTCGGCAGCAGGGGCCGTCCGGTCCGTGGTGGGCTGCTTCTAGACGTGCCGTCCCACGTTCTGCTCGAACCCGCCCGTAACGTTCCCGGGCGGGGCGTAACGCGCCACGACATATTTGGACGGCATATCGAAGATCGCGCCGGCGGGACAGTCGGCGATCGCGACACCGACCTTCGTGGTCGACTTCCACACCACCTGGGTGAAATGGCCGGTCGCGGTGGAGAACACCGGGTCGGCGTAGTCGTACTGCTGCGCCTCGGCCATCCACGCCTGGATCGCTTGATCGACGGTGACATCCGCCCCGCCGCCGGCGTAGAGGTTCTCCCCGTATTTTCCGTCCGCCTGTGAGTGGACGAATTCGCAGCGCTCGGCCCACTTCTGCGCGTCCGCGGCGAGGGCTGAATCCCATTGCAGCGCAGCGGCGCCGTAGTCGGCCCGATGCTGATTGTGCAGCGACAGCGCGCGGTCGGCGAACGTCTCGGCCCGCGCCGGAGCGGCCGTCGGTAATGTCGTGATCACGGCGGCCGTCACAACAACGGCGATCATTGCGCAGAGATTTCTCATCGAACTCCTACCCGGTAGTGGCCCGCGAAGTCCCGGTGGCGCCCGACCGCGCGGCGCACCGGCTCTGCGGGCGGATGATCAACCGTCGTAGTGTGGCCGATCGGCCGAGGTCCCCCCAGCGCCGAGAACGGGGCCGCCTGATCGGCGACCCCGTTCTCCCGCTCCGCAGAACCGCTACGCGAGTTCGGCGACAGGCTGTTTGCGGGCCAGCAGTGCCGAGGCCGAGGCCAGCAGGCCGACCGCCGCGACCGCGGTGACCAGGTAGAGCCCGGGCCGGTAGCCGTCGATACCGTCGGTGGCGGCGCCGCTGATGAGGCCCGTCGCGATGGCGAGCACCACCGCGCCGCCGATCTGGAACGAAGTCTGCACCAAGCCGGAGGCGAGGCCCTGTTCGTGGTCGGCGATACCTTCGGTGGCCTGCGACATGACCGCGGAGAACCCGAGTGCGAAACCGAGGCCGAGCAGCAGGAACGCGGGCAGGTAGTCGACCGCGTAGGCGGGTTCGGGACTGCCGCCGCGGGTCAGGAACCAGATGTAGCCGGCCACGAACGAGGTGAGCGCGGCGAGGATCATCGGACCGGTGCCGAACCGGTCGATCAACTTACCGGCCATCGGGGACAGGATGGCGACGATGATGCCGGTCGGCGCCATTGCGAGTGCCATCTGCAGCGGCTCCCATTCGAGGGTGTTCTGCAGGTACAGCGAGACGATGGTCTGGAAGCTGAGGTAGGAGCCGAAGATGGCCAGCGCAGCGAGGTTGGCCCGCACGATGGACTTCACCCGGAAGATGCTCAGCCGCACCAGCGGATGGCTCACTCGCTTCTCCGTGACGAAGAACGCGCCGAGCAGACCGACCGCGAGGATCGTGGTCGCGACGACAGTGGCGGTGAAACCGGTCTCCGGGGCGGTGACGATGGTGTAGACCGCCGCGAGCATACCGCCGGTCAGCAGGGCGGCGCCGGTGAAATCGATTCGGCCCTCTTCCTTTTCGATCGTGCGCGGCACCACGAAGTAGGCAGCGACGATGACCGCGGCGACGACGACCACCGGCATATAGAAGGTGAGTCGCCAATCGATACCGGTGAGCAGGCCCGAAACGATCAGCCCGGAGGCGTATCCGGTCGCGCCGAAGATGGTGAAGATCGACAGGGCCCGGTTGCGATCGGGACCTTCCTTGAAGGTGGTGGTGATGATCGAGAGGGCGGCCGGTGCGGTGAAGGCTGCGGCCACGCCCTTGACGATCCGGGTGGCGATCAGCAGCCAGCCTGCGTCGACGAGCCCGCCGACGAGTGAGGCGATACCGAAGACCACGAGAGCGGTCAGGAAGACCTGGCGGCGGCCGAGCAGATCGGCCGCTCGTCCGCCGAGCAGTAGCAGACCGCCGTAGCCGAGGATGTAGCCGTTGACGATCCACTGCAGTGCGGAGGTGTCCAGGCCCAGGTCGTGGCCGATGGAGGGGAGTGCCACGCCGACCATGGAGACGTCGAGCGCGTCGAGGAACATCGCCAGTCCGGCGACGAACAGGATCGCCCACAACTTGGGTCCCCAGCGGCCGGCGGCCGGGGCGGCGGCCGTTGCGGCAGCGAGGTTCTGCGGGGTGGTTGCGGTGAGAGTCACTCGGTAGAACTTAGATGCACGAGCATTGAATGTCAACGCATGTAATGCTTACTCATGTAATGCGTGGGCATAAAATGACTTGACATGATAATCTCGGCTCATGTACCACGACTCCGACAACGATGTCTGCGCGAAGTGGTCCGAAACGTTGCGTCGCTACCACGTCACATCGTGTGATCTGGAGAACGCGCTGCAGGCGCGGCACGAACTCGGGCTCAGCGAGTTCGAACTGCTGCAGGTCCTCGGCGGGCGCTGCGGTGCGGAGCAGGCGGAGAAGGTCAAGATGAAGGATATCGAGGCCGAGATGTACCTGAGCCAGAGCGCGCTCTCGCGTACGGTGACCCGGCTGGAGAAGGCCGGACTGGTGCAGCGTGCCGCCTGTGATTTCGATCGTCGCGCCAATTTCCTGGCGCTCACTGCCGAGGGCCGCGCGCGGCTCGAGGATGCGCGCCCGACCCATCTGGAAGTGCTGCGCAAGCATTTGGGGTGAATTCGCGGCGTGGGCCCGGCCGGGCGGTGAGCCACGGAGCCGCCGAGGTGGCCGACGGGCCCACGGACACGGTCGCAGACCTCCGGCCGCGCGGCGAAGATCCGCGAACCGGCGGGGCGGCGGACTGCGATCGGGGCGTTATGCGTCGTCCAGAATGCCGAGGAAGGCGGCGGCGGCCGGGCTATGGGTGGTCCGGCTCCACACGAGGTGTTCGACCCGGGCCGGTGCGTCGGAGACTTCGATCGTCACCACACCGGTGAGCTGGGGGACATACGCGGCGGGGAGCATGGCCACACCCAGATCCTTTTCGACCAGCCGGGCTATGTAGTCCGCGGAGGACACCTCGAAGGCGACATCGCGGTCGAGGCCGGCGGCGGTGAACGCCAGGTCCGATTGGGCGCGCCCGGCCGTCCCGGCCGGTAGATCCACGAAGGTTTCGGTGCACAGCCGCGACAGGTCGACCGATGTCTCGCGGGCGAGTGGATGTTCGGGAGCGACAACAGCGACCAGCCGGTCACGGGCCAGTTCACGGCCGGCGACCCCGTGCGGCTGCACAGTGGTCGGTAATCCCAGGAACGCCACATCCAGCGCACCCTCCCGGACCTGCGCTGTGAGTTCGTCGCTGGCGCCCACCCGCAGGCTGATGCGCACATGTGGGTACCGGGCCCGGAACTCGCGGAGGACGTCGGGCAGGTCGACGGCGGTGACCGAGGGGATCAGCCCGACCGCGAGCCGGCCGCGAACCTCGCCGACAGCCGCGGCGGCTTCCGCGGCGGCGCGTTCGGCGGCATCCAGGCAGAGACGCGCGGCCGGGAGAAATGCTTCCCCGGCGGGCGTCAGCCGGACCCGTCGGCTGGTGCGTTCGAACAGCTTCGCGCCGAGTTCCTTTTCCAGTCGGGCGATCTGGTGACTGAGTGCGGACTGGACGACAAGGCAGCGCTGGGCGGCCCGGGTGAAGTTGTTCGTCTCGGCGACCGCCAGGACGTAACGCAGTTGTTGGAGCTCCATGGATCGATCTTCTATCGAGATCGATGGAGTGACAAACATGTGTTGGACTCATTGATCTTTCCGGATGACACTTCGACTGTGAAAAGTTCAGTCGCACAGACGGTTTTCGGTGGGACCGGTGGATCCCGCGGGAGCGACCTGTCCCGCGCCGTACTCACCGCGTTCGCGCCGGTCGCCTGGGGCACGACCTATATCGTCACCACCGAACTCCTCCCGGCCGGGTATCCGCTGTTCGCGGGTCTGCTGCGGGCACTGCCGGCCGGGCTGATCGCCCTCGTGATCACCCGGACACTGCCGCGTGGTGCCTGGTGGGGCAAGGCCGCGATCCTCGGAGTGCTCAATATCGGCCTGTTCTTCCCGCTGCTGTTCATCGCGGCCGAACGACTGCCCGGCGGTGTCGCCGGCACCCTCGCGGCCGCACAACCGCTCGTCGTCGCGGTGCTGGCTGTGGCAGTCCTGCACGAGCGCCCTTCGGCATGGCGGATGGCGTGGGGCGCGATCGGACTGGCCGGTGTGGGCCTGGTGATACTCGGACCGGCCGCGGGTCTCGACGCCGCCGGAGTCGCCGCCGGTCTGGGTGGTGCGGCGTCGATGGCCCTGGGGCTTACGCTCACCAAACGCTGGGGACGGCCCGCCGGGGTCACACCGACCGCCTTCGCCGGATGGCAACTCACCGCCGGTGGGGTGTTCCTGCTTCCGCTCACGATTTTCGCCGAGGGCGCGCCGCCGTCGATCGATCTGCCGGCCGCTCTCGGATACCTGTGGCTCGGCCTGTTCGGCGGACTGGTCGCCTATGTCCTGTGGTTCCGCGGTGTCACCACGCTCCCGGTGAACTCCGTCGCGATCCTCACCCTGTTCTCGCCGTTGGTCGCCGCCGCGCTCGGTGCCGTCCTGCTCGGCCAGACGCTCGGCGCGGTCCAGCTCATGGGATTCGGCCTCTCGCTGGCCGCGATAGTGGCAGGCCAGCTGCCCGCGCCGGTGCGCCGGCCCGGCACATTTCCCACTCTCGTAACGAAGGAGATCTCCCGATGAAGATCGCTGTCGTGGGCGCCGCCGGTATGGTCGGCTCCCGGGTCGTCGCCGAAGCCGCCCGCCGGGGACACGATCCGGTCGCCGTCATCCGGAACGGGCGTCCGGGCGCGATACCGCCCGGGGTGGCCATGGTCCACGGCGATGCGAACGACCGCGCCCGGATGCGTGAGACGTTCGCCGGCGCGGACGCTGTCGTGGTCGCGACCCGGCCGGTCCCTGGACAGGAACACGGTGTGGCCGCAACCACCCGCGCACTGCTCGACGCCGCGGCGGGCATCGGCGTTCGCGTCCTCGTCGTGGGTGGTGCCGCGCCCCTGTGGAACCCGGTGGAACCCGGACGGCTGGTTCTGGACAGTCCCGAATACGTCCCCGTGCCCATCCGGGCCGTCGCCGCCGCCAGTGTCGCGCAACTGGCGGCCTGCCGCGACCATCCGGCCGATTGGGTCTATCTGAGTCCCCCCGCCGTCCTCGAACCCGGATCGCGTACCGGAACGTACCGGCGCGGCACCACCACGCTCCTGACCGATGCTGCCGGACATTCCCGTATCTCGGCCGAGGATCTCGCCGTGGCGATACTGGACGAACTCGAGAATTCCCTCGATGTCCGGCATTTCACGGTCGGCTACCGGTAGGTCGGGATGCGCCGCATTCTCGAGATCGGAATCTCGCTCACGGTGCTCGCCGCCGCACTCGCCGTGCCCGGGTGTGCGCAACGGCAGTCCTTTCCGGCCACGATCGGACTACCCGCCGGGTTCGCGCCGGAAGGTATCGCGATCGGATCCGCGCCGGTCGCCTACCTCGGATCGCGGCTCGACGGGAGCATCTACCGAGTGGATCTGCGGACCGGCCGCGGTGCGGTCCTGAGTCCGGGGCCGGGTACCCCGGCGCTTGGCCTCGCGCTCGACCCACAGGGCCGCTTGTTCGTCGCCGGTGGTGCCGGGGGAGATGCCCGCGTCATCGACACCCGCACGGGTGAAGTGCTGGCCCGCTACCGGTTCGGGTCGGCGGACTCGTTCGTCAACGATGTGGTGTTCACAGTTGAGGGTGCGTGGTTCACGGATTCGCATACGTCGGTGCTGTACCACCTCCCGTTCGGCCCCGCCGGGGCGCTGCCGTCACCCGGCCGGGTGGTGCGGCTGCCGCTGAACGGCGATATCGAGTTCGTGGCCGGGGCGATCAATGCCAACGGGATCGTCGCCACGCCCGACGGTGCCGCGCTGATTCTCGTGCAGTCGGCCACCGGGCGGCTCTACCGCGTCGACCCGGCGACGGGTGCGGCGAAAGTAATCGACCTCGGCCCCGAAACGGTGCTCTACGGCGACGGAATGCTCTGGCACGAAGGTAGTTTGCTGGTCGTGCAGAACCGGCTGGGCGCGGTCGCGGTGGTGGTGCTGGACGGTACGGGCGCACGTGGCACAGTCGTACGGCGCCTGCGGGATGCGCGGTTGGATATCCCGACGACGGTGGCCGCGTTCGAGGAGCGTCTCTACCTGCCCAATGCCCGGTTCACCACACCCGCCGGGCCCGACACCACCTACGATATCGTCACGCTCGGCGGGTGATTCTTCCTCGGGCGCGCGTCCGGCCGCGCGGGTGGACGGCTCATCGCGCCGGGCCCACGGCGGACGGGCCGAGCCTGCTCCAATCGAATCCGAGTTCACCCCTGGCCGAGATGGCCTGTTGCCACCAGCAGGGATTGTCGACGTACCAGGCCACTGTCTCCGCGATACCCGCCGCGAACTCCCTGGTGGGCCGCCACCCCAGTTCGGCTTCGATCTTGACCGGCTCGATCAGGTACCGGCGGTCGTGGTTCGGCCGGTCCGGGATGTGCTCGATCCATTCGGCGGGATCGCGGTCCAGCGCCGCGCAGATGTAGTGCGCGATCTCCAGATTCGTCACTTCGCAGCGCGCCGAGATATCGAAGATCGGCAGCAGTCCCGGATCGGTCCGCGCCGCCGCCGGAATCGGATCGAGTTCCGCATGCAGGACCCGATGGACGGCGTCGCAGTGGTCGGCCACGTGCAGCCAATCCCGCGACTGTTCCCCGTCCCCGTACACGGGGATCTTGCGGCCGCGCAGCAGATTCGTGACAGCCAGCGGAATCAGCTTCTCGGGCAGCTGGAAGGGCCCGTAGTTGTTGGCGCAATGGGTCATCCGGATGTCGAGATCGGGATAGGTCGCCATATAGGCGCGGACCATCTGGTCGCCGGCGGCCTTGGCCGCGCTGTAGGGAGTCTTCGCGTTCAGCGGGCTGCGCTCGGTGAAATACGGCCGATCGCCGGCGAGTTCGCCGTACACCTCGATGGTGGAGACATGCAGATGCGACCGGACCGAGAACAGCCTGCTGCATTCCGCCATCACCTGCGCGCCCAGCGCATTGCTGCGCATGAACGTGGTCGGGTCCAGAATCGCGCGATCGTTGTGTGATTCGGCCGCGAAGTTCACCACATGATCGGGCCGGTGACGCCGGTAGATCGCCGCCATCGCCTCCTGATCGGCGATATCGGCGTTCTCGAACACCAGCAGGTCCGATACCGAGGCCAGATTGGCGATGTTCCCGGCGAAACCGAGATAGTCGACGGCCACGACCCGGGCGCCGGGTTCCTGGGCCAGCAGGTGGTGTACGTAATTCGCCCCGATGAATCCTGCGGCACCGGTGACGAGATAGACAGGCATGGGGTCCGATCCTAGAGGGCGGCGCGGCCGGTGCGGGACCGTCCGCGGCCCGGCCGGGCGGAATCCGGCGCGGACACCGCCGAGCGGCGGACCGGGCCCGGTCCGGGTGTCCTCGCCGGGCAGTGGGATTCGGCCGGACGGTCCCGGGGCCGCTTCAGGGGCGGGACTGCGCCAGCGCGAGCACGATGGCCGTGGCCGTCTCGACCAGATGGTCTCGCGGTACCGGAAGACGTCCGTCGATCCAGTCGACGTAGAGCGCGACGAGGGCGCCGCCGAGCGCGGTCCCGATGATCGCGAAGGTTTCATCGCTGTCGGGTATCAGCGCACCGGCCTGCGTACCCAGCGCGGGTACCGCGATTCGCAGGAAGCCGGGCAGTCGGTCGGCGCTGTGGGCGCGCAGGGCGTCGTCGGTGAGGGGTTCGCGGAGCAGGACCCGGGCGCGGCGCGGATCCTGTTCGAAGTAGGTGGCGCAGATCCGCAGTGCCGAACGGACGGTCGAATGCAGATCACCGCTCGTGTCGATCGTGCGCAACCGGCTGAGGAGTTCGGCCTCCAGCCGGTCGTAGACCGCGACGACCAGTGCCCGGCGGTCCTCGAAACTCTCGTAGAAATAGCGCGGGCTCAGATTGGCCAGCCGGGTCACCGCCCGCATCGTGACCGCGGCGGATCCACCGGTGCCGAGCAACTCAAATCCCACGTCCACGAGTTGTTCGCGACGTTCGGCGGATCTGGCGTCCAGCGTCTGCCCGCGCCACAGCTTCGGTGCGTTCACCGGTTCATCCTCGCATCGGTCTCCCGGTATTCGTTGACATCGCATGATTCAACATGAATCATACGATTCAAGTTGAATTCTCGCCGCGGCCCGGGCCGCGCTCGTCGGAAGGTTCGTGTCGTGTTCAGTGACGAACAGTTCCAACAGGCCCTGCGCCGTCCTCGCCTCGCGAGGCCGGCCCCCGAATTTCTCGACGCGAACCGCGCGGTACCGATCCGGGTGATCCCGGAACCGGAACTGCAGTCCACCACCGAAGAATGGTTCGCCGACTTCGAGCGGAAACTGGAGTTCTACGGCAAGCTCGGCCAGGATCTGTCCTGGCTCATGGAATGGGCGAAAAAATACTGGTGGAGCTTCCTGGTCCGGGATATGAGCCTGAACCACGAGCTGTACGCGCCGGACGTCCGCTACACCGATGTCACTACCTTCGGGCGCACCATCGTCGGGATCGACGAATTCGTGAAGTACAACTTCGCCTTCTTCGACGCGATCCCGGACTGGCGCTACGACCCACTGCCCGGTCAGGTGTATCTCGATGTCACCCCGGAAGGGCTGGTGCGCGTCGTCATCCGCTATATCGGCAGCGGTCACTGGGACGGGCCGCTGCGGCTCTACCCCTACGACGACAGCGCCCCGGTGCTCTACGGCAACGGTCGCTTCATCCAATGTCCCGCGGTCGACCGTTACCACTTCGACGCCGACGGACTGATGGAGGAGGGCGAAACCCTCTACGACGCCTTCGACGTCACACAGCGTGGCGGGATACTGCCGCGCGACGACAGCTGGCAGTTCAGGGCGCTGATGTCGGCGTCGAAGATCCCTGCGCTACTACAGCGCATCAAGTTCTAGCCGGGCGGTCAGGTCAGCGAACGGATTTCCCCGATATCGTACTCGGCCACCGACGCGCCGCGGATCGCCGCATTCTGCTCGGAGCCGGTACCCGCGCCGCGGAACGTCGCCACCGATTCCCGATCGGTCCAGCGTTCGAAGATATTGATCCGCGCGGGATCGGTGAGATCTGCGCTCACTGCGAAATCCAGGCAGCCCGGCGCCGAGCGTGCCTGATCGACCACCTCGCGACAGTCGGCGAGGTAGGCGGTGCGAGCCGGTGGATCGACTATGAGATGACCGGCGACGATCAACACTGAGTCCTCCGTAGGTAGTCGGGTGGTATCAGCTACGACCGGTCGACGGCACCGGATTCATCGGTGGCACCAGAACTCCCACGCCGTGCTTCGGTAGCCGCGTCGAATCGGGGATCGGTGACGATCTCGGCCGCTGTCAGGTCGGGGGAGATCCGCGCCCGGACAAATGTTTCGCCGCGGCGGAACAGCGCCATGGCCACCAGCAGGCCGCACGGTATCCAGCCGGGGAAGGCAGCGAAGACCAGCCAGGACGGCGGGCGGACCTGGGCGAGTATCAGCAGGACGATCGTCGCGATGTTCAGTACAGCCAGCATGATCAGGCCGGTTCCGATCGCGCGCTGGATCCGGCTAGGAGCCAGGCAGGCCGAACAGACCGGCCAATCGCCGTGCAGGATGATGTCCGGCTGGGTGCGCGACATCGAGTCCGACCGCCAGATCTGGGCGATCCGCAGCAGCAGGCGAAACAGCACGACCGGCTTGCCGCCACCGCGCGTGCTATAGAAGGTCAGCTGCTCTTCTCGCCGATGCACCTGGTCTCGGCCGTGCGCGGCACAAATATCCGGCAGGCGTTCGGCGAACACGAGATGGTGCGGCGCCCCCGGCTCGATCTCGGGATGAGCCGTAAGACCGAATTTCACACCGACCAGCCTTTCTCACCTCGCTCACGAAGGTACATCGTCTGCTCGACGACTTCGAGTGAGGTTCTGGCGCAATGGTGGAGGCGGCGGTGCCGGGGTTGTGCCGGCAGATCCGAGCTCGGATGGAGGTGTGAGCCGCACGTCCGGTGGCCGACCCGCTCAGCGGAATCCACCACCGGACGGGGCGGTCAGACGTTGGATCCGAACCGTTCCAGGACGGCGCCGGCCTCCTGAGTGGCCGTGCCTTCGGCGGCGAGATGCGTCATGGCCTCCGGAATGGGGCGGCCGTGGTGGGTCATCGCCTGGGCATACAGCCGACCGGCGCGGTAGGAGGACCGGACCAGCGGGCCCGCCATCACTCCGGCGAAACCGATCTCCTCGGCGACCTTCGAATGTTCCACGAACTCTTCGGGTTTCACCCAGCGGTCCACCGGATGGTGGCGCGGCGAGGGCCGCAGGTACTGGGTGATGGTGAGGATATCGCAGCCCGCCTCGTGCAGGTCGCGCATGGCCTGGGTGACCTCCTCGGGAGTCTCGCCCATACCGAGGATCAGATTGGATTTGGTGACCAGACCGTCGGCGCGAGCCGCGGTGAGCACCTCCAGCGAGCGCTCGTAGCGGAAAGCGGGGCGGATCCGCTTGAACACCCGGGGCACCGTCTCCAGATTGTGGGCCAGTACCTCGGGGCGGGAGGAGAAGACCTCGGCCAGCTGATCCGGCTTCGCGTTGAAATCCGGGATCAGCAGTTCGACGCCGGTATTCGGGTTGAGTTTCTTGATGGCGCGCACGGTTTCGGCGTAGAGCCAGGCGCCGCCGTCCGCCAGATCGTCGCGGGCGACACCGGTGATGGTGGAGTAGCGCAGGCCCATGGCCTGGACGCTCTCGGCGACCCGGCGCGGTTCGTCGCGGTCCAGCGGCGACGGCTTACCGGTGTCGATCTGGCAGAAATCGCAGCGCCGGGTGCACTGTTCGCCGCCGATGAGGAAGGTGGCCTCGCGGTCCTCCCAGCATTCGAAGATGTTCGGGCAGCCCGCTTCCTCGCAGACCGTGTGCAGGCCTTCGCGTTTCACCAGACCCTTGAGTTCGGTGTACTCCGGGCCCATGGTGGCGCGGGTCTTGATCCAGCCGGGTTTGCGTTCGATCGGGGTCTCGGCGTTTCGCGCCTCGATCCGCAGCAGTTTGCGGCCGGCAGGGGCTTGGGCGGAGGTCATGCTGCGTCCATTGGGCATGAGCGAGGGCCCTCCATGGTTACGCTGCGCTGCCGCCTCCCGGCCTGACTCGTTCATGCTGTGGCACCTTTCGGATCGCGTGCCGCGGTGGCGGCGGCGTGGTCCGCGTCGGCCGGGGTGGCGGCCCGCGGGATATCGTGCTCGGTGACCGGGATCTCGCCGTTGAGCGCGGCCGGGACGAATTCGGCGATACGTGGCGCGGCCTCGGCGACGGTGATCTCGCGGCCGAGCTCCTGGCTCAGGCTGGTCGACCCGACATCGCGGATACCGCAGGCGACGATGGCGCCGAACGCGCCGAGATCGGGATTGCAGTTCAACGAGATACCGTGCAGGGTGACCCCGCGTTGCACCCGGATCCCGATCGAGGCGATCTTGCGTTCCGGCAGCAGGCCGGTCGCGGGCAGCCAGACGCCGGACCGGCCCGGGACCCGCCCGCATTCGACGCCCAGATCGGTGACCGTCCGGATCAGTGCCTGTTCGAGGCGCCGGACGTAATCGACCACGTCGATCGGTTCGGCGAGCCGGATGATGGGGTAGCCGACGAGCTGGCCGGGCCCGTGCCAGGTGATCTTGCCGCCGCGGTCCACATCGATCACGGGGCTGCCGTCGGTGGGCCGATCGGCCTCTTCGGTGCGGCGGCCGGCGGTGTAGACGGACGGGTGTTCCAGGAGCAGCAGGGTGTCGGCCCCGGCGCCGTCGGCGCGGCGGGCGGCGATCTCACGTTGCAGATCCCACGCCTGCTGATAGTCGATGAGACCCAGTTCTCGCACGTCGACGGGGGTGCTGTCGTAGCGGGCCGACCGGGTTGCGGTGCGGGTGTTGTTCACATTCATGACGTTACGCTCATCTCCACCGTGAGCTGCATCAGCGTCAGATCCATCCAGCGGCCGAACTTGCGGCCCACCTCCGGCAGTACGCCCACCGTTCGGAAGCCGAAACGCTCGTGCAGGGCGATCGAACCGGTGTTGCGCGATTCGACGGCCGCGACCATGGCATGGATATCACCGGCCTTCTCCGCGCGCGCGATCAGCTCGGCCAGCAGGGTCGCGCCGATACCGCGCCGCTGGAACCGGTCGGCGATATAGACCGAGTTCTCCACGGTGTGCCGATAGCCGGACTTGGGCCGCCACGGCCCGTAACTGGCGTATCCGGCGAGTTCACCGTCCACTTCGGCCACCACCACCGGGCGGCCGTGCTCGGTGCGGTTACGGAACCAGGCGATGCGCTCGTCGAGTTCCACGGGTTCGTCGTCCCAGATGGCCGTGGTCTCGGCGATGGCACGGTTGTGGATCTCCAGGATCGCGGGTAGATCGCCGGTCCGGGCGTCCCGGACCACGGTGGCCGATCCGGTCATCGGCCCACCGCGGCGGACAGCGCCGCGCCGACGGTGGCGTGACGGAACTCGTAGCCGGTCTCCTCGAGTACCCGGGGCAGAGCGCGGGGGCTGTGCAGAATCGCTTCCTCCGCGAACTCACCGATCACCGCGCGCAGCGCGATACCCGGGACGAACAGCGGCGTCGGCCGGTGCAGGGCCTTTCCGAGGGCTCGGGTGAACGCGGCATTCGTGACCGGGGCCGGGCCCACGGCATTGAGCGGCCCGCGCACCGACTCTTCGGTGAGAGCGTGCCGGATGGCACCGATCTCGTCGTCGAGCGAGATCCACGGTTGATATTGACGGCCGCTGCCGAGCCGGCCGCCGAGACCCAGCAGGAACAGCGTTCGCAGTTGCGGCAGCATCCCGCCGGCCCCGGTGAGTACGACCGCGCTGCGCAGCAGGACCGTACGGGTCCCGGCCGCGGTGGCGGCGTGGGTCGCGGCTTCCCAGTCGTGACACAGCGTGGGCAGGAAACCGGTGCCCACCGGACCGCTTTCGTCGACCGCCCGGTCGGCGGTGTCACCGTAGTAGTGGACCCCGCTGGCGTTGACCAGTGTCGGTACCCCGGCCCGGGCCACCGCCGTCGCGAGGACGTCGGTGGGCGTGATCCGGCTGTCCCGGAGCAACTGTTTGTACGCGCCGGTCCAGCGTTTGTCGCCGATACCGGCCCCGCACAGGTTCACCACCGCGTCGACCCCGTCGAAGATCCCGGGGTCGAGTTCACCCTGCGCGGGATCCCAGCGACGTTCGTCGGGCGCGGCGGCCGGCCGCCGGACCAGCCGGATCACCTGCTCCCCGTCGCGGCGCAACGCCGCGACGAGCGCGGTTCCGATCAGTCCGGACGAACCGGCTACCACAACCGACATCGTTGTCGCCCCTTACAAGCCGAGATCGGCCTCGAACGCCGCCTCTTCCAGGCGGTGCCGGATGGTCGTGAGGAACCGGCCGGCGTCCGCGCCGTCGATGAGGCGGTGATCGTAGGTCAGCGGCAGGAAGCACATCGAGCGGACACCGATGAACTCGCTGCCGGACTCGTCGGTGACCACGGTCGGGCGCTTCACGATGGCACCTGTACCCAGCATCGCCGCCTGCGGCGGCACCAGGATCGGCGTGTCGAACAGGGCGCCCTGGCTGCCGATGTTGGTGATGGTGAAGGTGCCACCGGCCAGCTCGTCGGGCTTGAGGCCGCCGCTGCGGGCCCGGTTGGCGATATCGGCGATGGCGCGGGCCAGACCGGCCAGCGACAGATCGCTGGCGTTGTGGATCACCGGCGAGAGCAGACCCTGCTCGGTGTCCACCGCGATGCCCAGGTGCACCGACGCGTGGTAGGTGATCTCCTTGCTGTTCGCGTCGTAGCTGGCGTTGACGTTCGGGTGTACCCCGAGCGCCTCCACCACGGCCTTGGCGAAGAACGGCAGGAAGGTGAGGTTCACGCCCTCACGCTTGGCGAAATCGGCCTTGGCCTTCTTGCGCAGCGCGGCGATCTTGGTGACATCGGCCTCGTGCACCTGGGTGAGCTGCGCGGTGGTCTGCAGCGATTCCAGGGTCTTGGTCGCGGTGATCTGCCGGATCCGGTTGGCCTTCTGGGTGGTGCCGCGCAGCGCCGCGAGCGCGGGGCTGGGAGCCGCGGCGGCCGCCCGGGCCGGTGCCGCGGTGGGCGCGGCGGCCGCCGGTGCGGCGGCCGGAGCCTGCTTCGACTCGGCGGCGGCGAGCACGTCCTGTTTGCGGATCCGGCCGCCGACACCGGAACCGGTGACCGAGGACAGATCGACGCTGTTCTCCTCGGCCAGCTTGCGGACGAGGGGTGTGACGTACGGGGTGGCGCCGTTACCGGAGGCAGCCGGAGCCTGGGCGGCGGGGGCGGGAGCTGCGGCCGCCGGTGCGGGGGCAGGCTTCGGAGCCGGAGCCGGAGCCGGAGCCGGAGCCGGAGCCGGAGCCGGTGCGGGTTCTGGCGCGGGTGCCGGTTCGGGCGCGGGTGCGGGTGCCGGGGCCGGAGCTGCTTCGGCCGCCGGGGTGCCGGAGCCGATCACTCCGAGCTGTCCGCCGACCTCGACCACATCGTCCTCGTTGGCGGTGATCTCCAGCAGGGTGCCCGCGACGGGGGACGGGATCTCGGTGTCGACCTTGTCGGTGGAGACCTCGAGCAGCGGTTCGTCGACCGCGACCTCGTCGCCGATCGCCTTGAGCCACCGGGTCACGGTGCCCTCGGTAACCGATTCGCCGAGTTCCGGCATCTTCACCGACGTTCCGGACGCCGCGGAGCCGGCGGCGGGCGCGGCAGTCGGGGCGGGTGCCGGAGCGGCTTCCTGTGCGGGTTCGGCGGGCGCGGGCGCGGGTTCGGCGGGCGCGGGTTCGGCGGCGGCCGGTTCGGGAGCCGGGGCGGGCGCGGGCGCCTCGCCGGCGTCACCGATGACACCCAGTTCGCCACCTACCTCGACGATGTCGTCTTCCTTGGCGACGATCTTCGTCAACACACCCGCCGCGGGGGACGGGATCTCGGTGTCGACCTTGTCGGTGGAGACCTCGAGCAGCGGCTCGTCGACCTCGACCGTGTCTCCTTCCTGCTTCAGCCACCGTGTCACCGTTCCCTCGGTGACGCTCTCACCAAGAGCGGGCATCTGGACGGAGAAGGCCATGTCCGTTGACTCCTCTAACTGCTCGACGGGTCTACAACAGTTCGTTCCGGTGGATCCTGCCGCGGGTCGCGGCGGTATTCCAGCCGGCGTTCATTCTGCGCGGCGCCGGAGATCCGTGTGGTTGTTGTTCCGTCCACCATCCTTGCATTCGCCGCGCGACGCGTTTACCGGAGGGCATCCAATTTTGGTAGCTGGCACCATGGAATGACCGCCGGATTCGGCGGAATTCGGGTGACGAACAGGAGGTCGGCGGCAGTGGGTTTGCTGGACCGTATCCGCCGTGTCACGGCCGGGCGCAGGGACGTTTCCGCCGGTTCCGGCACGGAAGCCCGTTACCTGCGCGAGTGGGTGCGCACACACGCGGGCGTGGAAGCCTTCGTCGAACCCGAAACCACTGTGACCGATGTCACTGTAGTGCTGGTTGCCGCCGATGGTGAATGGACCCGGCGGATCGTCGGCGAACGCGGTGCCCGGCGCCTTTCCCGGGACCTGAAAATTCCGGTCTACGATGTCGGCCGCACCGGATATCCGCAGCGTATGCGGGATTACGACGCGCGCCGGCGGATCGAGCGCAAACGCGCCACCGAGCGTGAACTCGACGAGTAGCGAGCGTCTTCGGTACTCCGGACGCTCGGCGGGGAACGGATACGGGATCGGCTCGGTGACCGCCGGGTAGCGGTCACCACCGGAGCCCGTCCCCGCACCGGACCCGTTCGGCGCGGCCGGTCGTCTTCCGGACGAGCCGGTGTGAGCGCAGATGATTGCCGGCCGCCGGGCTCCGGGCCGCAGTCCGGGATCGCGCCGCCGCCTCCTGAGCCGACCGCGCGACCCCGCTGCTCGTCGTGTTTGCTGTGCGCCGGTGCGATCGCCCGGCAAACCGTGGCCGGACGGCTACTCGGCGGCGATATCCTCCAGCACGGCGATGAGAGTGCGCACCGGGACTCCGGTGCCGCCCTTACCGATGTAGCCGAACGGCCCGCCCGTGTTGTACGCGGGGCCCGCGATATCGATATGTGCCCACTCGACGCCGGCCGGGACGAATTCCTTCAGATAGGTTCCGGCCAGCAGCATCCCGCCCCAACGGTGTGCGGAGGCGTTGACCATATCGGCAACCTTGGAGTCCAGATCGGCGCGCAATTCCTTCGGCAGCGGCATCGGCCAGCCGTGTTCGCCGACCGCCTGGGAGATCCGGGCGACCCGGTCACGGAACTCGTCGGTACCCATCACGCCCGGGGTCCGGGTACCCAGCGCCACCAGCTGGGCGCCGGTGAGGGTGGCGACGTCGATCAGATAGCCCGGGTCGTCTTCGCCCGCGCGGACCATCGCGTCGGCCAGGATGAGCCTGCCCTCGGCATCGGTATTGGTGACCTCGATGGTGGTGCCGCCGTACTGGGTGAGCACATCACCCGGCCGCTGTGCGGTGCTCGACGGCATGTTCTCCGCCATCGGTACCGTCGCGATGACCGTCACCGGCAGGCTCAGTCGCGCGGCGAGCAGTGTGGTCGCCACGACCGCCGCGGCCCCGGCCATATCCGAGGTCATGTTCTCCATGTTCGCGGCCGGTTTGATGGAGATACCGCCGGTGTCGAAGGTGATTCCCTTACCGACCAGCGCGACCTTCTTGTCACCGCCCCGGTAGACGAGACGGACCAGACGCGGCGGACGGGAAGATCCCTTGCCAACCCCCAGTACCCCGCCGAAACCGCCCTCTTCCAGTGCTTTCTCATCGAGGATCTCGACCTCGAGGCCGGCACCCTCGGCCAGCACCGCCGTGCGGCGCGCGAATTCCGCCGGATACAGATGGCTCGGCGGGGTGTTCACGAAATCGCGGGCGGTGGCCACCGCCTCGGCGGTGAGCTGGGCCCGCAGCAGGGCGTCGCCGCCGAAATCCGGTTCCGGGACGAGCAGTTCGACGCGGGCCAGCGGCGCGGCCTCCGGCTTCGGCGCGGATTTGGCGGACCGGAACGGGGTGAACGAATACGCGCCGAGGTAGAAACCCTCCACTGCGGCACCGATGTCCACCCCGGACAGCGTGGTGACCGCCCGTGCGACCCCGGTCAGCGAACGAGCGGCCACGCCGGCACTGCGCCGGACCTGCTCGGCGTCGATATCGGCGGCAGTGCCGAGCCCGACGGCCAGCACACTGGCAGCATTGTCCAGCCCGGCGGGGGCAGGGATACGGATCAGCTGTTCGGCCTTGCCCGTCGCGCCGACGGCCGTCAACTGGTCGAGCAGCAGGGTGCGCAGGTCGGTGCCGAGCACGTCGCCGAAGAGGTCTGCGGGTACGAGGACAGGACCGTCATCGGTGGTGGCCAGGCCGATGACGAGGACATCGGTACCGGGTTCGATGGTCTGGGTACGTGCCAATTCCGGTCCGAGCGGACGATCTGCGACTGCGGTCATTGCCCCAGGCTATTCGGTGGACCCCGCCTGCCGCGCCGCGACGCCTTCGAGCAGCATGTCCACCGCGTCGGCGAGTAGTTCGTCGAAATCCAGCACCGGCCCGGGACCGGCCGGGTCGAACACCTTGTGCAGGGACGGGCGGGCGACCGGGTCGATGAGTGCGGCCAGTTCGGCCGGGGCCGCCGCCGAGCCCGGGCCGCCGATCCGATCGGTCCGTTCCGAGACCCACAACAAGGCGAGTCCCTGTACCAGTGCGGAATAGCTCAGGTACGCCGACAGCAGCTGCGTCCTGGACAGCTCGAGTTCGTCGAGCGCGCCCAACGTTCGCTCCAATGTGTCGAACAGGGCGGGACCGAGTGGCGGCCGGACTCGTGCGAGCACCGTGAGAATCCACGGATGTCGCCGGTAGATCTGCCATTCCTGGGTCGCTTCGTACCTGAGCCGGGCTCGCCATCCGGTCAGTTCCGCCGGTGGAGGCGGTGTTTCGGCGAGTACCAGCTCGGTCATCGCGACCAGGAGTTGTTCGCGGTCGCCGAAGTGCCGATACAGCGCGGCGGTCGCGACGCCCAGGTCGCCGGCGAGGCGGCGCATGGTGAGACCGTCGGTGCCGGCGTGGTCGGCCATCGCCACCGCCGCGCGGGTGATGGCGAGTGCCGACAACCGGCGCGGGCGTGGTTGCCGGGGCAGCACCGGTGCCCGGCGCCGCGCCCGGTAGGCGCGGGCCTGGCAGGCGCGGGAACAGTAGCGCCGACGTCGACCCCGATCCGGTTGCCGGAGGCCGCCGCCGCAACTCACGCACACTGTCACCACTCGATTCCATCACACGAAATACCGTGACGAAATAGTGGTTTCACACTGATCAGCCGCATAAGTTCGCTATCAGGAACACCATTCACAGGAGGCGGTATGGGAACGGAACTGACCGTACGGCGGGCCGGGGCGAGCGATCTCGAACCGTTGACGAAAGCGTTCCGGGAGGCGACTCCGGACGAGGCGGTCACCGAGTGGATCATGCGGGACTATCCGATGGATCAGTTCCTCGACGAGTGGGTTCCGCAGATCATCGACCGCGGCCTGCGCGACGACGAGATCTGGGTCGCCGGTGGGGACGACGAGATCTGGGCGATCTCGATCTGGCAGCGGCTCAGCTCGGCCGACCGGCTGATCGCCGACGCCGCGACCGCCCGGTCGCATGCGGACCGGGCACCGGAACTGCGCCCCCTGGAGCGGTCGGCCTACGTGACCGAACTGCTGGCCCGTGAGCATCCCCGGCGATTCCCGCACAGCTACCTGGAACTGATCATCACGGTGCCCGAGTTCCGGGGCCGGGGCGCGGGCGCCGCGATCCTCACCGAACGGACCCGGCAGTTCAGTGCGGCCGGACTCCCGGCGTACCTGGAGGCGAGCACCGAACGTTCGTCACGGCTGTACACGCGCCAGGGTTTCGTCCGTACCGGTGCGACCCACACGTTGCCGGGGGACGGTCCGACGTTGATCCCCATGTGGTTCGAGGCCTGAGCGCACCGTCGGGGCCGGTGACAGGTGTCGCGGCGGTGGGCGACCGATCCTCCCCGCCGCCGGGATAAGCTCGCCGGGTGAACGACGCCGAGCTGCAGCAGGGCCCTGTCCACGGAGTACACGTCGAACTCGGGGCGAAATTCGCACCGTTCGGCGGCTGGGAGATGCCGGTCTCGTACGCGGGGACCGTCGCCGAGCACACCGCGGTCCGGCAGACGGTGGGGCTGTTCGATGTCAGTCACCTGGGGAAGGCGACCGTCCGCGGCCCCGGCGCGGCCGAATTCGTGAACTCCGCGCTGACCAACGACCTGGGCCGGATCGGGCCCGGCCGTGCGCAGTACACCCTGTGCTGCACCGCCGACGGCGGGGTGATCGACGACCTCATCACCTACTTCGTCCGCGACGACGAGATCTTCCTGGTCCCGAACGCGGCCAATACCGCCGCGGTGGTCGAGAAACTGGCGGCGGCCGCGCCGCAGTCGATCACGGTCACCGGGGAACACCGCGAATACGGCGTCTTCGCTGTTCAAGGACCACGATCGGCGGAGGTGCTCACGGCGCTCGGCCTGCCCGACGACCTGTCCTATATGGCGTTCGCGGACGCCGAATGGTCGGGACAGCCGGTGCGGGTGTGCCGGACCGGCTACACCGGGGAGCACGGTTACGAACTGCTGCCGCGCTGGGACGGCGCCGAGGCGCTCTTCCGGGCGCTGGTGGACCAGGTGCGGGCGGTCGGCGGCGAGGTCGCCGGCCTCGGCGCCCGCGATACGCTCCGCACCGAGATGGGCTATCCACTGCACGGACACGAGCTGTCGGCCGAGATCACGCCGGTACAGGCCCGTGCCTCGTGGGCGGTGGGCTGGGCCAAGCCGGAATTCTGGGGCAAGGCCGCGCTCGAGGCCGAACGAGCCGCGGGTCCGCGCCGGACCCTGCTCGGTCTGGAGGCGCTCGACCGCGGTATCCCGCGTGAGGGCCAGGATGTGCTGGTCGACGGTGCGAAGGTCGGGGTCACCACTTCCGGCACCTTCTCACCGACCCGGCAGCTCGGGATCGCGCTGGCGCTGCTGGATCCGGCGGTGCAGGCCGGTACCGAGGTCGCGGTGAACGTGCGCGGGCGGTCGTTGCGCTGCACGGTGGTACGGCCCCCGTTCGTCGAGGCACACACCAACTGAGACGGCCGGGCCCGGCCGGGTGGCGACCGGGCGGGCGGCGCGGAACGGACCACCGCGGGTCCGGCGCACGACCCAGGACATAGACTGCTGGTCATGACCGCTGCTGCACAGTTCGCCCGTATCCCTCATCCTGCGCCCACCCCGGCGCAGCGGGTACAGGAGATTCTGTCGGCCCCGGGATTCGGCCGCTATTTCACCGACCATATGGTCACCATCGATTACACCGAGGCCGACGGCTGGACCAACGCGGTCGTCGAACCCTACGGTGCGCTCACCCTGGACCCGGCCACCATGGTGTTCCACTACGGCCAGGCCATCTTCGAAGGGCTCAAGGCGTACCGGCAGCCGGACGGGCAGATCGCCTGTTTCCGGATCGACGCGAACGCGGCCCGGTTCCGCCGGTCCGCGCGCCGGATGGCGATGGCCGAACTCCCCGAGGAACTGTTCATCGAATCGGTGCGCCAGCTGCTCGAAGTCGACTCGGACTGGGTTCCCGCGGCCGGTGGCGAGGAGTCGCTGTACCTGCGTCCCTTCATGTTCGCCACCGAATCGGGGCTCGGGGTCAAACCGGCCTCGGCCTACAAGTACCTGCTGCTGGGCTCCCCGGCCGGCGCCTATTTCCCGCGCGGTGTGAAACCGGTTCGGGTGTGGCTGTCGACCGAGTACGTGCGGGCCGCGCCCGGTGGTACCGGTGAGGCCAAGGTTGCCGGTAACTACGCGGCCTCGCTGCTCGCGCAGGCCGAGGCGACCGCCAAGGGTTGCGATCAGGTGGTGTGGCTGGACGCGGTCGAACGTCGCTATGTCGAGGAAATGGGTACGAACAATCTGTTCTTCGTCTATGGGTCGGGATCCGATGCCCGGCTGGTGACCCCGGAACTGTCCGGGTCGCTGCTGCCGGGTATCACCCGGGATTCGCTGCTGACCCTGGCCGCCGACTCCGGCTATCCGGTGACCGAGCGCAAGATCTCGGTCGAGGAGTGGCGTGCCGGCGCGGAATCCGGTGAGATCACCGAGGTCTTCGCCTGCGGTACCGCGGCCGTGATCACGCCCGTCGGCTCGGTGTGCGGGCCCGACGGTGAATTCGCCGTCGGCGGTGGGGAGCCCGGCGAGGTGACCATGGCGCTGCGGGACACGCTCACCGGTATCCAGCGCGGTACCTTCGCCGATGTGCACCAGTGGATGCGGGTGCTCTGAGCGGTTCGGCGAACCGGGGACGCCCGGGCACCGAGCCCGGGGCCCGGTGCCCGGGGTAGTGATCAGCCCGGCATGAGGGCGTGCCATTCACCCAGCGATCGCGGGCGCAGCACATAGTTGTTGTCGCGGATCGTGTCCAGCGCGGCGTGCGGATCCGGGGAGTACCAGTGCCCGGGGTAGACCTCCGGGTTGATCGGCATATCCGCCAGGTAGCGCAGGCTGCGGAACATGGTGTCGGAGTCACCGCCGGGGAAATCGGTACGCCCGCAACCGTCGATGAACAGGGTGTCGCCGGCGATGAGCTTGTCGTCGACCAGGAAGCACTGGCTGCCGGGGGTGTGGCCCGGGGTGTGTAAGAACTCGACCTCGAAGGCGCCGACACTCAGCTTGTCGCCGTGTCCGTGGCCGGTGAGCTCGCTCGGGGCGATACCGGTGACCTCGGCGACCCAGGTCTTTTCCTGATCGTTCACGTGCACCGGGACGGTGGTCTGTTCGAGCAGTTCCCGGACACCACGCAGGGTGAACCCCAACATGCTGCCGCCGATATGGTCCGGGTGATGGTGGGTGACCAGTACCCCGGACAGTTTCAGTCCGTCGCTCTCGGCGATATCGGCCAGATCGCCGGCGGCGTAGGCCGGATCGACGACGACACATTCGCCGGTGTCCCGGTCACCGACCAGATAGGCGAAATTGCGCATCTGCGTGGCGATCGGATCGCCCACGGCGAAATCCCGGCCTGCCAGAAGTTGACGGAAGTAGAGGCGCTCGGCTGACATAGCTCCACCTTATGGGGAGCACCGGTTCGGTGAGACGCTGCGTTCGCAATCTCGAGGTCAGGTGACATCAGCAGGTGCGGGTTTTGTGGACCGGACCGAGGTTTCCGACTCAGACAGTGTTGGCGGCGACCGCGAACCCCACTGCGGCCAGTGCGGTGGTGAGTTCGACTGCCGCGCCGAGCAGGTCGCCGGAGAGTCCGCCGATCCGGCGGACACCGTGATCGGCCAGGCGAACTGCCGCGGCCAGCACCACCAGCGTGATCAGCGGGCCGGCCCACGGCAGCTCCGGTACCGCCCCGGCCGACACCACCACGGCCGCCGCGACCCAGCCGAGTACGACGGGGCGGGACTGGGTCCCGGCGACCATCGCGCCGAACCAGGTATCCGGGGCGGGTTCGATGCCGCGGCGGCAGGCCGCGACCACGGCCACGCGCCCGAGCCCCACCGCCGTGACGACCGCCGCCCAGTGGCCCGTGCCCGCCAGCGCGGTGAACGCGCCGGCCTGGACGCCGGCGGCGGCGACGATCGCGGCCACTCCGAAGGGCCCCGCCCCACCGCTCTTCATCACCGCACGCGCACGTTCGGGCGACCCGTAGACCCCGAGCCCGTCGAAAGTATCGGCCAGACCGTCCAGGTGCATACCCCGGGTCAGCAGTGCCAGCACCGCGACCGTGACGTACCCGGCCGCGACGCCCGCGGGATGCAGGATCCAGAGCACCATCGCGGCAGCGACACCGAGGACCGCCCCCACCACCGGGGCCAGCGCGACGGCACGCCCGGCCGCGCGGCGGTCCACCTCGCTCGGGCCGCGGACCGGCAGCACGGTGAGCCAGGAGAAGGTGAGACGAAGCGCAGACATCATCGCTGCGGTCTCATCGGGCCGCTCACTTGTGGAGGTCGACAGTGGCGGTTTCGGTGGCCGTGCTGACACCCGCGTCGGCGAAGGTCGCCATCTCCGCGAGCGCCGCGACCGCGGCCCGCAGGACCGGCAGTGCGGTGAGCGCACCCGACCCCTCACCGAGCCGCATATCCAATTCGAGCACCGGAGTGAGCCGCAGTTTGGTCAGGGCCTCGGTATGCGCGGGTTCGGTGGAGCGGTGTGCGGCCACCCACCAGTTCACCGCACCCGCCGCCAGATCCTCGGCGACCAGCGCGGCCGCGGTGACGATCAGTCCGTCGAGCAGTACCGGGGTGCGCCGGGCGGCGGCACGGGCCAGGAAGCCGGTCATGGCGGCGATATCGGCACCACCGGCGACGCGCAGCAGTTCGACGCCGTCGCGGGCGACCGGGCGGACCCGCCACATGGCGTCCCGGACGGCGGCCACCTTGCGCATCCAGCCATGGTCGTCGACGCCGGTGCCGCGGCCGACCGCCCGGACCGGTTCGATCCCGGTGAGGGTCGCGACCAGTACGGTCGCGGGGGTGGTGTTGCCGATCCCCATATCCCCGGCCACCAGCAGATCGGCCCCGCTGTCGATCTCCTCGTCGGCGATCGCCGCTCCGGCGGCCAGCGCGGCGGCGACCTCCTCCGCCGTCAGTGCGTCCTCGCGGTCGATCGCCCCGCTGGATCGGCGCACCTTATGGGTGCTCACGGACGGATCGGTATCGGCGTCCACCGCGATATCCACCACCCGGACGGTGGCCCCTGCGATACCGGCCAGCGCATTCACGGCGGCGCCGCCCGCCCGGAAATTGGCGACCATCTGCGGTGTGACCTCGCTGGGAAACGCCGATACGCCGTGCCGCGCCACCCCATGGTCACCGGCGAACACCACCACCCGCGCCTGTTCGAACTGTTTCGGCGGGCACGTCCCCTGGCAGGCGGCCACCCAGTTGCCCAGTTCTTCGAGCCGCCCCAGCGAACCCGGCGGTTTGGTGAGCGACGCCTGCCGCTGTTCGGCGGCCGCGCGGGCGTCTGCATCCGGCGGGGCAACGGGTGCGAATCCCTCTGTCACTGTTCGAGCCTTCCGATCGGGTGCTGTCGCGGGGGCCGGGCCGCGCGGGATCGCTCCCGGTGGCCGAGTACCACCTTCCGGACAATGCGGTGTTCCACCTTCCGGACAATATTGCCCGGCGCGTACCGCTCGCCACGAGGCGCCCGGCCCGGCCCGGTCACGAGAGGCGGTACACGGCGGGTTCCCGGATCAGGCACCCGTTCGATCGCGCAGGATCGCCACGCCCGGGCCGGTGAGTTCGGCGCAGAAGCGGGTACGTCCCGCAATCGCCATGACCAGCGCGAGAGTGGTGCCTTCGACCTCCGGCCCGGAACCGACGGTGAACGGGCCGTCGGTGGCCCGTAAGCGCAGGCCCGCGGTGGCAGTACGACCGGCGACCGTGAAATCGCGTGCCGCGAAGAAACGGGCGACCTCGGTCACCGCCGGACCGGCGGGCGTGCCGGTCGATCCGAGCGCTACCCGGATATCGGTGCCGTGCACCACGACCTCACCGAGCCAGGCCGGGGTATGGCCGGACGGTGCGACGGTGTTCGGGACCGCGGCCCGGAAACGCGCGAGCGTTTCGGCCGGATCGGCACCCCGGAACTCACGCATCCGCCGCTGATTGTGCAGGTCGGCATCGAAGCGGGCGCCGAGCATGCTGCGGATCCAGCGCGCCCGCCCGATACTCGCCGCGGCGGTGAGATGAGCGACGACCTCCTCCACCGACCACCGGCCGCACAGGGACGGCGCCGCCCACTGCTGCGGGGTGAGGGTGGCGAGTTCGTCGGCCAGCGCGGCCCGTTCGCGATGGATCGACGCCCAGATTTCGGCGCGCGACATGGTCTGCACAGCCCGATTCAAGCATCCGGCCCCGACAAGGTCGGCGCTCCGCGCCGCCGATGGCGCGCCGCCTATTTCAGGCGCATGGGCAGACCGGCCACCAGCAGAAACGCCTCGTCGCAGATTCCGGCGAGCCGTTGATTGAGCGCGCCGATCTCGTCCCGGAACAGACGGCCCGACCGGGTGGCCGGGATCACGCCCAGACCGACCTCGGGGGAGACGATCACGAGTCGGCCCCGATACCCGGCCACCGCGTCGACGAGAACATCGGTATCCGCGGCAATGGTGCCGCGCGGGCAGTCCCAGGCGCCGCGAGCGTCCAGCCGTCCGGTCAGCCAGGTACCGATATCGTCGACCAGGGTGGCGCCGGGGTGAGCGCTACCCAGCTCGGCCGCCGGATCAGCGGCATCCACCACGGTCCAGTGCGCCGGGCGGCGCGCCCGGTGCGCGGCGATCCGGTCGGCGAAATCGGTATCCGCGGGATCGACGATCGCGGTGGCCAGATAGCGGACTGCGCCACCGGCGACGAGCGATTCGGCGAACGCGGATTTACCCGAACGCGCGCCCCCGAGTACGAGGGTGCGTTGTCGAGGGGTCGAGACGGGCGGGGACACCCGTGGGTCAGATCGCGTCGCCGGGGGTCACCCGCGGCTTCGGCGCGCGCATCTTGCGCAGCTGCGAAGCACGGACGAAGGCGTACCAGCCGAGGCGGAACCCGGTATCGGTGGATTTCGGGAAACGCTCGCGGACCCGGCGGTTGACGATCCGGCCCAGCAGGAAACCCTCGGCCACCATGAAGACCATCATGACCAGCATCGCCAGCGTGATGATCGATTGCCAGGCCGGAGCCGCGAACATGGACAGGATCAACAGCAGGGCCATCGGCATGAAAAGCCCGACCAGGTTGCGTCGGCCGTCGACGATATCGCGGACGAATGCGCGCACCGGGCCCTGGTCGCGGGGGAGCAGATACTTGTCCTCACCTGCCAGCATCCGGGCGCGGCGGTCCTGCGCGGCGGCGCGGCGTTCGGCGGCGGCGGACTTGCGGTCCTCTTTGCTGCCGCGGGTTTCCTTGCGGCGGGCGCGCGCTTCCTTCGCGGTCATGGGAGGTGGCGCGACCGGGCCACGACGCCTGCCCTCGGCGTCGCGCCGGCTCGGAGTGGGCCGGCCCTTACCGGCCGTGGGCGCGGCCTTGGCCTGGGTCACCTCGGCCTCGGCGGCGCTCGCGGTGGCGGTCGCGGCCCGCGAGCCTTCGGCGGGCGCGTCGGTACCGCTGGGTTCACCGCGTCGGAACAACTTCACGGTAACCAGGCTAATCGGTCACCCGGCCCGGCGGTGAACGGGGCGGTGGCCGGGGTGTGGCCGATCACCCGCCGCGCCGGTCGTGGTCCCGCTCACCCGGTCCCGGCGCCGGATGCGACACGGTGGTGTGGCCGCGGCCCCCGGAGATGGCAAGATAGGGAATAGCAGCCCGTCCGAGGGTGTTGGACCACCCGGAACCGTGCGCTGTTCACGGACCGACCACGCTGTCCATAGGAGAGTTCATGAGTGTGCAGAACGACACCGCCACCACCACCCACGGTGTGAAGCTGACCGATGCTGCCGCGGGCAAGGCCAAGGCGCTGCTCGATCAGGAAGGCCGGGACGACCTCGCGCTGCGGATCGCGGTGCAGCCGGGCGGCTGCGCGGGTCTGCGTTACCAGCTCTTCTTCGACGATCGCTCCCTCGACGGTGATCTGGTCGTCGAATTCGGCGGCGTCAAACTGGCTGTCGACCGGATGAGCGCGCCGTATGTACAGGGCGCCGCGATCGACTTCGTCGACACGATCGAGAAGCAGGGCTTCACCATCGACAACCCGAACGCCACCGGCTCCTGCGCCTGCGGCGATTCGTTCAACTGAGTGCTCCCGGGCCGGTGACAGCGCCGGCCCGGCACTCATGGATACCGGGTCATGTGACGATCGACTTGTCACGAGGCCGGTTACGACACGTAGTCGTAGCCCCGGCGAATTGATACGGTGAACCGGGGGCAAAGCTCCGTTCACTTTCTTGTTCGCGCTGATTCCGAAGGGGCCCACCTACGTGTCCATTGCTGTATCCGCGTCCATCGCGACCGACCACCTCATGCGTTTCTCCGGCCGTTTCGCCGATGTACTGCTGCCCGATCAGCTCGAGCATGTCTCGCTGAGTTTCCTCGTCGACGATCTCGTAATCCGGCGCGGCGGCGTCGCGGGGAACATCGCCTACGCCATGGGCCTTCTCGGGCAGTCGCCGCTGCTGATCGGTGCCGTGGGCCGTGATTTCGACGAGTACCGGCAGTGGCTGGAGTCCCACGGCGTGGACTGCTCGGTGGTACGGGTGTCCGAATCCGCCCACACCGCCCGATTCGTCTGCACCACCGACGAGGATATGGCCCAGATCGCCTCGTTCTACCCCGGTGCGATGAGTGAAGCCGGCGATATCTCGCTCACCGCCCTCGCCGAGGAGCGCACACTCGACCTCGTCCTGGTCGGTGCCAACGATCCCGAGGCGATGCTGCGCCAAACCGCGGAATGCCGTGAACTGGGTATTCCGTTCGCGGCCGACCCGTCCCAGCAGCTGGCCCGCCTGGACGGCGATCAGGCCGTCCAGTTGATCGAGGGCAGCACCTACCTGTTCACCAACGAGTACGAGTTGGGCCTGCTCAAGCAGAAGACCGGCCTCACCGAGGACGAGATCGCGACCCGGGTGGGTATCCGGGTCACCACTCTCGGCAAGGACGGTGTCCTGGTGGTCGATACCGACGGCACCGAGGTGCGGGTCGAGGCGGTCCCCGAGAACGCCAAAGTCGATCCGACGGGCGTCGGTGACGCCTTCCGGGCCGGTTTCCTGACCGCGCACACCGCGGGCCTGAATCTCGAGCGCGCGGCCCAGCTGGGTTCACTCATCGCGGTACTCGTCCTCGAGACGGTGGGCACCCAGGAATGGACCCTCGACGCCGATGCCGCCCTCAAGCGGCTCGGTGAAGCGTACGGCGCCGAGGCGGCCACCGAGATCGAACCGCTGCTGCGCCGATAACCGGCTGCTCCGGTTCCCGACAGCGAAAGGTCCCACTCACCGTCGTGAGTGGGACCTTTCGCTGTCGTCCGGCGATCGGAGCCGACTAGACCTGCACCGGGTAGGTGGGTTCGGCGATCTCCGGTTTGATGCGCTCCTCCACGAAGATCCCGTGCCAGATCATGAACACCAGCAGCGTCCACAGCCGGCGGCTGTGATCGGAATCCCCGGCCCGGTGCGCGTCGAGCATGGCGGTTACCGCCGCCTTGTCCAGCAGGTGATCGGTCTGCGATTCGGCGATCTGCTGCCGAGCCCAGTCGTAGAGTTCGGTACCCCGCAACCAGTGGCGCAGCGGTACCGGGAACCCGAGCTTGGCGCGATGCAGCACATGACCCGGCACGATGCCCTCGAGGGCCTGCCGGAGCGCGTACTTGGTGGTTTCCTTGGTGATCTTCTGATCGAGCGGGATCTGCTCGGCCACCCGGAAGACCTCGGAGTCCAGGAACGGCACCCGCAGTTCCAGTGAATTCGCCATGGTCATCTTGTCGGCCTTCACCAGGATGTCGCCGCGCAACCAGGTGAACAGGTCCAGATGCTGCATTTGCGCCACCGGATCCCAGCCCGCCGACTGTGCGTAGATCGGCGCGGTGACGTCCTGATGGGTCCACTCCGGGCGGAATTCGCGCAACACCGACCGCAACTGCGCATCGCTGAAACTGCGGGCGTTCCCGTAATAGCGCTGTTCGAGAGTGAGCGAGCCGCGGTGCAGCAGGCTCTTGCCGCGGGTGCCGTCCGGGATCAGCTCGGAGACCTTGCCGGCCAGTCGGCGCACCCCGCGGGGCAGCTTCTCGAACGGCGCGAGCGACAGCGGCTCGCGGTAGATGGTGTAACCGCCGAACAGTTCGTCGGCACCTTCACCGGAGAGCACGACCTTGACGTGCTTACGGGCCTCTTTCGCGACGAAATACAGCGGTACCAGCGCCGGATCGGCCACCGGGTCGTCGAGGTACCAGACGATTTCCGGGATGGCGGCCGCGAACTCGGCGGGGGAGACGACCTTGACGATATGCCGGGCCCCGATCGCGGCGGCACTCTCCGCGGCCACATCGACCTCGGAATAGCCCTCGCGCTCGAACCCGGTGGTGAAGGTGATCAGCTTCGGGTTGTGCCGCATGGCCAGCGCCGCGATGGCGGTGGAGTCGATACCGCCGGACAGGAACGAGCCGACGGTGACATCGGCACGCATATGTTTGGCGACCGAATCCTCGAGCGCCGCGGCGATCTCCCGGTAGCGCGCCTGTTCGGACCCGCCGGCGAACGGCCGCACGCCGAATCCGGGCACGAAATAGCGGCTGATCTCCGGCGCGGCCCCGGGCCGCACCACCGCGTAGCTGCCCGATTCCAGCCGCCGGATACCGGCGTGCAGGGTTTCGGGCTCGGGCACGTACTGCAGCACGGTGTAGTGCTCCAGGGCCCGGTGGTCGAGCGATTCGTCGAGACCCAGATCGGGCAGCAGCGCCAGCAGGCTCTTCTTCTCGCTGCCGAACGCGGTACCGCCCGGGCCGGTGGCCAGGAACAACGGCTTGATGCCGAACGGGTCGCGGGCGAGGAACAGTTCCCCGGTGCGGGTGTCCCAGATCGCGAACGCGAACATCCCGCGCAGTCGCCGGACCGCCGCGGGCCCCCAGTAGTGGAATGCCGCGACGATGGCCTCACCGTCGCCTTCGGTGCCGAACATGGGGTCGTCACCGAACTCGGCCGCGTGCTCACGGGCCAGTTCCTCGCGCAACTCCAGGTAGTTGTAGATCTCCCCGTTGAAGGTCAGCGCATAGCGCTCCCGGTCATCGGCCGGACCCCAGCGCAGCGGCTGGTGCGAATGCTCGATATCGATGATCGAGAGCCGATTGAAGCCGAAGATCAGCTGGTCGTCGTGCCAGGTGCCGCGCTCGTCCGGGCCACGGTGCCGCACACAGTGCAGGGCGTCGTACACCCGCTCCACCGTTTCCGGCGCAGCCGTATCGGACGTCAGAAATCCGAGCAGTCCACACACTGCGGCGCTAACCTCGTTTCCACTGGTCGGGGATCCGCACCGGGCGAGCCGGCGCGGCGGGCGAAATCTAGTGTCCGAGTATGCCGCACGTCCGGATTCCCCGTGCGATACACCTCCGCTCGGCCGGTCCGCCACCGAACGGAGTGTCGAAGCCGACCCGACGGCGTACCGGGCGCGTGTTTGGTCTACGCTGCGTAGTACTCGGACTGTTCCGGGTGGTGCCGCGCGGTGCGCGGAGCTGCTCGGGTAGCCCGAACGTGCTGTTTATCAGTATCCCCGGCGGCGGGTCCCGCCACGGGGATGCGATGTCGGAATGTGTGGCGACCAGGAAGGCGTTGAGCGTGGCGCACAAGGCGAGCGACGAGATCGGGGCACGGCCTGCCCGGCGGCGGGGTCGTGTCCTGCGGCGGGCCGGGCTGGCGGTATCCCTCGGGATCACCACCATGCTCGTTTCCGGCTGCTCGATCGACAATGTGTGGTTGCGGTTCGGCTGGCCCTCGGGTGTCACCCCGCAGGCGCACCGGATGCGGGAACTGTGGACCTGGTCGGTGGTCGCCGCCCTCATCATGGGTGTGCTGGTCTGGGGTCTGACCTTCTGGACGGTGGTCTTCCACCGCAAGAAGAAGAACTCGCCGGAGTTCCCCCGGCAGACCGGCTACAACGTGCCGCTCGAACTGACCTACACCGCGATTCCGTTCGTCATCATCGCGGTGCTGTTCTACTTCACCGTGGTCGTGCAGAACTACGTGCACGAGAAGGTCGACAACCCGGATGTGGTCGTCGATGTGACCGCCTTCCAGTGGAACTGGAAGTTCGGCTACCGCGATGTGGACCTGAAGAACGGTTTCACCTACGACGGTGTCGACACCGTTCGTGAGGACGCCAACCAGCAGCAGCTGAAGGAATACGCCGACCGCACCAACGAAGAGGGCCATCCGCAGCCCGGCCCGGTGCACGGCCGTCCCGAGAACGACATCCTGTCGTTCCTGCACTACAACAAGATCGAGACGATCGGCAGCAGCACCGAGGTCCCCGTTCTGGTGCTCCCCACCGGCAAGGTGATCGAGTTCCAGCTCGCCGCAGCGGACGTCATCCACGCGTTCTGGGTTCCGGAGTTCCTGTTCAAGCGGGACGTCATGCCGAACCCCAAGGAGAACAACTCCGACAACGTCTTCCAGATCAGCGAGATCGACCGGGAAGGCGCCTTCGTCGGCCGTTGCGCGGAAATGTGCGGCACCTTCCACTCGATGATGAACTTCGAGGTCCGGGCGGTCTCGCCGGACAAGTTCCAGCGCTACATCCAGGCGCGTGAATCGGGTATGACCAACGCGGCCGCGCTCGAGTCCATCGGCGAGTCGCCGGTGGCCACCTCGACCCAGCCGTTCAACACCGATCGCACGGTCAAAACCGACACCACCGAGAACAAGTAAGGACTGACTCAGATGAGGATCGAAGCGCGGCTGTTCGAGCTGCTCACGGTGTTCTTCATTCTCGTGGGCGTCATCTATGGCTTCTTCACCGCCCAATCGCGGACCGGCATCGAATGGGCCGGCACCACGGCCATCGTGCTGACCGCCGGACTGTCGCTGATCATCGGCACCTACTTCCGCTTCGTGGCTCGCCGGCTGGACCTGCGGCCCGAGGACTACGAGGACGCCGAGATCGTCGACGGCGCCGGAGACCTGGGCTTCTTCTCACCCGGAAGCTTCTGGCCCATCCTGCTGGCCGGCGCCGCCTCGGTGACCGCCCTGGGCTTCGCCTTCTTCGAGCCGTGGCTGCTCGCCCTCGGCGTGATCCTGGTCCTGACCGCCGCCGGCGGCCTGGTCTTCGAGTACTACCTGGGCCCGGAAAAGCACTGAGTTGTCGGCGGCGCCTCCGGCGCCGCGGGGTCGGGGCCCTCGTGACCCCGACTGTCAGGGTGATCGACCGCGAAGGGGCGAATCGGCCCACGAACGAGAGAAACCCCCGCTGTCTACCGGCTGCGGGGGGTTTCGATGTTCGGGACCGGATGTTGCCGAGTTCCTGCGACGGACTCCACCTCGAGTTCGAGCCGATCACGTTCTGAGGTGTGCGCCGGTCACAGCCCGTGAGTAGGCCGATCCATCGGGCGCCGGAGCGCGCTGTGTGGCTGCCGGGCTTTCGAGGCACTCCACGCTGCACTCTCGTATGTTTTCCGGACATCGCCACTTCACGGCCGGGCTCGCCCGTGCTCCACGGTTTCAGAGCGAGCACAGGGCCAGAGCGCCCGACCGAAGAGCCGGGTTCAGGAACGGACCGTTCAGCTTTCTGTCCCCCGAGCGGCCGGATCCATAGTCCGAGTAAAGCCCCGGTTCCACAGACTTCGGAGCGTAGGGAACCAGCGACAGAACACAGCGGAGCGAAAGCGACGACCACATCCGGCCCCACCACCCTCACCTACTCCGGATCGTCCACCTCGGTGGTCGGGGCGGGCCCCGACCCGCCCCGCCGGAGGCGGGGCAGATCAACCGGGGCAGATCAACACAGCGATTCGTAGCGCATGCTGTTTTCCGAACGGCAGATCTCTTCGATGCCGGTGACGATATCGCGCAGTTGTTCCGACGGCAGGGCGTTGGGGCGGAGCCGGCAGGTGAAGGTGATCAGGCCGTGGTCGGCGGCGGGGAGGTTGTGGGCGGCGGATTCGGCGCGCAGATGTGCCGAGCGCACCCCGTAGGTCATGGCGGAGATGACGGTGAAGCAGCCGGTGCGTTCCCGGTGTCCGTTGAACAGATCGTGCAGCCGGTAGAACACCGAGGTGTAGTTGGACAGCGGCGCGAAGATACCCACCCGGTAGGCCGGGCCGCGTTCCGAGGAGCTGATGACCGTATCGGCGAGGTATTCGGCGTCGCGCAGGGTCAGCACCTTGGGTGTGAACATCACCGCACCCGCGGCGGCGTTACGGACCGGCATACCCGCCTTGCCGGGCGTTGCGGAGGCGATGGCGCCCAGGGATTTACGGGCCCGGCTGCCGACCTCGCGGCGAGCGCGCAGAGACCGGGTGGGTGCGGTGGGGTAGAGGCTGGACCACTGCCCGAACCGGACGGTGCCCAGCTGCACCTGGCCCGCGCCCACCGGCCTGGACATCTTGAGCGGGGCGGTGTCCACCCAGCGGCCCACCTGGAGTACGGCATCTCGCGGGCGGCTGACCTCGGCGTAGGCGTAGTCGACGAAACTGTCGAAATCGAGGAAGCGGCGCGAATCGGTGGACAGCCAGGTGTTGTCCTTGTCGACCTGCACGGTGTCGAGGGTGAGCGCGGTGATGATTCCCGCTCGGCCGCCGGCGCCGAGGATGCGATGGAACCGCTCGGTGTGGTGGGCGCGCCCGCAGGTCCCGATCCGCCCGTCGGGATCGACGTACTCGAGGTCCACGATCTGATCGATGAAGAGCCCGTGCCGGTGCGAGGCCGTACTCACACCGCCGACCGAGGCGAAACCACCCGCGGTGATATCCCGGTGATCGCCGATCACGGGTAGACCGAGGCCGTGCGCGGCCAGCCGCCTGTCGATATCGGAGAGGCGCGCTCCGGCCTGTACCCGGACGGTGCGCCGCCCGAGATTCAGGTCGACGATCGCGTTCATTCGGCGTAGCGAAACCACGGTCTGCTGATCCGGCAGAGTGAGCCCGTCGGTGGCGGGATCGCCGCCGTGGACGGTGAGCGGCCTGGAACGGTCCCGGGAATTCCGTACGGTGCGAACGACATCCGCTGTGTCGCGAGGCAGGTACTCGGCGGGGAAGACAATGTGCGGCGTGCTCATGGCACGAAAGCTAACCACAGCTCGGCGGCCCTGGCGATACCAGTGTTGGCGTCGTGCTGTCGGGCAGCAGGACCAGGCCCCGGACCCCGGGCTGTTATGGGCCGGGAGCTGCGCTTTCGGTCATCGGGCGGCGAACGACTTCCGGCCCGCGGGTGGCGTTCGGCGGCGCATGCGATCACCTCGTCGATCCAGGGGTACCGCGAGACCTGCGGCCCGCGGTCGCCTCGCGGCGCGCGGTGTGCGCGTCAGCCGAGTACCTGCAGCCGCCGGCCGATCTCGGTGACCCAATCCACCTGCTCGAAGGTGGCGAAATCGACCCGGATCGTATCCAGCACATCGCGGCCGGGGGCGAACAGCGCGGCGCGCTTGTCGGCTTCGATGACGACGTGCATACCGTGCTGATCGGCCAGGAAGGTCACTTCGAGCTGGTTCAGGGTGGGATAGCGCGGTGACGGGCCGAATTCGATCTCCTGGAAGAACGGCAGGGAATGCGGGATCCGATCCACCCGGCCCGCCTCCACATCGGCGTGTCTCAAGCCGAAGCCCCAGGCCTCCACCGCCGCCAGCACGACATGCTGTGCCGGAAGCGCGCCCACACCGATGGGATCGGTATCGGTGGCGTCGAATCCGCCGTCCACGTCGACCCGGGTACGTACGGCAACGGCCGTACCGTGCAGATGCCGGCCGTTGTAGAAGGTGATCGGTGTCTCCCAGGGTGTCGCGAGTTCGAACTGCCCCTCCAGCGGATACCCGGGCAGCAGTTCGAACGGGCCGAACACCGGTTGACGGGCGAACGCCATATCCACCAGGCTCTCGTTCTCGTCGTATTCGCGTTCGGCCCGGGTGATCAGCTCCGCCGCCACGCCTTTCACCCGGACCGGCCGGTCGTGACAGCGCATCCGGATCACCCCGCGCACCGGTTGGCCGGGCTGCACGCCGGGGGTGAACAACTCCGTCTCCACCTCGGCCGTATGCGCACCCAGCGCGCCCAGCAAGGTCTTGAACATCCGATATCTCCCTCCGACCCCACCCGCGTTGTCGCCCGCCGCCCCGGGGTTCATCGGATCAACAGCGTAGACGTAAACGTCCGTCCGTGCCCTGTCCGCCCGGTAGGGTTGTTCGAAGTCCTTGAACGCCTGTGGAATACGGCCCCCGAGGATGGGAGGGAGGTCGACGTGTCCAATATCGATCGGCGGATCGGATGGGCCGTGGACTGGCTGCACCGCAGCCAACTCGGCGACCGCCACGGCGGAGCCGGCTGGGGCTGGGTCTCCGATGTTCCGCCGAATCCGCAGAACACCGCCGAGGCGGTGGTCGCGCTCACCGCGGCCGGTCGGCCGGTGCCCCGGGCCGACGAAGTTCGTGCGCTGGTTCGCCGCGATGTCGTGGACACCGAGAGCGGGGCATGGGAGTTCCGGTCACCGATCGACCTGTCCTGGCGGTTGCGGGCGCTGAACTGTCTGGGCGCCGGGCCCACCGACCCCGCGGTGGTGGGATGCCTGCGTGAACTGCATGCGAAACGGGACCCGGAGACCCGGGGCTGGCGGCTCTCCGGGCCGGTCGGCCCCGTTTCGCTCACGGCTACCACGGCCGCGCTGCACGCATTGGCGGATCTGGCCGTCGCCGACGAAGTCGCCGCCCGGGCACTGGTGCAGGGCACGTCGCTGGTGGTTTCGCTGCTCCGGGACGACGATCCGCGGATCCAGCCGATGTATGCCTGTGCGCACGCCGCGCTGCTGCTGTCCCGGCCGGAAGTCGCTGCCGTGGGCGGTAAGCGGGTCGAACGGGTCCGCGCCACGACCGTGGCACGGATGCTGGACGGTCTGCGGCGGGGCGAGGCGCGGGTGGAGGAGGAGCCGTTCCGGCGTGGCGATACGGCCGATACGTGGCGGCATCTGAGCCTGCATCTGGCGGTGTGCGCGGTGGTCACCGCCGACGCGCGCGCGGTATTCGATCCCGGGGTGCGCCGCGGCCTGGTGGAACTGCTCGAACTGCAGGAGACGCAGGAGCTGTCGGCATCGCGTGGTGGGTTCCGCACCTCCACCGAAGGTTTTGTGACCTCCTACGCGACGGTGCAAGGGCTGGAGGCCATGACCGCGGTCCGCCGCATGGTGAACGAACGGGTCAACCCCGCCACCGTTTTCGACATGATCTGCCGGGAGCAGGGCGTCCACCCCCGCGACGCTCAGGAAGTGGTGGGCTACCGCGGAAGCGTCGTGCTGATGAACAGCTACGCCGGTGCGATGACCCTGGCCGCCGCGCTGCCCGCCGGTCTCACCATCGCCCTGCTGGCCGTACTGTTCGCCGACGATCTCGGCGTCGTGGTCAGTCGGTCGCTGGTCGTGTGGGGCACGTTCTTCGTGGCACTGGGCACCTATACCGGGATCGCGACGCGGCTGCCCTCGGTGCCCAAGGCGCGGACCGCGGCGGCGGTGTTCGCGGCGTTCACCGCCGTCATCCTGCCCGTCGTGACCTTCCTGCTGTCGTGAAGAGCAGCGGCCGCGGTCTGGCGCTGCTGATCCTGGCGACCAGCCTGTGGGGAGCTTCCAGCGCCGGTATCGCCGGGGTCGGTGCCCGGGGCTTCGCGGCCGCCCCGGTCGCCGCGGGGGGTGCGGTGGCGCTGCTGGCGTTCGCCGTAATGCGCGGGACGGACCCGTGGCGGGACTTCCGGCGCTCGCCGGGGCTGTTCCTGTGGCTCGGAGTGCTCGAGGTGCTGAATCTGGTCTGCTATGTCGCCGCGCTGCACATCGGCCCGCTACCGGTGGTGGTGGCGCTGCATCTGACCGCACCCGTCCTGATGATCATCACCCAGATCGTCCGGGGCCGGCGCGCGGTCACCGTCGCCGTCACGGCGGAACTGACGGCTGTCGGGGTGGCGATCTGGCTGGTGGCCTCGCATCAGTCCACCGATACCGCGCTCGGTCCGGCTCTGGCGGGCTGTGCGCTCGCGGTCGCCAGCGCCGCCTGTGTGGCCGGGTTGATCACGCTGGTGGTGCGCGAATCGGCGGACCGTCCCAGCGGGTCCGCGGCCGGACTGCAGTTGCTCACGGCATCGGTGCTGGGTGCTCCGCTGCTCGGATTCGCGCTGCTCACCGGCGACGGGCCGAGCCTCGGGCAGACGACCGCCCTCGCGGCGATCGGGGCGCTGCTGCTGGGGCCGGGATTCGCCTGCTATTGGCTGGCGCTACGCGATCTCGACGAAGTGCTGGCGGGACTGGTGGGCCTCAACGAGGCGGTGGTGGCGACCGTGACGGGGGCCGTGGTGGTCGGATCCGATATCAGCGCCGCGACCCTGCTCGCTGGAGCTCTGGTACTCGGCGCGGTGGGACTGGAACTGGGCGGCCCCGATCGCTTTCGTGCGCCGTCTTCACGAACCCCTGGCACGCCGTGAAATCCTTGTCACCGGTCTCGGTTTCGACCCCGCTGTTCACATCCACCCCGAACGGATGGACGGCGTCGATCGCGTGCTCCACATTGTCGGCGGTCAACCCGCCGGCCAGGATCACCGGCCGCCCCATCCGGGCCAGTTCGCCGACGATTCGGGCGCTGACCGACCAGTCGTGGGTACGGCCGGTACCACCCAGCCGGTCGGCGGTACGAGAATCCAGCAGTACCGCATCGCAGTCCGCCGCGATGTCCCGGGCACGGGCCACCGCGTCGGCTCCGGTCACATGAACCGCGCGTACGATCGTGCGGCCGTGTGCCGCGGCGTGCACGGCCCGCAGCGTCGGGCGATCGACCAGGCCGTGGACCTGGATGGTGTCCACACCGACCCGGTCGGCCATCTCGAGGATGGCGCCGGCCTCCTCGAGATGGGTCACCAGCACCCTGTTCACGAACGACGGAGTGGCCGCGGACAATTCCGCGGCCGACTCGGGTGTCAAGGCGTCTTCGCTGTAATGGGTTGTCCCGCAGATGAATCCGACGGCATCCGCACCGGCGGTCACCACCGTCTCCAGGTCCGATCGGGACCGGATACCGCAGATCTTGGCGCGAACCGTCATTCTGTCCATGCTACGCGTCCGAGCTCAGCTCGCGGCGGTCTCCGGGATGCGCGGCAGATGGGAAGAGGGGCCCGAAGGCACGTCCTTCTTGAGGCTCGCGGCGTAGACGTCGACGTACTCCTGACCCGACATCCGCATCAGCTCGTACATGACCTCGTCGGTGACCGCGCGCTCGACGAAGCGGTTGCCGCCCATACCCTCGTAGCGGGAGAAATCGATCGGCTTACCGAACTTCACGGTGACCTTGCGCCGCCGCCACCGGAACGGCCCGGGCGGGCTCACTTCATCGGTGCCGATCACCGCGACCGGGATCACCGGAACGCCGGTCTCCAGCGCGAGGCGGGCCATACCCGTCTTGCCCTTGTACAGCCGGCCGTCGGGGGAACGGGTGCCCTCCGGATACAGACCCACGAGCCGACCTTCGTCCAGCAGCTTGCGGGCCGCGATGAGCGCGTCCTCGGCCGCGTCGGCGCCGCCGCGGTCGATGGGGTACTGGCCCGAGGCACTGAAGAAGAACTTCTGGAACCGGCCCTTGAAGCCCGGGGTGTTGAAGTATTCGGCCTTGGCCAGATAGTTGATCCGCCGCGGACTCGACAGTGGCGCGAAAAGCCAGTCGGCGAACGAGAGATGGTTCCCCGCCATGATCGCCGGACCGTCGGCCGGAATGTTTTCCGCGCCCTCCACCTCGGGCCGGTTGTACAGGTGGATGAACGGACCCAGCAGCACAAACTTAAGCAGCCAGTAGAACATGACGTCCTTACTCCGGGAACCGGGATGGAATTCGGGGAATGCCTCTGCAAGCCGACTCTACCGCCGGTCACAGATCACATCCAAGCCCCGCGAACAATGTCACTCACACCATCGGCCCGGCACTTCACCAGTGCGTTTCGGCCGCGTGAACGTGATGCGACGGCATTTCGGGCAATTCGGATGCCGCGTGCCGGTACGCGATCGTGACCTCAGCGCCCGCCGATGAGCGCGGTGCGGGCGAGCTCGGCGGCGCCGATCATCCCCGCCGCCTCGCCGAGTTGCGTGGTCCGGATTCGCGCCAGCGGGCGGTGCCCGTGCCCGGTGACCGCTTTCGCGTACTCCTCGCGGGCCTCGTCCAGGAACAGCGGTGCCGAACTGCTCACCCCGCCCGCGATGACCACCAGATCGGGGTCGAAGATATCGCCGACGAAGGCCAATCCGAGGCCGAGCCAGCCGGCGAAATCGGCCATGACGCGGACGGCGAGCCGGTCGCCGTCGTGCGCGGCATCGGCGACGCGGCGCCCGGTGAGGGCACCCGGGTCGGCGACGATCTCGCGGGCCAGGGGCGAGGTAGCGGATTCGGTGGCCAGCAGTTCGATCGCGGTCTCGGCGAGGGCCGTCCCACTGCAGTACCGCTCCCAGCAACCGCGTTTCCCGCACCCACAGTCGCGGCCCTGCGGGACCACCTGGAGATGCCCGAGCTCGGGAGCCACGCCGTGGGTGCCCCGATACAGTTCCCCGTCGAGCAGCAGGGCGGCGCCGATACCGGTACCGATCGCGATCAGCACCACATTGTGGCCGCCCGCGGCGGCGCCGAACCGGTATTCGGCCCACATCGCCGCGTTGGCATCGTGTTCGAGCAGAACCGGTAACCCGAGGCGTTCGGTGAGCCGTTTCGCGACCGGCGCGTCCCGCCAGGGCAGATGCGGGGCGAACCGCACGGTGGTGCGGTCGCGCGAGATGAAACCGGCGACGGCCAGCCCGACGGCGTCGATAGCGTGCCGGTCGGCGAGTTCGCGGACCGCGCGGTCGAGCGCGGATTCCAGCGCCGCCGCCGAATGGGGTGTCGGATACTGAACCGTATCGAGGACCTCACCGGTGCCGTCGACCACCGAAGCGCGGATATTGGTGCCGCCGATATCGATACCGACGGTCAACGGGATCCCGGAGCCGGCGGCGGTCACTGTTCGATGTTCACGGGTATGCCGACGTAGCGGGATCGCCCGGTCGATGCGGATCGGTCGGCGGGCAGGCTCCCGCCGGGCCCGGACTCGGTGCCCGCCGGCGCCGGCCCGGCGGCGGTGCCGCCGGGGCCCTGTTCGTCACCGGCGGCACCGGGGCGGGGATGTTCGTGCCCGGCGGTGGATTCCGGCCCGTGCCGGTGTGCTCCGACCGGGTCGACCGGTACCCCCGCGAGGGCTTCACGGAGCACCGTGACGATGGCGGTGCCGTGCGCTGCCACGGTGGCCAGCACTTCGTGATGCTCCCCGCGGACCAGCGCCGCCGCCGCGCACACCGGGCACCAGGTGCAGTTGTTCCACTCCGGCTGCCCCTCGGCCGCGGCGTCGCGGAGCACCGGTTCGACGCGTTCCAGCACGGCCTCGGCGAGCAACCGCAGTTCCTCGGCGAATTCGGCGATGCCCTCGGGCTGGCGGTAGCGGGGTCCGGTCACTTCGGCCACTCCTGCGGGTCGGGTCGGAAACGGATCACGAGGTACCCGTTGTCCAGTTCGGCGGTGCTGACAGTGCAGCGGCGTAGTACGGGCGCCAGGCGCAGCCGACGGCGGACACCGTCCGCTCCCACGATCAAATCGTCCTCCACTCGTCCCAGCCGCAGAGTCGCCGGATCGACCACCGGCAGGTGGATACGCATCGCGTACACCGATTGCAGCCCCGCGCCCGATTCCAGCCGTACCGCGGGGCCGGCGGTACCGGTGTCGGTGGCTCCGCCCGGCGGCGGTGCCCGACCCGGATCGTCGCGTACGGCGTCGCCGGTGTCGAGCCGAACGGGGTCGGGCTCGCTTTCGGGATTTCCACTGTCCTCCGCGACCACACACGACAGGGCGGCCAGCGGGCCGATACCCACCGGTTCGGCGCCGGTATGGCTCGCGACGAGCACCGGGACCTCGGGCATCGATCGCTGCAACCCGGTGATCACATCCCACTGTTCGGCGCGGCGGTTCAGATACCAGCGCACAGCCGGATGCTGCGGGTCCGGGTCCGGTGGCGGTACCGGCGCCAGCACCTTGTTCACCACGACCGCGTCCAGCCGCAGACCGAGCAACGCGGTCGCCGAGCGCACTCGCGCGGATTCGGCCACCGCCACCCGCTCTGCCAGCGTGACGAGCCGGGCGCCGGTGCGGTCCCGGTCGGCGAGCAGATCCCGGACCTCGGTGACCGCGGTGACGATCCGCTGCACCGTCGCCGCCAGGACCGCCCGGCGGATATCGGTGCCGACCGAACTCATCATCCGGTGATGCGGCGGCCAGATCCGGTCCAGGTATCCGAGCACCGTCTCGGGGATGGTGAGGATGCGCAGCATATCCGCGGTCGGCGGGCAGTCCAGGACGATCGCGTCCCATTCGCCGTCGGCCGCGTACTGGGCGATCTCCACCAGCATGAGCAGTTCCTGAACTCCCGGCAGACCGGTGAGTTCCGCCGGATCGAGGGCAGCCGGATCGATCCCGTGTTCATGCCCCGGATCGGCGCGCAGCAGGTCGGTGAGGGTGCCGAAACGTTCCTCGAGCAGCGCGAGCGAATCGAGTTCGATGACTTCCAGGCCCGGGACCACCTGGGTTATCCCGGGGACGGTACCCGCGTCGTGCGCGAACCGGAATCCGAGCGCGTCGCCCAGCGAATGCGCCTGATCCAGCGACGCCACCAGGATTCGCTGCCCGTCCCGCGCGCAACTCATGGCCCGCGCGCACGCCAGCGTCGTCTTCCCGACACCACCCTTGCCGACGAACAATTCGACCCGCGTGCGCGACCGGGCACCGCGAGCGGGCCGGCCGCCGCCGCGGGAATCGCCGCCGGAACGCTGCGGCCCGGTCAGCCTTCGACCCGTTTCTTCAGTTCCTTGAGCGCGGTATCGGTGATCACCTTCTCCGCCTTGCGTTTGAACATCCCGATCATCGGAATCGTCAGGTCCACGGTCAGTTCGTAGCGCACCTCGGTGCCGCCGCCGGACTGTTCGACGAGTTCGTACCGGCCTTCCTGCACCTTCTGCAGTTCACCGGTCACGAGAGTCCAGCTCACGGCCATATCGTCCGGCTGCCAGGTGTAGGACAGCACGTAGGTGTCCTTGACGACACCCGCGTCCAGGACGAACCGCGCCGTGCGGGCCCGGCCGTCCGGTCCGGTCTCGAGTACCTCCACCGATTTGGCCGCCGATACCCATTCCGGGTAGGACGCCAGATCGGCGATAACGGACATCACCTGCCGGGCGGGTGCCGCGATGACGATCGATCTCTGGGTCCGGTCGGCCATAGGGTTTCTGGGGTTCCTTTCGGCGGTACGGTACGAAATCCGTCAGTTGTCGTGCGGAGCGACTCCGGCCGGGCGGTCGTCCTCGAGGCGGTCCTTGACCTCGAACGACATGACCTTGCCCGCCACCCGGCGTGCCCGGTTCGCGGCGGCCAGTTTGCGCGGCGGCAACGGCCGGGGCGGTTCGGCGTGCAGGAAGTAGTGCAGGATCACGCCGTCCAGCGACGGCTCCAGCCACACTTCCATGGTGCCGGTCAACCCCCCCGACACCGACCAGCGAATCCCCTTGTCGCCACGATCCTCCCGGACATCCAGCTCGAGATCGGGCCACCAGCGCCGCCAGCGGGCCGGGCCGTCCAAAGCGGCCGCGACCGCGGCGCCGGAAGCGGCGAGGAAGGTTTGGTCCGCGACCTGGATACTGCTCACCCGGGTGAGCGTAGTAGATCGCCGCGGCTGTGTTTTTGGCGCGCTGGCGCGGGTGGGGTCGAGGCCCCCTGGTGTCTCGCCGTTCAGGCCTCGAGACTCGAGCCTTCGGCTCATGCGCTTTCGAGGCCTGAACGGCGAGACGGGCCTCAACCCTTTGAGGTGTCTCGTAAAACTCGACACATACGGGTTACGTCAGCACGGACGGCCTGATCCGGATGTTTTCTCTTCCGTCTTTGTTTCCCGGATGGTCTACCTCGGTCGGCGGGGCCCGCCCCGGTTCTGGAGCGACAGAGCGAAGGAGCGCAGCGACTGAGCGGCGGAGTGAAGAACCGGGGTCACGAGGGCCCCACCCGCCCCGCCGAAGGCGGGGCCAATACAATTGCGCATGGTGTGCCGGGAAGTCTGGTCGGCGAAATCGGCGTGTGTCGGTGGAGGGCAGCTTCCACGGCGGGCGCGGTAGACGTCCGTCCGACCGAAAGGTTTCCCGTGCTGAGCAGGCCCCGGTCCGAACTCGCCCGCTATCTGCGGACCGAAACCGTCGGTGGCGCACTGTTGCTGGTGGCGGCTGCGGTGGCGTTGCTCTGGGTGAACTCGCCGTGGGGGCAGAGCTATATCGACCTCACCGAAACACATCTGGCCATCCCGCGGCTGCATCTGGATCTCACCCTCGCCGACTGGGTGAAGGACGGACTGCTCGCGATCTTCTTCTTCGTGGCCGGGCTCGAACTCAAACGCGAACTCGTCATCGGTGAACTCGCCGATCCGAAACGGGCCGCGCTCCCGATCATCGCGGCGGCGGGTGGCGTGGTGACTCCGGCGATCATCGCCTTCACCATCGGCTTCGGGGTGGACGGAATGGACCGCGGCTGGGCCATCCCGGTCGCCACGGATATCGCTTTCGCGCTCGCGGTACTGGCCATGACCGGTTCCCGGATCCCGGCCAGCGCGCGAGTGTTCCTGCTGAGCCTCGCGGTCGTCGACGATCTGATGGCGATCGTGCTGATCGCGGTGCTGTTCACCACCGGCCTGGCCTTCACCTGGCTGGCCGTGGCCCTGGCGTGTTGTGCGGGCTGGTGGTTCGCGCAGCACCGACGTTGGACCTCACCGCTCATCTATATCCTGCTGGCGCTGCTGTGCTGGTATGCCCTGCACGAGGCGCATGTCCATCCGACGCTCGCGGGTGTGGCCTGCGGTCTGCTCACCAGAGTCCGGCCCGACGACGGCGAGGCCGAGGCGCCCGCCGCTCGGTGGGAGCACCTTTTCCAACCTGTTTCGGCCGGACTGTGCGTGCCGTTGTTCGCGCTATTCGCGGCCGGGGTGCCGATCAGCAGTGCGATGTTCGGCGAGCTGTTCACCGACCGGCTGTCGCTGGCGATCATCCTCGGCCTGCTGGTCGGCAAGACAACCGGCATCTTCGGGGTCAGCTGGCTGGCCATCCGCACCGGGATCGCCGAACGTCCGGCACATCTGGGCTACCGCGATATGTTCGCCCTGTCGGTGCTCGGCGCGATCGGGTTCACCGTTAGCCTGCTCGTGGCGGAACTGGCGTTGGAGAACTACCCCGATTCCGCCGAACTCGCCAAGGCCGCGGTCCTGGTGACGTCCATGGCGGCATCGGTGGCCGGTTCGGCGCTACTGTTGCGGCGTGGGCGTGTCCACCGTGCGCGGCGAGACGCGGATGCGCTAGAACCAGAACAGTAAGACCGAGCAGGATCGGGACAGGGAGAGGGTCGACCACGTGAGTGTCACACAGGGCGGTAACGGAGACGGTGTACGAGGCGGCGCGGTCACCTCTATTCCGCTGTCCGAGATCGACCCGCACGCATCGGCCAGTTTCGGCAGTCTGGTCCGCGACGCCTCCGAACAGGTCTCGACCCTGGTGCGCGCCGAAGTGGCCCTGGCCAAGGCCGAGGTCACCGGTGAGATCAAGAAGGGCCTGCAGGGCAGCGTCTACTTCATCGGCGCGTTGACCGTACTGCTGTTCAGCAGTTTCTTCTTCTTCTTCGCCGTGGCCGAGACGCTGGATATCTGGCTCACCCGGTGGGCCGCGTTCTGGATCGTCTTCGCGTTCATGATCGTGGTGACCGCACTGCTGGCCTTCCTCGGCTACCGCAAGGTGAAGAAGCTGCGCGCGCCGGAGAAGACCATCGATTCGCTCAAGCAGACCCGCACCGTGCTGCCGTCCGGTTTCGGCAGTCACGACGACCCGACCGCGCTGGAGAAGACCACGCAGCGGTAGGCGGGTCCGGCACACAGCGACAGCCCGGCGTTCACTACGCTCGGACCACGTGGCGTCGAACTTTCCACCGGACCCGTCCAGCGTGCGCTTCGGCGGCCCCTGGACGCACCGCGATGTGCACGCCAACGGGATACGGCTGCATGTGGCGAGCGCGGGGCCGGAGCATCCGGACGCGCCGCTGGTGGTCCTGCTGCACGGTTTCGCGGACTTCTGGTGGTCGTGGCGCCATCAGCTCACCGCGCTCGCCGAACTCGGCAACCATGTCGTGGCGGTCGATCTGCGCGGCTACGGCGACAGCGACAAACCGCCGCGCGGCTACGACGGCTGGACTTTGGCCGGTGATATCGCCGGGCTGATCCGGGCGCTCGGTCATACCAGTGCGACGCTGGTCGGGCATGCCGACGGTGGCCTGGTCTGCTGGGCGACCGCGGTACTGCATCCCCGGCTGGTGCGATCGATCGCTGTGGTGTCCTCCCCGCATCCGGCGGCTCTGAAGAGTTCGGTGTTGCGCGACAACGCTCAGCGCCGCGCCTGGCTACCGGACTTCCTGCGCGACCAGCTCCCCCGCCTTCCCGAAGCCCGGCTGACCCGCGACAACGGTGCCGGTGCTGTCGCGATATTGGCCGCCCGTGGTTCGCGGGCCTGGGCGCGTACCCCGGAATTCGCGGACAGCGCCGACCGGATGCGTTCGGCCATACAGATTCCCGGCTCGGCGCATTGCGGGCTGGAATACCGGCGCTGGGCCTTCCGCAGTCAATGGCGTGCCGACGGCCGCCGGTTCATCGCGGTCATGCGTAAACCGATCGAAATACCCGTGGTGTCCATCCGCGGCGAGCACGACAGGTACATCCTGCCCGCGACCGTGCACCGCGGACCCCAGCTCTCACCGCAACGGCGGGTGGTCACCATCCGCGACGCGGCGCATTTCGCCCATCAGGAGAATCCGGACGCGGTCACCGCCGAGATCGTGAAGCTGCTCGCCGGCGCGGACCGGCGCAGACCGGGACGTCCCGCCTGACGGGCGGGCGCGGCCTCCCCGCTGTCAGCTCAGCACGCACGGACCGGTATCCACCGGCGAATTCGCCGACGGTGCGATATCGATACGTTCCCGGACCTCGTCGAGCGTGAGCACATAGCCGGTGTCGTCGTCGGTGACGGCGGCACCGAACACCACCCCGAGCACATTGCCCTGGGTATCGACCAGCGGCCCACCCGAATTGCCCGCCCGTACCGAACCGCGCACGGTGTAGACCTCACGCTCGACGGTGCCGTCCCGGTAGATCGTCGGGCCGGTGAGATCCAGCGTTTCGCGCACCCGCGCCGCGCTCGCCGTATACCGGCCGCCACCCGGATACCCGAGCACGATCGCGCTCTCACCCGAATCGGCCGGCTCCGGCGCCTGCGGGATGACCGGCGCGACCAGTCCGGGCACCGACAGCACCGCAATATCCATGGACGGATCGAATTCGACCACCGAGGCATCCAGCGGACCGTTGGCGGAATCCACCGTCACGCTGGTGGTCCCGGCCACGACGTGCGCGTTGGTCATCACCCGCTCCGGAGCGATCACGAATCCGGAACCTTCCAGTGCCCGTTGGCAGCTCGGTGCGACGCCGCGGATGCGCAGCACACTCTGCTGCAGGGAACCGGCGACCGGACTGGCCAGCACGCTGGGGTCCGGGGGTTCCACCGCGGCGATGGGCGCGCGGCCGAACGGACCGATCACATCGGGCAGGCCCGAGGTGTTGAGCAGTTTGGAGAACTCGTTGGGCAGCTGGCGCAACCAGTCCGGCGCGACCCGGTTGACCTCGGCGAGTACCCGGGAGCTGTTGATGGCCGAGGCGATGGCGGGCTGCGACGAGGTCGCCAGCGGCAGTGCCAGCAGCCATGCCGTCACCAGGACGGCGCCGGTCTGTAGGACCGCGCCGATCGCGCTGTCGGCACCGCGGGCGAACGGATGGGTCATCCCGCTGCGCGCGGCCCGGCCGAGCACCATGCCCGCGACCTCACCGACGATCACCAGCAGCACGATGAGCAGCACACCGGCCAATACCCGGCTGCGGCCCTCATCTATGTGCACGAGGATGTGCGGGGCGATCAGGATGCCGGCGACCGCGCCGAGTACCACTCCGAGGAAAGCCAGTGCGGACGCCACCGCGCCCTGCCGCCACCCGGAGGAGGCGGCCAGGAGCGCCAATATGACAACCGCTATATCGAGCCACGCAGAGGAGCTCACAACACCATCCCCACCGCGGCCAACGCCTCTTCCAGATCACGCACGTCGGTTCGGTCCCATTCCGCTTCCCAGCCCAGTGAAGTCATGAGTCCGGCCAGTATGCCGCCGGTGAGTCCCCAGACCAACATTCCGTCCACCTGGAACGCCGGACTCGAGTATCCGAGCGCGCTGCGCACGAGGAAGCGGTTTGCCGGATCCAGCAGATCCGCCATCGGTACCCGAACCACCCGGTCGGTCTCCCCCCGGTCCACCACCCGCACCTCGCTGGGGGACCGCCAGTAGGCGACGACCGGGGTCACATCGAACCGGGAGGGCGGGACGAACAGCTTCGGCAGTGTCGTGATCGGCTGCACTCCGGCCCGGTCCAGGCCGGTCTCCTCCCAGGCTTCCCGTAGCGCCGTATCGATCGGCCCCGCGTCGCCGGGATCCACCGCGCCACCGGGAAAGGCGACCTGCCCCCGGTGCTGGCGCATGGTGGACGCGCGCTGGGTCAGCAGGACCTCGGCGTCGGCGGGCAGCCCGCCCGGCGCGTCCGGGTCCGCGGTCGGATCACCCGCGAAGAGCACCAGGACCGCGGCTTCGCGCACCTGACCCGCCAGCTTCCGGCGCAGTATCCGCGCGCGGCCGAGGGTGTCGGAGAAATCGGGCTGCCCCGGTCCTGCCGCCCGGCCCAGCCAGGGCGGCACCTGTTCACCTGTCACGGAGCATTCCTCGGGGGCTCATGCGGCTCTCGGCGAGAGCAGCGAAGACGAAGACATCACAGAGCCTCCCGCGAAGAGATCACTTGCGGCCCGCGGAGGCCGCAGCGAAGGCGGAGGTACCGCAGCGTCACAGAACCTCCCGCGAACGGACCACGTCCGGCCCGCAGAGGCCGCAGCGAAGGCATCGCACCGAAGAACCTCCCGCGAACGGGCCACATCCGGCCCGCGGAGGCCGCAGCGAAGGCGGAGGTACCGCATCATGCGTGGACTCCCAGTGCGTCGGCCACGCTGGCCGCGATGTCGTCGGCATCGTGGAACGGCCGTGCGACGTAGTCGGCGATCGAACCGTCCGGACGGACCAGGACGGTGATCGGCAGGGCATTCGGCGCCTGCGCGGCCGCACGTACTCGGGCGTCGGGGTCCTGGAGGGCGGGCAGATGCAGCTCGGGGCGGCCGGCCGCCCGCAGATCGTCGTTCAGCGCGGCCAGCAGCGTGAGCGCCTTCGTCTCGTCCGGGTCGCTGTGCACCGTGATCACCTGCACCGCGTTTCCGGCCCGGTCGGCGTATTCCTGGAAGAGCGGCAGTTCGGTCCGGCAGGGTTGGCACCAGTAGGCCCAGAGATTGAGTACCGTGGGCCGGCCGGTGAGCCGGCCCGGCGACTCCGGTGAGCCGTCCGCGAGGCAGGTCAGCACGATATCCGTCAGCGGACCCGGCGCCCCGGCCGGGACCGATTCCGGCGGACACTCGGCCACGCCCGACGCCGCCCGCAACGCGGGATCTGTGCGCCGGGCCGGTTCCGGGACGGGCCCGGCTTCATCCGAACCGCCACGCGGCCAGAAGGCGGCTGCCGCCGCCAATGCCACTATCACCGCCGTCAATGCCCATTTCCAGAAAACCGGTATGCGGCTCACCGGCCCACCAGTTCGAGCAGATGCGGCGCCTCGGGCCCTTTCACGAGCGCAGCCGCCACCTCCGGGTCGGTGGGTCCGGCGCCGAACGAGGGGCAGTCCTTGGCCAGGATGCACACCCCGCACGCGGGCTTCCGGGCGTGGCAGACGCGGCGCCCGTGGAAGATCACCCGGTGGGACAACATCGTCCATTCCTTGCGCTCGATCAATGCACCGATCGCGTGTTCGACTTTTACCGGATCTTCTTCGGCGGTCCAGCCCCAACGACGCACCAGCCGACCGAAATGGGTATCGACCGTGATGCCCGGAATTCCGAATGCATTGCCGAGAATCACATTGGCCGTTTTGCGACCGATGCCCGGCAATCGCACCAACTCCGCCATCGTGTGAGGTAATTCACCGTCGTAGTGCTCGAGCAGTGCCTGTCCGAGGCCGATGAGCGAATTCGTCTTGTTGCGGTAGAAACCAGTGGGGCGGATGAGTTCTTCCAGCTCCGCACGGTTCGCCTCGGCATATGCCCGGGCGTCCGGATAGGCGGCGAACAACGCCGGAGTGGTCATATTCACTCGCACATCCGTGCATTGCGCCGACAGGATCGTCGCCACCGCGAGTTCGAGTGGATTACCGAAATCCAACTCGCAGTGCGCGTCGGGAAATGCGCGTGCCAGCGACCGGTTCATACGGCGGGCACGGCGCACCAGACCCAATCGGGTTTCCGCCGGTCGGGCGCCGGATCCACGGGTGCGCGCCCCGCCTTTCGCCGGGCCCGGGACAGTCGCCTCGGCCGTGCCGGAAATGTCGCTTCCGACGGTATCGGAGGGGGAGGTACGCACCCGTCCACCATACGGAACCGTCCGACAACGTTGCCTTCTCAGTTCTACTCCCGTATTCCATCTGAGACCTCGACCGTGTTAACTACCCGGCATGCAAGGACTCGCTGTGGTGCTCTTCCCAGTGGTGTTGATGCTGTTCGCACTCGGCATGGAACGGGTGGAGAACCGTCTGCGCAAACTTCTCGAGCCCGACGAGGAAGTCCAGGCCTACCTGGACAAGGCCAGCAACGCCGAGGTCAACGAGCTGACGAAGCTCGGACTACCGGCGGCGGTCGCGCGTATGCGCCGCCGTCGTAATCGCAGCGAGGAGGCGCGCGAGACCGTCGACATCGCCCGTGCGAGCTGATCGTGCGGGCGCCGCACCGTCCCGACTCGCCCACGGTTAACCTCCTTACGTGGTGTCTGTCACTGCGCGTCGATAAGGCCGCGTAGACTGCACTGTCGGCCGAACCGCATCGGTCCGCCCGACGACTACAGCCATTTTCCTAAGGAGCACATTCGTGGACGAGGCCCTCGCCAGAGCAGGCATCTTCCAAGGCGTTGAGCCCACCGCGGTGGCTGCACTCGCCAAACAGCTGCAGCCCGTGGATTTCCCTCGCGGCCACGTCATCTTCAACGAGGGCGAACCGGGCGATCGGCTGTACATCATCACCTCCGGCAAGGTGAAGCTCGGCCGCCGCTCCCCGGACGGCCGGGAGAACCTGCTGACCATCATGGGTCCGTCGGATATGTTCGGCGAGCTCTCCATCTTCGATCCCGGCCCACGTACCTCCACCGCCACCACGGTGACCGAGGTCCGTGCCGTGACCATGGATCGCGATGCGCTGAAGTCGTGGATCGATCAGCGCCCGGAGATCGCCGAACAGCTGCTCCGGGTACTGGCCCGCCGGTTGCGCCGCACCAACAACAACCTCGCGGATCTGATCTTCACCGATGTCCCGGGCCGGGTCGCCAAGGCGCTGTTGCAGCTCGCGCAGCGGTTCGGCACCCAGGAAGCCGGTGCGCTGCGGGTGACCCACGACCTGACCCAGGAAGAGATCGCCCAGCTCGTCGGCGCCTCCCGGGAGACGGTCAACAAGGCACTCGCCGATTTCGCGCATCGCGGCTGGCTGCGCCTCGAGGGCAAGAGCGTGCTGATCTCCGACTCCGAGCGGCTGGCCCGCCGGGCCCGTTGACGTCGAACCGGCGGCGCGACGAGTCCGGGAAGCCGGCCCGATTGCGGAGGGCCGGCCACTGTCCGGTTGTTCACCGGTCCGTCCGGTCACGCGCCGAGCACCACGGTGCGTTCCCACGTCGAACGGGCGGCGTTCCGAGGGGTCACCCCCGGGCCGCCGCCCGCTGACGAATCCACTCAGTTCTGCGCGTCCGGCTCCGACCGTAGATACGTGAGCTGCGATTCCACCGAACTGCGGGCGGCCGGCCACAGGCTCTCGTCGACGTCGGAATAGACCTTGCGAACCACATCCATTGCGTCCGCGTCGACACCCAGCTCTTCCAGCGCGGCGCGGACCTGTGCGAGTCGCTCGTGCCGGTGCGCGATGTAGTACCGCGCCACCGGCTCCACATCCGGATGATCCGGTCCGTGCGCGGGCAGCAGCGCCCGCCCGGCACCGGTTTCGAGCAGCCGGTCCATCGACCGGAGATAGTCCCGCAAGGTGCCGTCACGATCCAGCACTGTGGTGCCCCGGCCCAGGATGGTGTCACCGCTCAGGACCGCGTCCGCCAGCAGGAAGCTCACCGAATCGGCGGTATGCCCGGGGGTGTGCAGCACGGTGATCCGCAGGCCCGCGACCTCGATCACTTCGCCGTCGGTGAGCACGGTCCCCCCTCCGCGCAGGAACTCCGGTTCCACGGCCCGCACCGGTGTCCCGGTCAGGCGGACCAGCTCGTCGATCCCCCCGGTGTGGTCGGGATGCCGATGGGTGATCAGGGTCAGCGCCACCGCGCCACCGGTGGCCCCGGCAATCGCCGCGATGTGCTCCGCGTCGTCGGGGCCCGGGTCGATCACCACGCAGTCCGTGCGATCGGGTGACCGCAGGATCCAGGTGTTCGTACCGTCCAGGGTCATCGGTCCCGGATTGTTCGCGAGCAGCACCGACGCCGACGGCGTCACCGCACGGAGTTGCCCATAGGCCGGATGGGTGAGTGTCACCACGACACCTCCAATTCGAAAGTCGCCCCTTCGAATCTATGGGCTCCGCCGCGGGTGTGCCGAACCGGGACCGTCGAACCCGCTCAGCGGACCTCGGCGATCAGTTCGACCTCCACCGGCGTGTTCTTCGGCAGTTCGAAGACGCCGACCGCCGAGCGGGCGTGCGCGCCCGCCGGGCCGAACACCACTCCGAGGAACTCCGACGCACCATTGATCACCAGCGGTTGATCGGTGAAACCCGGTGCCGAAGCGACGAACCCGACTACCTTCACGATCCGCACGACCTCGTCCAGGCCGACCAGGTCGTGTACGGCTGCCAGCGCGTTCACCGCGCACCAGCGTGCCGCGGTCACCGCTTCGTCGAGCGACACCTCGGCGCCGACCTTGCCGACCGCCGACAGTTCACCTGCCACGAAGGGCAGCTGCCCGGAGGTGTAGACGTAATTGCCGGTGCGCAGTGCGGGCACGTACGCGGCGACCGGCGCCACCACCGGGGGGACGGTCAGGCCGAGCCGGTCGAGATTGGCCCGCCATTCGGTCGCCGGACGATTCGCTTCGGATTCCGCCATGGCGTTTACTGCTTCGGCCGCTTGAGGTAGGCGACATGCTGCTCGCCGGTCGGGCCGGGCAGCACGGTCACCAGCTCCCAGCCGTCGGCGCCCCACTGATCCAAAATCTGTTTGGTCGCATGGGTCAGCAGCGGTACGGTCGCGTATTCCCACAGGGTCACATCGCTCATGCGCACGGAGCCTACTTGGTACGAATCGGTGACCCGCGGCGCGATCGCCGGTCCGGCGATAGGGAGACGTTCCCGGTGTCTGGTACACCACATCCACACAAACCGGAGTATGCGGGCATCCGCCCGATACGAGTTATAGGCTCGCGACCGTGGCAGAACCAACGACGATGTCGGAATCGGCCGAACCGGGCCTGAAGACGGGGTGGCCCGACAGCGCGACGAAAGCCCGCCTGCACTACGTATCCGGTAAGGGCGGCACCGGTAAATCCACGGTGTCCGCGGCCCTGGCCCTGGCGCTGGCCGCCGGCGGGCGGCGGGTGCTGTTGGTCGAGGTGGAGAACCGGCAATCGATCGCCCAATTGTTCGACCTGCCACCGTTGCCGCCCACCGAGACCAAGATCGCCACCGCCGACGGTGGCGGCGAAGTGGTGGCGCTGGCCCTCGATATCGAGCACGCGTTCCTCGAATACCTCGATATGTTCTACAACCTCGGCTTCGCCGGCCGGGCGATGCGCCGGATGGGCGCCATCGATTTCGTCACCACCATCGCGCCGGGCCTGCGCGACGTCATCCTGACCGGCAAGATCAAAGAGTGCGTGGTCCGGGTCGGCGAATCGGGCCGTCCCGCCTATGACGAGGTCGTCGTCGACGCCCCGCCGACCGGCCGGATCGCGAGTTTCCTCGATGTCACGCAGGCGATGGCCGAACTCGCCAAGGGCGGCCCGATCGCCGCCCAGGCCGAGGGCGTTTCCGCACTGCTGCATTCGGATCAGACGGTGATCCACCTGGTGACGCTGCTCGAGGCATTGCCGGTACAGGAGACCATGGATGCGATCACCGAACTTCGGGGCAACGATCTGCGGATCGGCAGCGTGATCGTCAATCGCGCCGTGCACAGCCCGCTCAGTGCCGAGGCCCGTACCGCCGCCACCACCGGTGAACTGGATGCCGACACCGTCCGGGCCGGTCTGGAATCCGCCGGAATCACCCTGTCGGCCGCCGATTTCACGGGCCTGCTCACCGAGACCGTCGAGCATTCGGCCACGCTGGGCGCCCAGGACGTCAGCGCGGCCGAATTGCTGGATCTGGAGGTTGCCCGGCTGCTGTTGCCCGCCCTCCCCAACGGTATGGACCTGGGCGGCCTGTACGAACTGGCGGCCCATCTGAACGAGCAGGGAGTCCGATGAGCACCCGACCGGCCGGTCCGGCACCACTCGATATCGCCGCCATTCTCGCCGACCCGGCTGCCCGGGTCGTGGTGTGCTGCGGTTCCGGCGGCGTCGGCAAGACCACCACTGCGGCGGCCATCGCCCTGCTCGCGGCCGAACAGGGACGCAAGGTGGTCGTCCTCACCATCGACCCGGCCCGCCGACTGGCCCAGTCGCTCGGCGTCGCGGATCTGGACAACAGTCCACAGCGGGTGGAACTGGGGCCCGATGCCAAGGGCGAGTTGCACGCCATGATGCTGAATATGCGCCGCACCTTCGACGAAATGGTGCTGGAACACACCACCCCGGACAAGGCCGAGCAGATCTTCGCCAACCCGTTCTATCAGGCGGTGGCCTCCTCGTTCGGTGGCACTCAGGAATATATGGCGATGGAGAAACTGGGTCAGCTCGCGGGACACCGGGAATGGGATCTCATCGTCGTGGACACCCCGCCCTCGCGTAACGCCCTGGATTTCCTGGACGCCCCCAAACGGCTGGGCAACTTCCTGGACGGCCGCATGATCCGGGTCATCATGGCACCCGGACGCGGGGTCGGACGCTTCGTCACAGGCGCGATGAGCCTGGCGTTGCGCGGGGTCTCGACGATCGTCGGCGGTCAGATGCTCAAGGACGCCTCGAATTTCCTGCAATCGCTGGAATCGTTGTTCGGTGGTTTCCAGGAGCGCGCGAATCGCACATTCGCCATGCTCGCCAAACCCGGCACCCATTTCCTGGTGGTCGCCGCCCCGGAACCCGACGCACTGCGTGAGGCATCGTTCTTCGTGGACCGGTTGTCGACCGAGAAGATGCCGCTGGCCGGACTGGTGCTCAACCGGACGCATCCGGTGCTGTGCGCACTGCCGTCGGATCACGCGCTCACCGCCGCCGACCGCCTCGATGATTCGGATCCGCTATCGGCGGGCGTGCTGCGGGTGCATGCTCAGCGAGTCGCTACCGCGCGCCGCGAACAGCATCTGCTGCACCGGTTCACCGGTGCGCATCCGCGGGTGCCGATCGTCTCGGTGACGGCGCTGCCGTTCGATGTCACCGACCTGGCCGCCCTGCGCGCGGTGGGGGCGCAACTGGCCGGTGCGCAGACCGCCGCGGAGGCCTGACCGGCTCCCGTGCCCGGTCCGGCAATTGCTCGATCGGGCCCGAACAGGCAAACCGCCGGGCACTCGAAACTCGAGTGCCCGGCGGTTGGTCGTCCAATAGGGAATTCGTTTACATAGCCACCTGATGATGGCGCTGAGCGTGGAAGAAATCCGACCAAGAGGTCACCTCGGGATGCTGCTTGAGCAGCGCACGCCGCTGTCGTTCGGTCATCCCGCCCCACACACCGAACTCGACCCTGTTGTCGAGTGCGTCCGCCCCGCACTCCATCAGGACCGGGCAGTGCCGGCAGATCGTCGCCGCTTTGCGCTGGGCGGCGCCGCGGACGAACAGTTGATCGGGATCCACTTCCTTGCATCGGGCCTGGGCCACCCAGGCGATCCTTGCTTCGGCTTCCTCTACGTCCAATCGAGCGACGGGGGTTGTCATGTGCATTTGGTGTGCCCCTTTGCCAGTCCGAACACCGGGTCACGGCGCTCCGGAATCGCGTGCCGCTCCGCAGCAACCCGAGCCCCGCTGCGAAGTGCACCACATTCCACATTGAGTGTTAGCTCTATCACACTGAGCTCTCAATCTAGGTAAAGGTATGCCGATTGCGCAAGACCGAGTGCTGACTTTTTGGTACGTCCGTGCCTGCGCGCCGTCACCCGGCAGCCGCCCGCCGACCCGTATACGCACGTCAGGCACCTTCCGCGATACACCCCGCTCAATCCACTGATCAGCGAAGACAACACCCCGCATCCACACCTCACGAGCCCGGAACCGTGACCCTCTACGCTGGTGCTGTGCCGATCACACGTGCGCTCCTGAAGCTGGCGGGCAGCTGTGTACTCGCCTCCGTGCTCGTAGCCGGATTGTTGTTCCCGGTCGCCGGAGGTTTCGGATTCGTCTCGAACCGCGCCGCCGACGCCGTCGACAACGTGTCCGCGGAACTTGTCGAGGGAACCGTCCCCGCCGTCTCCACCATGGTGGACGCGGCCGGCAATCCCATCGCCTGGCTGTACGAGCAGCGCCGGTTCGAAGTACCCAGCGACCGGATCTCCAACGATATGAAGCTGGCGATCGTCTCCATCGAGGACAAGCGCTTCGCCGACCACCACGGTGTCGACTGGCAGGGCACCATTCGCGCCTTCCTGACCAACACCAGCAGCGGTGAGGTCCAGCAGGGCGCCTCGACCCTGGACCAGCAGTACGTCAAGAACTTCAACCTGCTCGTGGTCGCCAAGACCGACGCCGAGCGCCGCGCCGCCATCGAAACGACCCCCGCGCGCAAGATCCGCGAGATCCGGATGGCACTGACCCTGGACAAGGAACTCACCAAGGACGAGGTGCTCACCCGGTACCTGAACCTGGTCCCGTTCGGTAACTCCTCCTACGGCATCCAGGACGCCGCCCAGACCTACTTCGGTATCGACGCCAAGGACCTGAACATCGCCCAGTCGGCGATGCTGGCCGGGATGGTGCAGTCCAGCTCCAAGCTGAACCCCTACACCAACCCCGAGGGCGTCACCGACCGCCGGAACACCGTGCTGGACACCCTGATCCAGAACATCCCCAGCCGGGCCGCGGAGTTCCACGCCGCGAAATCACAGCCGCTGGGCGTACTACCCGAGCCGAAAGGCCTGCCCCGGGGCTGCATCGCCGCCGGTGACCGCGGGTTCTTCTGCGATTACGCCCTGTCGTACCTGGCCAATGCCGGGCTCAGCAAAGAACAGATCGAGAAGGGCGGCTACCTGATCCGCACCACCCTGGATCCCGCCGTCCAGGATTCGGTGAAACGTTCGGTCAACGCGAACGCCGACCCCCATCTGGAGAACATAGCCTCGCTCATGTCGCTGATCGGCCCGGGCAAGGACAAACACCCGCTGCTGGCGATGGCGAGCAGTCGTACCTACGGCCTGAACCGGGACGCGCACGAAACCCTGCTCGGCCAGCCCTACTCGATGGTCGGTGACGGCGCGGGCTCGGTGTTCAAGCTCTTCACCACCGCCGCCGCCATGGAGAAAGGCATGGGCACCAACGCCCAACTGGATGTGCCGTCACGGTTCGATGCCCGGGGCATGGGTAACGGTGGCGCTCCCGGCTGCCCGCCCGCTACCTACTGTGTCGAGAACGCCGGCAACTACCGGTCGCCCATGTCGGTGACCGAGGCACTGGCCACTTCGCCGAACACGGCCTTCGTGAAACTCATCCAGGCCGTCGGCGTGACCCCGACCGTGGATATGGCCGTCCGCCTCGGGCTGCGCTCCTACACCGATCCCGGCACGTCCGGCCACGACGACAACCAGAGCCTGGCCGATATGATCAAGGGCCAGAATCTCGGCTCGTTCACCCTGGGCCCGCTCGCGGTGAATCCGCTGGAACTGTCCAATGTGGCCGCGACTCTCGCCTCCGGCGGGACCTGGTGCCCGCCCTCCCCGATCGCCGAAGTGATCGACCGCTACGGCAAACCGGTTCCGCTCACCGAACAGGCCTGCGAGCAGGTCGTCGAACCGGGTCTGGCCAACACCCTGGCCAATGCCATGGGCAAGGACTCGGCCGGCGGCGGTACCGCGTCGGCGGCCGCCGGATCGGCCGGATGGAACATGCCGGTATCCGCCAAGACGGGTACCACCGAAAGCCACCGGTCCTCGGCCTTCCTGGGCTTCACCAATTCCCTCGCCGGCTCGGTCTACGTCTACGGCGACAGCCCGACCCCCGGTGAGATCTGCTCCTTCCCCCTGCGCAACTGCCCTGCCAGCGATGCCAACGGCCTGTTCGGCGGTAACGAGCCCGCCCGGACCTGGTTCGGCGCCGTCAAGGGGGTGGTGGCGAACTTCCCGCCCCCGGCCCTGCCGCCGGTCGACGAGAAATATGTCCGTGGCGCCGAGAACGCACAGGTACCCGATGTCGTCGGGATGACCGCGGGCGAGGCGACCGGAGCGCTCACCGGCGCCGGTTTCAAGGTCACCTCGGTGACTTCGACCGGCTCGGCACCCAAGGGCACGGTCACGGGATCGACACCGAACGGGTCGGCGATTCCCGGATCGCAGGTGACGATCTACATCAGCGACGGCACAGTCCGTGAACCACCGCCGCCGGGCCGGCCGGCCGCGACCACCCCGAACGCTCCCGGGTTGCCGCTGCCGCCGTTCCTGCCACCGATCCCGATCCCGGTACCCATCCCCCGGTGACCCGGCCGGTGTGGGCGCGGCTGTAGGACCGGGATCCCGGTCC